>CAMOJP010000027.1 GCA_946617165.1 uncultured Bacteroidales bacterium
AAAGCATGATCTCCAATGCTTGTGACGCTATTGGGAATCGTCACAGAGGTCAAATGGCCGCACCAAAAGAAAGCATAGTTTCCAATGCTTGTGACGCTATTGGGAATCGTCACAGAGGTCAAACTGCTGCACCAAAAGAAAGCATTATCTCCAATGCTTGTGACGCTATTTGGAATCGTGATTGCAGTCAAACCGCTGCAACCGTCGAAAGCATAACCTAAAATCTCGGTAACGGTATTAGGAATGTCGAACGAGCCGGTCTTGCCTGCGGGGAACTGGTAGAGAATAGTTTTGTCTTTGTTGTAGAGTACCCCGCCTACTGCGCTAAAATTAGTGTTGATAGCAGATACATGTATAGAGGTCAGTTGGGCGCAACTACCGAAAGCACCATTTCCAATCGTTTTGACGCTGCCAGGAATAAGGATAGTTTGCAAACCGCTGCAGCTATGGAAAGCCCCCATTCCAATGCTTTTGACATTGACGGGTATAGTGATAGAGGTCAAACCCTCGCAATTTTCGAAAGCCCACTCTTCAATGTTTATGAGGCTACTGGACATGGTAATAGAGGTCATAACGATGCAATCGAAGAAAGCGTACTCTTTAATATCGGTAACGGTATTAGGCAAGTCAACAGACGTGAGTTCATTGCATCCGGAAAACGCGTAATCGCCGATAGTGGTGTATTGGCTTCGAGAGTCATTCTGAATCGATTTTATCTGATATTTGTATTTTGCCCAAGGGGTTTCATTGAAAGAATCGTAATCATCCATTGGGCCTGAACCGATGAGTAAGAGTTCACCGGTGCCGGTGTTAAATTCCCAAGACATGTTTTCGCCACATTTGCCGGTGATGGTCTCTGCGTGCAACACCGTTGTTGTCAAAACGGCTGTTAATAGAAGGAATAGTTTTCTCATAACAAAATCCCTAATTTGTGTCGGGCGCAACTTAAAAAAAAATATATAATGGTAAATTTTTATTTGCGGCGGCAAAGATACAACTTATTTTTGATATGTGCAAATCTGTTTTGCATTTTTCATTTTTTAGCATAATTATTTGCATATATGCAAAAAAAGTATTACTTTTGCGCGCTAAATTGTGTGAGAGAAGAATAACAGGGATTAACAGATAACTAATATATTAATAATAACCCGATGAGGCAATGGGATATAACAGCTAAAAAATGTATGAAAACGAGAAATTTACTATTTGTAGTTTTAGGATTAATCACTACGCTCAATCTTTCCGCTTCGGTGAAAAAAGATATTTCTTTTAATTATGATTTAATGGATTCAAAGGTAGCAAATTTCTATTACGGCATGCCGATATATCCGGAGAAGATTTATGGGGATTTACAGTTAGACAGCGTCATTGGAACTACTGATGATGGGTATGCTACATACATTTTTAACTCCAAGGGGCAATTGACTACCCTTAAGTTAAAGTCACTCCAAATCCTTTATAAGTATAATGCAGAAGGTCAAAACTATGAGAGCGTGGCGCAGGAAATGATCACAAGCACCGGAGAATGGTATGATTCTTGGAAAAGTGAATTTACGCGCGATGCACAAGGTCGTGTAACTCGTGACATTTACTCTGAATTGGTATCCGGCACATGGCATCCAGTATATAAAAGAGAAATCGAATACAATGCACAGGGGGAAGAGACATTAAGTACTGATTATGAGTATCAAGAGGACTTGAAGTCGTGGAAAACTACTTATATAGATAAAAACGAATTCACATACAATGCACAAGGGTTAAAAACGAAAAAGATAAATTCAGACTGGAACCTTGATAGAGGATGGAAGAATTATCGCAAAGACGAATATGAGTATGATACCCAAGGACGGGAAACACTGCACTTGTATTCAGATTGGGACAGTTCCAACTCCTCTTGGAAGAATTATAGAAAATATATAACAGCATATCTCGACTTGGAAGAAGGTAAGACAGAGATCTTAATAAATGAGCAAAAATGGAATACAGGTACCAATACATGGGAGAATGTAGATTTTGCAGCAACCTATTATGATGCCAATGGAAACGAAATCTTCTTCCGGAGGATGAATGCGAAAGCAACGGTAACTTACGAACGTACGTGTACGTACAACAGTGCAGGCCGCTTGATAACCGTAGAAGAAGATTACAAAAGCGGTACTATTTATACTACTGTTTACTCATACGATGATTACGGCAATTTAACTGCCGTAGACGCCCAAAATAATTATAGTTTTAATTGGTATTTTAGCACTCCACAAGGAATAGAAAGCGTGACGGACAGAACACAAGTGATGCCGATTCGCAAAGTGCTGCGTAACGGTCAGTTGCTGATTTATCGCGGCGAGGACGTTTTCACAGTGAACGGAGCATTGGCGGAGTAATTAGCTAACAAGAAGTATGATAACAATAGAACAACTGAAAGATATTCAGACGCGTGCGGATAAATTAAAGCAGTATTTAGCCATTGACGAGAAGCGTATTCAACTGGAGGAAGAAGAGTTGCATACACAAGCTCCGGGTTTTTGGGATGACGCGAAAGCTGCGGAAGCTCAGATGCGCAAGGTGAAATCCATCAAGCGCTGGATAGAAGGCTACGAAGGCGTGCGTTCGGCAACGGAAGAGCTGCAACTTGCTTTCGATTACCACAAAGAGGATTTGGTGACCGAAGAGGAAGTAGATGCCGCTTATGCTAAGGCGTTGCAGGAAGTGGAAGACCTCGAGATGAAGAATATGCTCTCTCACGAGGAAGACCAGATGCCGGCTGTGCTAAAGATTGTCTCCGGCGCAGGTGGAACGGAAGCACAAGACTGGGCAGAACAGTTGATGCGCATGTATCAGCGGTATTGCGAGAAGCACGATTACAAAGTGACGATAGAGAACCTGCAAGAAGGCGACGAAGCGGGAATAAAGACCGTGACGTTCAATATCGAAGGCGATATGGCTTATGGGTATCTGAAGAGCGAAAACGGCGTGCATCGTCTTGTGCGCGTGAGTCCTTATAACGCACAAGGTAAGCGCATGACAAGTTTTGCGAGCGTGTTTGTGGTGCCACTTATTGACGATTCCATCGAGATAGAAGTTAATCCGGCAAACTTGAGTTGGGACACGTTCCGCAGCTCCGGCGCAGGAGGACAGAACGTGAACAAAGTGGAATCGGGCGTTCGTTTGCACTATAAGTTTATTAACCCGCTAACCAATCAGCCGGACGAGATAGTGATTGAGAACACAGAGACTCGTGACCAGCCGAAGAACCGCGAGAATGCATTGCGGCACTTGAGAAGTCAACTCTATGAGTTGGAGCTTGAGAAACGCCGTCAAGCAGCTGCCAAAGTGGAAGCAGGAAAGAAAAAAATTGAATGGGGATCGCAGATACGCTCTTACGTCTTTGACGACAGACGTGTAAAAGACCATCGTACCAATTATCAAACCAGCAATGTCAATGCCGTTATGGACGGAGATATTGATGCTTTTATAAAAGCCTACCTCATGGAGTTCCCTGATTAATATATATAGAACAAAAAGTTGAAAGACAACAATATGAAAAAAAGTTTTTTCCTCGCTGCATTAGCAGTTATGAGTGCAAACGTATTTGCACAAGTAGATACCACCAAAGTGCTAACAGACACCACAAAAGTCGAAAAAGATAGTATTGAAGGATTCCGATTCACAACCGTTGATAGTGTTGCTATTACGCCTGTAAAGGACCAGCACCGCAGCGGAACATGTTGGGCTTTCTCTACTATCGGTTTTATTGAGTCTGAACTTATCAGAATGGGTAAGGGAGTGTTTGACCTGAGTGAAATGTTTGTTGTGAACAAAACGATGATGGACCGCGCTGAATACTGCATCAGAATGTATGGAGACGTCAAGTTTGCTGCTGGCGGAAGCGCTTACGATGTAATCTATTGTATGCAGAACTACGGATTGGTGCCTCAAGAAGCTATGCCCGGTATCAAATATGGCACAACCGCCGCAGACACTCTACCCGTTCATGCGGAATTAGACGCAATTGCAGGAGGATATGTTAAATCCTTGACTACAGGCAAACTCAAAAGACTCACTCCGGTATGGAAGCAAGGTCTCCAAGCTGTTTATGATACCTATCTCGGGCAATGCCCCGAGACATTCACCTACAAAGGAGAGACTTATTCGCCGCAATCATTTGTAGAGTCCTTAGGGCTGAAAGCTTCTGACTACGTTAGCATCACCAGTTATACGCACCATCCCTTCTACACCACATTCGCACTCGAAGTGCCCGATAACTGGCGTATGGACCAGATGTATAACGTGCCGCTGAGCGATATGATGACTATTATCGATTATGCCATCACAAACGGATACACACTGGCTTGGGGAGCTGACGTTAGCGAATTAGGATTCTCGCGCAAAGGTATTGCACAAATGCCGGATGTTGATCAAGGAGCAGATCTGACGGGAAGCGACATGGCACATTGGCTCGGACTGAGCGACAGGGAGAAAAAAGACGAACTGACTAAAAAACCGCTTCCTGAAATGACTATTACCCAAGAACTGCGCCAACAGGCGTTTGACAACTGGGAAAACACGGATGACCATGGCATGCAAATATTTGGTATCGCTAAAGACCAAAATGGCAAAAAATACTATTTGGTTAAAAACTCATGGGGTACAAAACGTTCCGACTATAATGGCATTTGGTATGTAACGGAGGCATTTATGCAATACAAAACCAACGACATCCTCGTACACAAAAATGCCATCCCCGACCCCATCAAAAAGAAATTAGGCATCAAATAAGAGTGGTAGCTGAAGGAATATATAAAGACCGTGGTTCCAAGTTTCTCGCGTTCGCGGAACCTATTGCTAACGAAGAAGATGCTAAATCGCGCATCGCTTGGTACAAGAAAAAATACCACGATGCCAGACATGTTTGCTATGCCTATCGGTTAGGAGAGAACTTATGGCGAACCAAAGACGACGGAGAACCGCACGGAACAGCAGGCCTGCCTATTCTTAGGGCTATTGACGCAAAAAAATTGGATAACATTTTAGTAGTTGTCGTTCGTTACTTCGGCGGCACACTATTAGGCACAGGCGGGCTTATGGTAGCCTATCGGGAAGCCTCAAAAGACGCTTTGGATAAATATGGACAAGTTTAAAGATATACGCGCTTATCGCTCTTGTGGATTAGTGTATTTGGTAGATTTCCTTACTATTCTACCGGCTATACAATTTAATATCTGGACTAAAACCAAGGGACTCAAGTTAGATTATCTGCAACTGCCGGATATGACAGCTACACAGAGCCGTAAGGCGATTGAGAGAGACATTCGCCAAGGGGCCTTCTACATGACCAACCATCGGGATATTGTCCTGGATGCTGCCTATCTGTCTGTAAGACTTATTCCTCGATATGGACATCACCCGTATATAGGTATCGGTAATAACCTGTTCGGAAAATGGTGGATTGAGCCATTATGCCGTTTCTTGCGAACGTTTGTGGTCAAACGTAATGGTTCCCCGCGAGAAATAATGCAAAGCTCCCAACTGCTCAGCGAATATATCCAACTCTTACGCAAACACGGCAAAGCTATTTGGATGGCACAACGGGAAGGACGCGCCAAGGACGGTAATGACCGTACACAACCTTCTGTCCTTAAGATGCTTACACTCTCTGCTGAGAACAACCACGATTTGATTGACCAAATTAAAGTACTCAACATTTGTCCTGTTTCGCTTTCTTATGAATACGATCCTTGCGATTTCCTCAAGGCTGCAGAAATGCAACTCAAACGCGATAATCCTAACTGGCGAAAAAGTAAAAAAGACGATATCCTATCAATGAAAACAGGGATAAATGGCTATAAAGGCAAAGTGGTCTTTCGCATGACACCAAGCATTAACCATTGGATTGATGCCCATCGGGCGGAGTTGGAAGGAATGACAAAAAACGATTTACTGCACAACATTGCTGCACAAATTGACAAACAAATCTTTCTTGGCTACGAAATATTCACACGTGGCACAGAATTTGATAACTACATAGAAAGCCGCATTGCCCTTATCAATATTCCTAACAAAGATGAAGCATTCTTGCGCGAAAAGTTATATGAGATGTATCGCTATCCTGAAATAAATTTCCGCCAAGCGGACGCTTTAGAGAAAAACTATAAATGATTAAAACATGAAGAAAGCTATTTTTCCGGGCTCATTTGACCCTTTTACGATTGGACATTATGATATTGTTAATCGTGGACTTAAATTGTTTGATGAAATCGTAATTAGCATCGGCCGCAATAGTGCCAAAAAAGAAACCTTCCCCATCAGGGAACGGGAGGAAGCTATCCGTAAAATATTCAAAGATGAACCTCGTATAAGTGTTCGTATATACGATTGTCTCACGGTTGACTTTGCCAGAGAAGTGGGTGCGCAATTCATCTTGCGCGGCGTTCGCTGTGTACAAGACTTCGAGTATGAACGAAACATGGCGGAAGCTAATAAAGAACTCGGGGAAATCGAGACTATCTTGTTATACACCCGACCGGAGTACGCACATATCAGTTCTACGCTTGTTCGTGACCTATACTCCTACAACAAAGACGTTAGCGCGTACGTCCCTAATAAATTGAGATAAATGAATATTAGAAAACATATACTTATTCTGCTGCTATCCTCTTTGATGATAGCTCCTTCATATGCCCAAAATTCACGTACAGGAAGGATAGAGGAATCGTTAGTTATCTTTAACGACGTACTTCGTCAGTTGGACATGAACTACGTTGACACACTTGACTATGAGACTATCACGGAGACGGCTATCAATCAGGCGCTACACAAAGTTGATCCTTATACGGTCTATTACCCGAAAAAAAAGGACGACGATTTGCGTATGCTTACCACCGGTAAGTACGGAGGAATCGGAGCTATTATACAACAGCGCGATAAAAAAATCATTATTGCTAATCCCTATGAAGGCAAACCGGCACAGCTCAATGACGTGCTCGCTGGCGATATTCTCCTCTCTGTGGATGGGACATCTACGAAAGATAAGCAAGTATCGGACGTTAGCAGTTTACTACGCGGAGAACCCGGATCTATCGTTAAGTTAGAGTTGGAACGGGATGGTCAAACCATTACGAGAGAATTCACACGTGAGGATATTCATATGGAACCGGTGGACTATTACACGGTATTACCGCTCGATAGTTCTAATAACAAACAGATTGGTTATATTAGTTTCCGTGAGTTTACAAATGGGTCGGCAGATGATTTCAAAGAGGCGCTTAGCGAATTGGTTGCTACGCATCATATTGAAGGTCTGGTCTTTGACCTGCGCAGCAATGGTGGTGGCATCATTGAGGAGGCAATACGAATTGTCAACAATTTTGTTGGCAAAGGTGTGGAAGTTGTTTCTACAAAAGGTAAAATCCGTACGGCTAATAACTCCTACGTTACAACGGCTGAGCCTACCTACCCTGACCTGCCTTTAGTTATTCTGGTGGATAAAAACTCCGCTTCGGCTTCTGAGATTGTCAGTGGCAGTTTACAGGACTTTAAGCGCGCTACGCTCATTGGCCAACGTACTTTTGGTAAGGGATTAGTCCAGAATCTGCGTCCGATTGCATATGGTGGGCATTTAAAGGTAACTACCAGTAAATATTACTTGCCTTCAGGACGTTGTATTCAAGCTATTGACTATACCGAAATGCAACGGGGGCATAAATTGACGAAAGATACGGCTGGAGGCATCTTACCGGATATTGTAATAAACGACTCGGCTAAAGTTGATATCACATATACGCTCTACACTAAGGGACTGTTTTTTGATTACTCCGTTAAGTTCCGCCGCGAACACGACAGCATTGCTCTTCCTGGTGAATTTATGGTCACCGATGAGATGATAGAGGATTTCTATAAGTTCTTGGAGAACAAAAAATTTACCTACGAGACCGAGACGAGTAAATATTTCCACGATATGTTGGAAATGGCTAAAATGGAGGATTTGGACTCAACCACACTTGCACAACTTAAAGCTATTGAACCGCAACTCAAGCCGTCTTTTCAAACGGCTATTCAACGTAATCTGGATGAAGTGAAAGAGTATCTCGGTGCAGAAATCATAGAGAGATATTACTTTCAGAAGGGACGTAGTGCGTATATGGTGCGTTTTGACAAGGAACTCAAGCGGGCGATTGAAGTGCTTTCGTCCAACGCAGATAGCCATACACACAATTGATACACCAAAAAATATGTTGGGCGAATAGACAGTAATCGCCTGCACGCGCCCAAAGCACAACATATAGAATATCAATAAAAAACCAGAAAAACCATTGCTCGCGATAAGCTAAAATCATCAGTACCTGTGCAACAAGCGCAGGTATTGTTGTATAGGCATCTAAATACGGCTGACTGTCGTCTGTATAGGTGGATAACAGCCGGCCCGTTACTCCGGCTATAATCATAATAGCTGCAAAGAGTATCACTATTGTCTTGTAAGACAGCTTACGGGTAGGTACAACATCTGTCAATTCGCTGTTGTTCGCTTTGAGTCGGTCGCGCCAGATGATTATACCATATATCTGCGTCACGAAATAGTATAGATTGATCACTATCAAGCCATAAAGAGATTCCGTGTAGCAGATATACGTATAAGTCACTATCTGACCAAAGCCGAAAACATATGTCAGAATACGTCCTTGTGAGCACAAAATAACGGAACATATACCTAACATCCCGCTTATTAGTGAGATTATAGATTGCGGCGATATAATGTAGGTAATAATTTGAACGGCTAAACCTACAAATAAGAAAGACCACAAGAAAATACTATCACTTCTTTTGGTTTGCGACATCTTTGAGTAACTCTTGCGGTTTACTGTCTAATTGCGGAATAGCCATAAAGTCAAAGTCTTCCTCAAACTCCCAGTTTGCACGAAGTGGCAACTTGGACGGAAAGTAATAGACCGGTTCCGGATGACGGCGGGTCAACCAATCGCCTGTGGTCCACTTGCCGTCTTCATTCTCATCAATATAGAGACGAAGATAATACGTATTAGGACCGATATACTCGAACTTCGTACCAGATGGAGAGGCTGGCAATTCTCTTACTATATTCTCTTTTTCATCAAGCAGTTGGAGTCGGGCACGTGTATCATACGTCGTCAATTTTACAGTAAGTGTGGAATACTCCTCTAAGGACTTAACCGTCATCTGGTGCTTATCTGGCTTATTAACCACGTTATACACATCCCTGAACGCTGCTGAATCAATACGTAGTTCATACTGTTGTTCCGGCTTCCACGGATAAACCACCTTAAATCGCAGATACGCCGAGTCAAGGGGTTCGAGCGTGAACTTAATCGGATGGTACACGGTATCTACCTTGTGGAACAGGTGCAGACTGTCTTTTTCCCACTCTTTCACTGGAGTTTGGAAAGAAAGAATAAAGTCATTATATACCTCAAATCGAGCTCCTGCATTAGAACGGATAGATAACACTGAAGGCTTTTTGTTTTTCTCCATCAAAGCCTTGGCCTTTTCGGAGATTCGAGGAGCACGATATACTGCATAGACCGTATCAGTCTGGGGCACAAGATTATAGAGTGAATCGGACTTCATATAAGTCATCTCCATAATAAGACTGTCGTTAAGAATAACAGCAGAGTCTGTAAGCCAATAGATAAGGGTATCTTTACCATCATTAGCCTGTAACAGTGCATATTGCGTCCAATCTACCCAAGCTGAATCAGACTTCGTGGAATCTACCTCGGAGGGACGCAAAGCGCGAATAACGGGAAGAGAGTCTTGAGGAGCACCAAACTGCAATCGGAAGAAATGTTGTTTTTCACGGAAGCAACGCTGGAAGTACTGACGAGTCTTATCCTCCTTAAAGAACCACAGAATCAGGTCATTGGGCTCATAGTACGTATATGTATCGTAACGAATACTATCTACTAAACGATTCGTTATTGTATCAAAACCTAACGAATCATTCGGAACTATCTCTATTGTATCACGCCAGAGGGTATCGCCTTCCACTTCCGTGTGGCAGAAAGGATGAATAATCTCTTCCGTAAATGCGAGTCCCTCACCGGGCTGATAGATATAGTCACGGCTCACATCTTCCAAACCATAAATACGGTAGTCGTTCTCGCGAATATTTCGCACGTAGAAATGACCGTTTTCAGTACTCTTCCCTACACGGGTAAATGGAATAGTTGAAAATGCCGTATCATCAAGATTCTCCTGAATACCGATAATCACACCGGAAATAGGGTTAAGATCCTCAGCATTAACAACATAGCCATTCACCTCTAAAGAGTCAATTACATCGCCGGTGGAGAATGATAGCGTGTAGCCGTGGAGGATATTCTTCTCGTGAAAGTCGCCTATAGCGTTTCCGAAATCAATCGTATATGTTGTACTGTCTTTGAGTTCTTCCTCAAAGGTCAGGTTAATACGTTTACCGATAGCCTTCACCTCAGGAGGATGCTGTTGAGGGGGAGAGATGAGCACATTCTTACTCACGTCATCCAGCTGGAGGTACTCATTAAAGACTATCTCCACACGTTTACCGTGATAGTTGAGTGTGCCGTTTTCAGGAGTCTCTTTGACCACTTGAGGAGGAGTCTCGTCTTTCGGACCGCCTTGGGGACCGATACCACGATTGGCACAACCTGCCAGCAGCAAGAGCACAAAAACAATACTATAATGTCTCAAACGTATAGCCCTCATTACGTAAATAACTTATCACTTCAGGCACTGCGGCAAGCATTCGCTCGTTCGACTTAATAGAGTCGTGGAAATTGATGATACTGCCATTGCGTGCGTAGCGTTTCACAATCTTCACCATTTGCTTTGCAGAATAGGATTTATCGTAATCATGGGTCAACACATCCCATAGGATAATTCGGTAGCCACGGTTTAGCAGGGCAAGTTTCTGTTTGGGCATCAAGCGACCGTAAGGAGGACGGAATAGCTTGGTTCCGCCGAGTATCACATCGGCTTTTTTCACATCGGCTATATAATCCTCAAACTTATACTTGGTTCCCTTGATATGGTGATAGGTATGATTGCCCACCTGATGGCCATTCGCTACTACGCGGTGATATATCTCCGGATATTTGGTTACATTATCTGCCACCATAAAGAATGTGGCGAGTACGTTCTCGCGCTCTAATATATCCAATAACTTCGGAGTCACTTCGGGTATAGGACCGTCGTCAAACGTGAGATAGACAACCTTTCGCGTCGTATCTCCGCGCCACTCAGCACCGGGATATAGGCGCTGGAGCCAGGCAGGTAGTTGATATTTTATTCCCATGCTAATGCACTTCCTCCTAATACGGCTGCATCTGCCTCTTTCAAGTCAGAGAACATCACTTTTACTTTATCTTTCCAAATGGGTAATACACTCTCGTTAAGGGCTTTGACTACCGGGTCCAAAATCCAGTGACCGCTCTTCGTCAGACCGCCAAAGAGAATGATCGCTTCAGGAGCACTGAACTCAACGAAATCGGAGAGCTTGCGACCGAGAATAGTGCCGGTGTAATCGAAGATTTCCTTTGCTACTTCATCGCCTTGTTCTGCGGCGTCGAAGACGTCCTTCGAAGTGATATTATCCACATCTAATTTGCGTAATAAGGTCTTTTTGGTAGATTTTGTTACAATCTCTTTCGCCGTACGCGCAACACCTGTTGCTGAACAGTAGGCCTCTAAACAGCCTTTCTTTCCGCAGTTACACGGACGGGCGTCTGCTCCGTATGTTACCGTTGTATGTCCCAATTCTCCGGCAAAACCGTCGTGACCGTAGAGGACTTTTCCATCTACTACGATTCCGCTACCAACACCCGTTCCAAGCGTAATCATGATGAAATCTTTCATTCCTTTTGCTGCACCGTAAGTCATTTCACCCATAGCGGCAGCGTTCGCGTCATTGGTAATCTTGCAAGGCATTCCGAACTTCTTCGTTATCAGTTCGGCAAATGGAACATAAGGGCCCCAGGGCAAGTTCATTGCGCCTTGTATCTCACCTGTGTAATAGTTGCCGTTGGGAACACCCGCACCGAATCCACGGAACATCTCGAAACCACCCACTGGCTCGGCGATCTTCTCTGCCTCTACATACAAGGCATTTATGTAGTCATTAATCTTTGGATACTGTTGGGTCTTTATTGAAGTACGGGCTAATACGTGACCGCGTACATCTACGATTCCTAATACACTATTGGTGCCTCCCATATCAAGGCCGAATACATAAGGTTTTTCCATAATGAAAAAATTTTAAGGTTGTTGTATATTGTTTGTTATATTTTCACTGGTTATTGCTTCAACTCGCGGTCCAAAAAGAGCATAATGCGGCGGTGAAGATGTTCATAATTACTCCGTTTGCGCAGAAAATGATTATCGTCAGGATATATCTGCATCTCGAACTGTTTACCCGCTTCTACTAATGCATCGACAAACTGGAATGTGTTCTGGGCATGCACATTATCATCTGCTAAACCGTGTACGATGAGCAAGTCGCCTGACATACGGTCTGCCATCGGTTTAAGGTCGGCTTTGTCGTAGCCTTTGGCATTCACTTGGGGACGACGCATATATCGCTCGGTATACCCCGTGTCATACAGACGCCAGTCTGTTACAGGGGCTACCGCTACCGCGCAACGAAGTCCGTTCTCTTTCTCACACAGCGTACGGATTGCCTGATAACCGCCGTAACTCCAACCGACAATCGCTATGCGTTCCGGATTCACATAGGCTAACGAAGCGGCAAAACGAACCGTCGATATCTGATCATCGGCTTCTTTTTGACCCAAATGCATATAAGTCGCATTGCGCCATGCACGACCACGACCGTTCGTTCCGCGACCGTCTGAATTTATCACTACATAACCCTGAGACGCTAAATAATGACCAAATCCCTTACGCCAACGGTCTAATACACGCTGACTGCCGGGACCGCTGTATTGCATCAGCACGCACGGATAGCGCTTGTGAACATCAAAATCAGGAGGAAGAATCATCCAAGTCCATAAAGTGTCGGCTCGGTCGTTGACAAAATATAGAAACTCCTTCTCCGGAAGTCTGGACGCTTTCCATTTGGCTAATACGGCATCGTTATTCTTGAGCTCATGACGAAGCTTCAGACTATTACCTTTGACCTCGTATAGCGTATATTTGTTAGGAGTACTGTTACTCTCGAAGTTATCGACTGCCAAACTCATATCTTTGTTGAATCGCAGCGAGTGCATTCCCTCCGCAGTCGTTAGTTGCGTGATAACGCCTTTCTTCATATCTACCGCATAAGCTTGCCGGGTGCGGGCTTTCGGAGCGGCCTGATAGTAAAGTATCTGGGCTTTCTCGTTCACACCATAGACCGCAGTTACGTCGATTCCATCGGGCGTCAGACGCTTCTCTTCCGTGCCTAAAGACGAATAAAGATACGCACTCAGCCAACCGTCTTTCTCGCTCAACACAATCACACGACCGTCGCTTAGCCATTGCCATTGGTCAAACAGTTCATAGTCCACGTAATACGTATCGCTACTCTCTTTGTAGTACAGGCTGGACACTGTCGATTTGGGATTAACAGAATAGACCTCCATCTTATTCTGGTCACGATTCACTTTCTCGACAAAAAGTCGCGGTTCCACCGGCTCTTTTCCTTTCGCTTCCGGCATCGTCCAGTGCAAACGGGGGATATACCAGTTATCCGTTTCGCCGATATCCATAGTCTTGATGGATTTGTAGTAGATATCATATACGCATACGGTTGCTTTTGCATTCTTGTCTCCCGCTTTGGGGTATCGCAAAGAAACGGTCTTGGGATAAGTCCCCTCTAACACTTCCTGCCACTCGAAAGTAGGAACTTCGGTCTCGTCCAGACGGACAAATGCCACTTGCTTGCTGTCTGGTGAAAAGGCAAACATACAAGTTATACCGAACTCCTCCTCATACAGCCAATCCGATACACCATTAATAATCTCCCTCTCCCCCTTTAATCTCTCACCGTCGTTCGTCACCGGAACTTCGGTCATATAATCGAGTTTGAAGATATACAAGTCGTTATTCTTGGAATACACCACATATCGGTTGTTTGGCGATATAACAGCATCACGCAAAGGCCCGCCGCCTATCTGGGTGCGGGTCTTTTTCTTCGTATCCACCACATAATAATCGGCGGTAAAGGAATGACGGTATATCTGTTGCTTGTTCTCATACTCCAACCGGTAGCGGGGTTCACTTACTACGTTACCCGTAATCCGAACCTCCTCACTCATTATGGAGTCTTGTTCGGCGGCAGACATTAGCTGGGCATTATACTCCTTGTTTAGGATATTCTGCAACTCGTCTGCGGACACACAAAACGGCAGCAGCAATAGGAGTAGTATCAGTTGATTTGGTATCAGTCGTCTCATAGCATCCCAATTTGGCGGCAAAAGTACAACTTTTTTTGCATATATGCAAATATTTTACCGCATTTTTTTGTAAATTATGAGATTTATTTGCGTATATGAATTTATTGTGCTACCTTTGCAGCCGATTATAACAACTACTATCTATGAAACATTCTTTTCTGCAGCTGACTTTTACTCCGCTCGCACTCTCTTTGCTTATTGCGATGTCCTTCACTCTGGTCGCTTGCCACGAGAAAGACGAAACTACCGAACTGCAAGGATTATGGGCTAAGTACGAAGACGGTACCAACAACATAAAAAACGGTTATAATGGCACTATTACGCTCATGGGCTTCTACCGGACGCATATATATCAGCAAAACGTACAAGGCAAGTATATCGATGGCGTTGTCTTGAGTTTGGAAGACAAGGACAATAACAGCAGCACCACATACGACTATAGTTATAAGAACGGCGAACTGACCTACAACCACACAACGGTTTCGGTTAAACTGGAGGATAGCAATCATCTTCTAATGGACGGAACCATCCATTGGACCAAACTCAAAGACTGGCTGAACGGTTATTACGAACCGGAACAGATAGACTTATCCAAATACGAAGCCCACGCTGACTCCGCATGCTGGAGACTCACTGCTAAAAACGCCGGAGTCAGCATGTCCGAGTACATGTGGGGCAACGAGTTTGACATCGCATCTACTGCCAAAACACGCCTCATTACAGCACAAGCTAAAGGCACGCTCGTTTCTTATACATGGGAAAAATCTGCTACAAGCACCAAAGAGTCATGCGGCGTCGCTCCCTCTCAGAACTAATTCTGTATTAATTCATCTACACTCGCCCCACACTCACCCTACTCTCGCCCTACTCTCACTCTGCGCTTTCCCTGCACTCGCCCTATTCTCACTCTACACTCGCCCTACTCTCACTCTGCACTTTCCCTACTCTCACTCTACTCTCACTTTGCACTCGCCCTACTCTCACTCTGCACTCGCCCTACTCTCACTCTGCACTCACCCTACTCTCGCCCTACTCTCACTCTGCACTCGCCCTACTCTCACTCTGCACTCGCCCTACTCTCACTCTGCACTCGCCCTACTCTCACTCTGCACTTTTCCTGCACTTGCCCTCCCGCTGTCAACGGGTGCTCAACGGGTGCTCAACGGGTGCTCAACGGATGCTCAACGGGTGCTCAACGGGATCACACTATAACTTCACTATGACAATACTATAACTTCTAACGGATCTCTTCACCCCGGTTTAGTGCCAAACAAACCTCATGACGCACATAGTCGCACAACCGGCCTTGAATCTTCTTCCCATGCTTCTGAGCTTCGCGCTTCGCAGCATTATAACGAGTCTGCCATTCTAAACGACGAACAGGATCATGTAATATAGCCTTACAAACCTCCATATTCTTCTTAAAACTCAATGCGGTTGGATGATTGGCCTTCTGATTCCTTACCCTTTTACTTAAATCCGGCTTCGTACTTACACATGCCCACTCGCTGTCACCGGGAATACTACGGGCATATTGACGGCTTCCGAAATCACCATGACCTTCACCCAAAATGTCTGTCCATCTGACTTTCATAGTCACTATAAATTTAAAAAATTATTTGTTTAGGGGGATTATTCTCATCTCTTGCCCGCTAACGCTATATGTTTTGCCGCCGCGCTCAATGAAGAGAATGCCGTTGCGCAAAAACTTACTGCTCACTTGTGATTGGTCGGTGAGGATTTGGTCAATCGCCTCCTGCGGGTCTATTTCCTTGACAATAAAGTCTTTCCATACGGCAGCCGCCTCGTATGCCGGTTTGCTGCCCTTAGGCACATATAGCGTACACGTGGATACATCTACGCCATTGAATACACTCGCGTCAATGCTCTGAGGTGTCATTGCATAGTTATAGACTGTTTTCAATAATTTGCAATTCGCGAAAGCCCCTTCACTGATGATAGACACACCTTCAGGTATAGTCAAAGAGGACAACGCATAGAGATCTTTGAAGAAGTCTTTCCCGATGCCGGTCATACTTGACGGAAGCACAAGTTGCGTTATTTGAGACTGGAAGAAATAGGAACTTACTTTATAGAACGTATTGTTGCCAACACCAAAGGGGGAATCCGGTAAGACTCCATTTCCTGTAATGGTCAATATTCCCTTCTCGTAGTCCATCGATAACAAAAAATTGGTATGTTCTATCAAACATTCCGCGGATCGTACACCTATATGCTCACTATCAAAATGCGCTCCCCATACTGACTGCTTGTAACTGTCCTTTGCGTAGTTCATTACGCCGAGGTAGCAGGACTTACTTATATCTTCGAAAACATTTATATTAATGGTCTGCGGGATGGTTGCTAAGTTGTCGATGAAATACATTTTCGTGCAACTGCGGAAAGCATAGTCTCCTATTGTTGTTACCGTAGAGGGAATAATTACTCTACTCAATTTGGTGCAGAATGAGAATACACTTTCCCCGATACTGGTCACGCCGAACGGGAGCTCTACCTCGCTCAATTTCTGGCACACCCCGAAAGCAGAGGCACCGATTGTCTTCACACCGTAAGGTATAAATACAGAAGGCATAGCAACACACATATCAAAGGCATATTTGCCGATAGAGGTCACTCCATAAGGAATCTGAACATCATTGGCAACATTGATTAACCCATAGAAAGCATAGTCACCAACGGTGGTCACACCGTTCTCCAGTACCAAACGGCTGATTTTGTCATTCAAGTCGTACCACGGAGCAAGATTTTCCGACGAATAGTTGGTCATGGGACCTGTACCGGAAATCTTAAGTTCGCCGGTCGAGGCATTAAAAAACCACGTAAGGTCGGCACCGCACAAACCGCTTTCCGCAGTCTTGGAGAACATCGACACCGCCACTACGGCGGCAGCAAAGAGTGTAAAGATTCTTTTCATAATAATTTGCCCGTTATACACATCGGCTCTTCGGTTTAAGTAGTTAATAATAATGTTGCTGCCTGCAAAATTAGAAAAATATTTCGATATATACAAATAAATTGTATAAAATTACAAAAAATAACAGAAAGATTTGCATATATACAAAAAAAGCTGTACCTTTGTGCGATTTTTTGTGGGCAATCAACAACGAATAATCATAAACAAAAAATAATTAACCATTTATGCAACAAATCTTCTTGAAACGTGGCTTGGACATTCCATTGGATGGTGCAGCAGCGGAGACGATTGGAAGCGTCAACCGACCTGCAGTATTCAAAATTGTTCCGGACCATTTCGCCGGCATCACCCCTAAATTGATGGTGAAAGCCGGGGAACGTGTGAAAGCAGGATCGGCCCTCTTCCACGACAAAACGTTCGAGACGATGCTGTTTACATCACCTGTTTCGGGGACCGTAACGGAAATAGTTCGCGGCGACCGACGCAAAGTCATGTCTATCAACATCGAAGCCGACGCTCGATTCAAATACGAGCAGTTCGACCTGAGCGGTGCCGACAAAGACGCAAAAATCGTCAAGACACTGCTGTTGCACACGGGATTTTGGGCGGCTATTAAGCAACGGCCTTACGACTGTATCGCTCTGCCTACTAAAACCCCGCGCGCTATCTTCATTTCTACCTTTGACACTGCACCACTCGCTCCCAACTACGAGTTCGTGCTCAAAGGGCAATCTGTTCAATTACAAACCGCAATCAGCAGACTCAGCCTTATCGCTCCTGTTTATGTGGGCATTCAACACGGGGCTAACGCTACCGATTTCCGCTCACTCAAAGACTGCACACTCTACGAAGTGGCAGGACAGCATCCGGCTGGCAACGCGGGAGTACAAATCAACCACATCCTGCCCATGGCGAAAGGGGATACCATGTGGACCATCAACGTACAAGATGCTGCTATCATCGGACGCTTCTTCCTCACTGGGAAAGTTGATATGCTACGCAAAGTGGCTCTAACAGGACCGCTCGCATACGAACCACGCTATTTCAGCGTACTGCCGGGTATGCCGGTCGAAGCGGTCTTCGCTAGCAACGTACTCAAAGGAGTACCTGCACGTCTGATTGCAGGTAACGCCCTCAGCGGTCACCAAGTAACCAAAGACGACACTATTAGTCCCTATGACAACCAGTTTACCGTTATTGACGAAGGTAGCGAGAAACATGAGTTCATGGGATGGATTATGCCGCGATTTAACGATTACAACGTCTCTAACACCGACCCAGCTAAAATGCTGGACTGCGGATTCATGCACTGGCTGTTCGGCCACAAGAAATACCGCTGGGACGCACGCCTCAAAGGTGGAAGACGCGCTATTATCGTTAGCGGCGAATATGACAAAGTATTCCCTATGGATATCTATCCGGAATACCTCATCAAAGCTATGATTGCCGGGAACTTGGATAAGATGGAACAACTCGGCGCTAACGAGGTCGCTCCGGAAGACTTTGCACTCTGTGAATATGTATGTACATCCAAAATGCCGCTGCAGGCTATCGTCCGCGCTGCCTTGGATAATATGAAGAAGGAGATTGAGTGATGGAAAAGTTTTATCAATTATGGAAGAAGTTCGGAAAGAACTTCCAAGAAGGAGGCAAACTCAGCTGGCTCAGCAGTTTCTATGACGCCTTCGATACGTTCCTCTTCACACCACAAACAACCGCTAAACGCGTTGGAGCTCAGATCCACGACGGCTCTGATAGCAAACGTACAATGATTATCGTTGTGCTGGCACTCGTGCCTGCACTCCTGTTCGGTATGTTCAACGTAGGTTATCAACACCTCCTTGCTACCGGACAGTTGGCGCAAGGTTTGACATGCGCACTGTGGTGGAAAGCTTTTGGCTTCGGCTTCTTAGCTGTGTTGCCTTATATCATCGTCTCATACGCTGTTGGACTGGGTATTGAGTTCATTGTGGCACAAATCAAACACGAAGAAGTAGCAGAAGGATTCCTCGTTACTGGTTTCATTATTCCGCTTATTGTTCCGATTAATACTCCACTGTGGCAAGTAGCCATCGCGGTCGCATTCGCTGTCGTATTTGCTAAAGAAGTATTCGGCGGAACAGGTTATAACATCTTTAACGTAGCTCTCATCGCTCGTGCATTCCTCTTCTTCGCTTACCCGACACATATGACGGGCGACAAAGCGTTTATCCGTACGGAAGGCACTTGGGGGTGGGACGGAGGTCACGCACTCGTTGACGGATTCACTGGTGCTACCCCGCTCACTCAACTCGCTACGACAACTGAAACGAACCTCATGCCCGCGGACTTCTGGACTGCTGTTAACGGACTTATTCCCGGCTCTGTCGGAGAAACATGCGTTTGGGCTATCGCGCTCGGAGCTGTTTTACTCCTTGTTACAGGAGTAGCTTCTTGGAAAACTATGCTTGCTATCCTCGTTAGTGCAGGATGTACTGCTTGGCTATTCAACGAGTTCGGTCCTGACACCGCTGTCGCTAACTATCCTTGGTACTTGCAACTCGTTACCGGAGGTCTGCTGTTCGGTGCCGTCTTCATGGCTACTGACCCTGTTACTTCCGCGCGGACCGAGTGTGGTAAATGGATTTATGGCGCACTTATAGGATTTATGGTTATCGTCATCCGTGTACTCAACGCCGGTTATCCGGAAGGAATGATGCTCGCCATTTTACTCGGTAACGCTTTCGCGCCACTGATTGACTGGTGCGTCGTTCGTGTCAATATTAATAAACGTGCTAATAGAAAGGGGGCTGCTCTATGAAACTGAATACTGAAAGCAACGTCTATACGATTGTTTACGCTATTGTCATGGTTGTGATTGTGGCTGTTTTGTTAGCCGTCGTTAACCAAGGACTCAAATCCCGTCAGGAAGCTAACGCTCGACTCGACCGGCAAAAACAGATTCTTACTGCCCTCAACGTAGATTACACCCAGGCTGACCCGGCCGCTCTGTACGAAGAATATGTACAAGAAGACGAATGGGACGGCAAACCGGTTTACTACGCTACAATTGACGGCGCTAAATACACCGTACTTCCGCTTAAGGGACAAGGCCTTTGGGGCGGTATCTGGGGATTTATCGCGTTAGAAGATGACCTCAATACCGTATATGGCATTAACTTCGGGCATGAGTCTGAGACTCCCGGTCTTGGAGGAGAAATCGTTACAGAAAAATTCCGTAGCCAGTTCTTTGGTAAACATATCAAAGACGGCGAAGGCGAACTCCGCTCCATTGCTGTACTTAAAGAAGGCAAACGCGCTGAAGAAGGACAAGAGCAAGTGGACGCTTGGGCAGGTGCGACTATCACATCTACCGGCGTTAATGACATGCTCGCGAACTCACTTAAACTCTACGAAGAGTTCCTCAGCCAAGTCATTGCAGCGGAACCTGCTGACCCTGATTATGTTGAACCCGATTTAGAAGAGGAGGAGTAATTATGGCACTTAGTAAAAAAACAAAAGAGGCATTCTTAGGACCTCTCAATATCAATAACCCCGTCCTCGTGCAGATTTTAGGTATCTGTTCTGCTTTGGCTGTAACAGTACAACTCAAACCCGCACTCGTAATGGGTATTTCAGTAACCATCATCGTTGCAATGTCTAACGTTGTGGTTTCTCTGATTCGTAATTCTATTCCTACACGTATCCGTATCATTATTCAATTGGTGGTCGTTGCAGCATTGGTTACTATCGTGAGCGAAGTGCTCAAAGCCTTCGCTTATGACGTAGCTATGCAACTCAGCGTTTATCTCGGCTTGATTATCACCAACTGTATATTGATGGGCCGATTAGAGGCATTCGCCATGACCAACAATGTACTTGATTCTTTCATGGACGGTCTGGGTAATGGCTTCGGATACGCGTGGATATTGGTAGTTGTTGCATGTGTACGCGAGTTCTTTGGTGCCGGATCACTACTCGGCTACCAGATTATTCCTGATAGCTGGTACGTTGCTAACGGAGGCTTCTATGAGAACTGCGGTATGATGCTCATGCCGGCTATGGCACTTATTTTGGTGGGTTGTATCATCTGGGCGCACCGCGCTATTAACGATAAGGAGAGTAAATAATGGAACATGCACTTAGTTTATTTGTTCGCTCCATCTTTGCGGACAACATGATTTTCGCCTTCTTCCTCGGTATGTGTTCTTACCTTGCCGTATCGAAAGAAGTTAAGACCTCGGCTGGGTTGGGCGTAGCCGTTACATTCGTGCTTGTCGTTACACTGCCGGTTAACTACCTGCTGCAAGTATATGTACTTGATCCGCTCGGTCTGGGATATCTGAGTTTTATCCTGTTCATCGCTGTGATTGCCGCTATCGTGCAACTCGTTGAGATGGTAGTAGAGAAATTCAGCCCTTCGCTGTACAACGCGTTAGGTATATTCCTGCCCCTTATCGCAGTTAACTGCGCTATTATGGGTGCAAGCCTCTTTATGCAACAACGCGTACAACTCGACCCGGAAAACGTAAAAGCTATCGCTAATATCGGCGACGCATTTGCATACGCTTTGGGGTCGGGTCTTGGATGGCTGCTCGCTATCGTTGCCTTGGCTGGAATACGGGAAAAAATGGAGTATAACGATGTTCCGAAGCCTCTACAGGGAATAGGTATTACCTTTATCACCGTAGGGTTGATGGCACTTGCCTTCATGTGCTTCTCAGGACTTAATATTTAAGGAGGACAAACTATGAATATTACAGCTATTTTATATGCAGTTGCAGTATTTCTAATTGTAATACTCCTGCTCGTCGTTATTCTGCTTGTAGCTAAACGCTATCTCGTTGCATCAGGCGATGTAAAAATAACTATCAACGGTGATAAGGAATATAATGTTCCTGCAGGAGGTACGTTACTCGCAACACTTAATAACGCAGGTGTACACCTGCCTTCTGCCTGCGGCGGTAAAGGTAGTTGCGGTCAGTGCAAATGCCAAGTATTGGAAGGCGGAGGCGAAATCCTGCCTACCGAGAAAGTACATTTCAGCCGTAAACAACAGAAAGACGGATGGCGCCTTGGTTGCCAAGTCAAAGTAAAAAACGACCTCTCACTTAAGATGGACGAATCTATCCTCGGCGTTAAGGAATGGGAATGCACCGTAATCTCTAACAAAAACGTGGCTACCTTCATTAAGGAGTTCAAAGTTGCTCTTCCTCCGGGAGAACACATGGACTTCGAGCCGGGTTCATACGCACAGATCCGTATTCCAGAATATGATATCGACTATGACCGCGATATGGATAAAGCGCTTATCGGTGATCTGTATTTGCCGGCTTGGAAGAATTTCCGTCTCTTCAGCCTGAAACAGAAGAATACAGAGGCCACTATCCGTGCTTACTCTATGGCTAACTATCCGGATGAGGGTGATATCATTACGCTGACCGTTCGTATCGCTACTCCGCCTTTCAAACCCAAAGACCAATGCCCGAACGGACCGGAGTTCCAAGATGTACCATGCGGTATCGCTTCTACATACATCTTCTCACTCAAACCGGGTGACAAAGTAATGATGAGTGGTCCTTATGGTGAGTTCCATCCCGTATATGACAGCAAGAAGGAAATGATTTGGGTTGGTGGTGGCGCTGGAATGGCTCCTCTGCGCGCACAAATCATGCACATGCTCAAGACACGCAACTGCAGAGACCGTGAAATGCACTATTTCTACGGTGCACGTGCTATTGACGAGGTCTTCTTCTTGGATGACTTCCTCGCTTTAGAGAAAGAGTTCCCGAACTTCCACTTCCACTTGGCTTTGGACCGTCCGGACCCGAAGGCAGACCAACTCGGTATCAAGTACACCCCGGGCTT
>CAMOJP010000028.1 GCA_946617165.1 uncultured Bacteroidales bacterium
CACTCGTTCAGCGGAGCAATGAATAAGCAATGAATATTTTGGCGGCGTGTATGTGCTACGTTCGTATAATACAAAAAAACAACGGGAAGATAACGGGAGGCGGTATGAATTGGGAACCCTTCGAATGGTGGTTCGTACTCTGCGGGATATACACAATTGATATTTTTTAGCCGGCACTGTGTGCCTACACTTTTAACCCCAAATAGTCCATTTTTATGCAAGCATAAATGTCCCATTTGTGCCTAAAGTAATAATATTCTATTATTTCGGCTAAAAAATATAAATAAATTTGTGGATATGCAATTTTTGTCGTATATTTGCATGCTGAATTGTGAATAACTTAAAAAAACAATATAATTATGAAAAAGATTTTTGGTTGTACTATGGCACTTATTATGGCTCTGATGTTAGGTGCAGGAAGCACGTTATATGCTGCCTGTCCGGAAGGATACACAGACCACGTGGATGCAACACAGTACCTGACGGATTTCCAGTTGAATACGGAAACGGGCGATTTGACATTTAATGACCTTTATTTTCCGGAGGAAGCGTTTCGTAGAGTGTATGCCGTGTATTTGTACGAAATGCGGGGCGAATGTCCTTTTCAAATATATGTAAAGACGGAAACTACTGATTACGCTTACGGCGGAACTGCCAATCCAATCATCAATAATGGTACGGACCTGATTGATATAGGCAGTTGGAGCAACGAAGTGAAAGGTGGTGTGCATACGTATAATATCTCGAAAGCACTGGATGTATGTCGCAAGAAAGGCTTCGCGCAGGGCTATCTGGCCTTGAAGCCGTTGGTTTACGCCAAAACGGGTGGCGTATATGGCGCGGTAGTATCGTATTACGCTAATAAGAATGAAGATAGAAACGGGACTCGCCAAAACTTATGGCAGGTGAACGGTTTCTACTTTGAGTTGGAGTCGTTGAGTGACGCGTCGATAACTGTTCCTGAGACGATGCGCTATGACCGCGATAATCAACACTATCAGGTGGCATTCACGTGTCTGAACCGCTGCCGTTATATGGTTCAGTATTCGTCCGATAATACCAACTGGCAGACGAGTAGCGACTGGATAGTGGAAGCGGATGAGGCTCGTCAAGGTGTGAGCGTGGAGGCGTCGTTCAAAGCCAAAGTGCTGAATGTCAACAAACTATGGTTTAGGTTGATAGTGGAGAATCTGGAGACCGGTAAGAGTATAACCGTTAATGCCGACCATCCAGTAAGTATGTTATATCCTCTCGTTCAGGGCAGTGATATAACCTGGCACGAGAAGGGCGAAAAGGTTACAATAACGAAGCTTGACGAGTGCAAGGAACTGAGTTTCGGTTCCCAACTGCCGGTGAGAGTGCAGGCGACGAATGACCCGAAGGTGGTGAACATAACGATGCCCGGTTGTTACGTGATGGCGTATCAAAAGGTTGGGGAATATACGGTTAAGTTTCTGAATGCGGACTACACGCTGCTCAAGACTGAAAAAGTACCATGTGGCGGCGATGCGACGGCTCCTGCCAATCCGACCTTAGGCGGCTATACGTTCAAAGGATGGGACAAGGATTTCACGAATGTGCATAATGACCTGACTGTGCTGGCGACCTACGAGATAGGCAGCGACGAGTATTCGCTGAAGGCCACGATGACTGCGCACAAAA
This sequence comes from uncultured Bacteroidales bacterium, assembly GCA_946617165.1. Lineage (GTDB taxonomy): Bacteria > Bacteroidota > Bacteroidia > Bacteroidales > Paludibacteraceae > Colicola. The sequence goes on from CAMOJP010000028.1 coordinate 1,663, forward strand.
ACGAGCGCTATCCGTACGACCGCTTTGCAAACTCCGAGACACGTGCGATGGTGGGCGATGTGCTGACATTCGGCATTAACGTTTCCGCCACGGCGAGCGCAAGCCTCTATTACGAGACGGGTAGCTGGAACAAAACAGAACAGAAATGGATATGGTCCGCCGGCAAGAAAATAGGAGATTACACACCGAGCAGCAGTAAGAGTTATACGCAGTCATTGGATGTGTGCTGGGATACGTACAATGGTGTGAAGGCGCTGGAGCGTCGTTTTGCAGTGCGGTTCTACCTCATTCTGGGGGGTAATAAACTATATACGGACCCATGCGAGCTGGATGTGTATTATCCGATAACAGTTGCGAGCAAGTCGGGCAACAGCTTGCTGGTAGAGAACCAGACGGGCGAGTTTGATATGAACTACACAATCACCATTCCTGCGCGCAACGACGATACGATTCGGGTGTATAATATCAATGGCGAAGGCGGCGGCTGCTTCCGCTATGCACGAACTATTAAACCGCAGTATGATGTTGTGTCGGGCCTTGACAAGGCAGGTAACTCGTTCTTCATTTGCCCGGGGGATATAGAGACAATCAATACCTCCACTGCGCAGTATGCGGTGCTGTTTGACAACGCCGAACCGAGGCGGAGCTATGATTTCTCAGTTCAAGGACTGGGCAAGTATACCAATATGTTCTACGGAGAAGTGGTGACCTGCGGCGAAAGTGTACAGCATATGCCGGAGGAACCGGTTAGAGAAGGATATTTCTTCAAGGGCTGGAAAGCATGGGACAGCAATATAGCGGATGATGCGTATTTGAAAGTACCGGCAGTGGATGAAGTGTACGTGGGCTTTTCCGCAGAGTGGGAAGAGATTCCTGTAGGCGAGAAATTCATTGTGCGCTTCTTCAAGAAAGACGGTACAACGCAAATCGGCGCGAGCCAATTGGTGAATAAAGGTGAGAACGCAACTCCTCCCGAAGCACCCGATGAAGCCGGCTTCCACTTTGTGGGCTGGGACAAGGACTATACGACCGTTACGGCTAATCTGGATATCGTTGCTCTCTACGGCGATGACTCCAAGACATGGACGGTGGCGTATTACGACGAAGAGGGCAAGACCAAGTTGTCCGAAGAAGTGGTGGCTGACATGATGCCTGCCAATGGGCTGTCGCTGTACAAAGAGGGCAATGAGTTTGTAGGATGGAAGAATATGGAGACCGACCAGATGGAAGACCTGACTCATGTGAGCAAGAACTTGAATGTGAAGGCCGTGTTCCAAGTGAAGCAGGCGATTGACCAGGTGGAGAACCGTCAGCCGAGTAGTGCGTGCCGGCAGGTGCTGCGCAACGGCCAACTGCTCATCCTCACACCGAATGGCACCTTCGATGTCATGGGACAAAAAGTAGAGTAGTTGCCTGTTGGCAGAGATGAAATGATGAAATAATAAAATATACAATGAAAAAGTATTTGTTATTAGCAGTGGTGATGATGACCACGCTTTGTGTGGCACAAGACGAAGTAAAACCGTATATGACAGTGGACCAACTGCCGAATCTGATTAAGTGCCTTCCGGCGCCTCCGGCTTTTGACAGCCCCGAGTTCGCTAATGATTTGATGCGCTATTCTTGGGGTAAAAAGCAACGTCTGGACGAAGAACGGGCAGCGATGGTGCGCCGCGATGCGGTTTGGTCGTATGACTCGCTCTTTGCTGAGTTCAACGTGCCTTTCGGTTTGGAGATTTCGGAGCAGAAAACACCTGAAATATGGAAACTGCTTGTCACCAGTCTTACTACAACTGACGCAATGAGAGTCGCTCCCAAAGCGTATTATCATCGTCTGCGTCCCTTTGAGTTGTTGGGAGACTCATTGCTGACCGAAGGAGAAGCGCAGTTCCTGCGTGGAGAAGGGTCTTATCCTTCAGGACACACCCATCGCGGATTTACGTGTGCTCTGTTACTCGCGGAGATAGCTCCTGCTCATGCAGATACGATTTTTGCGCGTGGATGGCTGTATAGCGAGAATCGTGTTATTGACGGTGCACACTGGCAGAGTGATGTGGATGCATCACGTGTTGGCGCAGCGATTGGATATTGCGCCCTCCATAATAGCTCTGCTTTCCTCACGCAGATGGAAGCCGCTAAAGCCGAATATAAGCGACTCACTACTCCTGCAACCACGGAGCGCCTTGTGCTCAAACCAAAGAAACTGAAAAAAGAAAGACGCAAATGAAACGCTTTTCGAACATAATCCTTCTCAGCCTGATAGCCTTGTGCACGGCAGTCTTGTCTCCTGTCTCGGCGCAAGTACTGCAACCGGTTACATGGTCCGGCGAACAGGTTGGTGACAGTGTGCGACTCACGGCAACGATTGACCCGGGATGGCACATGACACTGATCTCTATCGGTGACCGGATGTTCGGTGAAGAGTACACCGGCTCATATGCCGTCACGCTGGCTCAGCCGTTGCCTATACGATATAATGCCTGCGACGACAAAACTTGTACCTCGCCTGAGATATGGGAATGGAAAGGAGCCGAAACACCTTCGAACGACAGTGCTCTTTCTGCTTTGAGCGTAAGCGGTCTTTTATGGATATTTCTCATGGGCTTCCTTGGAGGTTTACTTGCTATCTTCACTCCGTGCGTATGGCCTATTATTCCAATGACAGTCTCTTTTTTCCTTAAGAAGGGCGGGGGAGCCAGAGATGCTATCCTCTACGGATTGAGTATCATCATCCTCTATGTCGGTTTGGGACTTCTTGTAACCGTACTTTTTGGCGCTTCGGCATTAAATGACCTCAGCACGAATGCGGTAGTGAATATCATCTTCTTCCTCATTCTGGTTATCTTCTCGCTCTCCTTCTTCGGACTTTTCGAGATAACATTACCGGATTCATGGTCCACCGCATTGGACAGCAAAGCTCGTCAATTGGGAGTAGAGAGTAAAAAGACAATAGACCATGCTTCGGAGTCAAAGCCGCTTTCTACTTTGAGCGTCAGCGGTATATTCTCCATTTTCCTCATGGCTTTTACGCTGGTCATAGTCAGTTTCTCCTGTACGGGCCCGATTATCGGCACGCTCCTTGTGGAAGCTGCGGGCAAATCACTCTTGGCACCGGCAATAGGTATGCTTGGATTTGCCATCGCTTTGGCATTGCCATTTGCGCTCTTTGCCATGTTCCCGCAGTGGATTAAACAGGCACCTAAATCGGGAGACTGGATGACATCCTTTAAGGTGGTCCTTGCTTTCCTCGAATTAGCTCTGTCTCTTAAGTTCTTATCGGTTGCAGATATGGCATATGGATGGGGGATCTTACCGCGTTGGCTGTTTATCGCTATATGGATTGTATGTTTCCTGGGCATCGCTGTCTATTTGCTTTGGAATATACGCTCTGTCTCCATTGCGCGCAAAATCATCCGCGCATTGGTCATCATTCCATCTCTCGCCTTTGCCGGTTATCTCGTTCCGGGATTATGGGGGGCACCTGTCAAAGCCATCAGTGCCTTTGCGCCACCTATGGAGATCCAAGGACGGGAAGTCTTTAACGACTATGAGGAAGGCATGACTTATGCACAACAAACGGGGAAACCGGTTATCATTAACTTCTCCGGCTATGGATGTGTCAACTGCAGAAAGATGGAGGCATTTGTTCTTGATAACGACAGTGTCAAGGCCCGCTTGAAAAACTATGTCTTTATCGAACTCTTCGTAGATGACCGCTTGGATGCAGATAGCGACGGAGAAAGTGAAGGAGTGGAGAACAGCCGTTTGCAACGAGAGAAATTCGGCTCTAATGCACAGCCGTATTATGTACAACTTGATGCTAATGGCAACCAGCTTGCCGAACCGATTGCCTTTACAACTAACCCCATGGAATTTATCCGATGGCTAAAATACTAACCAACTAAATTATAACAACGATGAAAAAAACATTCCTAATGGCATTAGTGGCTGTAATGTGCAGCCTTAATTCTTGTGCCAACGACCAACTAATCACTTTTGCGCAACTTCCTGAAGCTGCTCAAAAAATCGTGCAAACACATTTCGATGTAAACAACATCGCTTATGTTAAACTGGACCGCGAGTTTGTCGGAAAAGATTATGAAGTTCGTTTTAATGATGGTACCGAACTGAACTTCGAGGGCGATGGGTCTCTCAAAAAAGTGGATTGCAAATATCAGGCTGTGCCTGAAGCTTTAGTGCCGGAAGTCGTTCGCCAACAAGTCAAAGCCCAAGCGCCGCAAGCACTTATCGTAGAGTGGGGAAAAGATGACCGGGGATGGAAAGCAGAACTGAACAATAAACTGGAACTCAAGTTCAACAGCAAATTAGAGTTCATAGGTATTGACGATTAATCTATGGTGCAACACGAACAAAAACATTCTTATGATACCAAACGTCCGCCGGAGAAAGAAATGATTTTCGGTATTCGTGCGGTTATGGAAGCGGTTGATGCCGGTAAAACACTTGATAAAGTGCTTATCCGTCGGGATATGTCTTCTGCAATAGGACGGGAATTACTTGCCAAATTGGACGGAACCAATACACCCGTTCAACGTGTACCCGTTGAGAAACTTAATCAATATACGGATAAGAACCACCAAGGCGTTATAGCATTCCTTAGCCCCATTGAGTTCTACCCGCTGGAGAACTTCGTACAAAGCTTATATGATGAAGGCAAAACACCGCTCTTGATGTTGCTTGATGGCGTAACGGATGTTCGTAACTTCGGTGCTATCGCACGAACATGTGCTTGTGCCGGAGTGGACGCACTCATTATTGGTACGCGTGGTAGTGCTGCCATTAACGGAGATGCCGTCAAAGCATCTGCCGGAGCACTGCATACGCTACCTGTTTGTAAGGTAGAGAACCTGCAGAATGCTATAAAATATTTACGTGACAGCGGTCTTCGCATTATTGCCGCCACTGAACACACTGACCGTAACTACACGGAGGTTGATATGACACTTCCTACTTGTATTGTTATGGGATCGGAGGAAAAAGGTATCTACGAAGAGAACCTCAAACTCTGTACGGATAAGGTGCGCCTGCCGATGACCGGCACTATTGAATCGCTTAATGTTTCTGTTGCTGCGGGAGTCTTTATCTACGAAGCAGTCAGGCAGAGAATGAATGATTGATTAGTGTGTTTGCTGAACAGACACTTCTTCCAATTGGTTCATCTCTTGCTCTAATTGCAGGGTGTAGAGAATTGCTTCTGCCTGACGAAGTGCATTGCGCTTCTTTTGACCGGGAGCAAGGATATATACCTCGGCAGTTATAACGCGTTGGTTGATTTCGTCTAAACACGTGTGGCTCACGTATGGACCACCCATCGCTTCACCATCGTATATCTTCCATAAACCACGGACTTCTGCCGTATATGGATTATCTTGTATGATGCGGAACTGAGGAGGAAATATCTTGTATTCCGTGCCCATATAAGAACCGGCTACAGAAGCACTTATCATGGAACCCAGTACTTGATCACGCTTCGTGTTGAGATATTCAGGAGTAAAGGTCTTTATGTCGCTGTAAGGATAGGAATAAATAACCAAATCCCTGCGCATAGGACCTTTATTATTACAGCACCATATAAACCGAACCCCTTCATCCTTTACCACCGTGTCGCGGATTAGCATATAGTCTTCCGGGATTAGCATATCTGCGTGCATGCTGCGTTGCAGGGCATTCCTTGCTTCTTTATTCGTGTTGGCGCGGTAAAAGGCTATCTGACGGCGTATCTCTTGATCTACAAACCAGTCTCTTATCTGCTCGCCATGTGCATTCCAGTAGGTAACAAATGCCTCGTCATTCGGTGCCTGAATACGATAAATCGCTTGGGGATGTGACCAGTAATCAATACTGTACTTCGCTTTAACCTGCGTATATTGTCCGGCATCAATATCTACTATCAGAATATTGCGTGTAGGCTTTAGCAAGTCATCAAATGCCGCAGGAGATACTTGTGTGAGTTTGAAATAGGCTTCCATCTGCGGCATACAGGGCATATCGGCTCCCATGGTCGCTTTAACCAAATCATAAGTTGTCGCGATATTCTCAGCATACGCCGAGGCGGAAACAACCTGTTGAGGGTTAGCCAACGGACGGTTGGGCATAACTACAAGGCACTCGTATATCGTTCCTGTTGCCGATACTTTTGTGCCGCCTTGGGCGCGTTTGCAACTCGTTAATGAAATCGATGCCACAAAGAACAAGAGAACCAAAGAATACAGTTTTGCTTTCATACTATTCATATTTTGCTGCAAAAGTACAATAAATAATTGGAATGTACAAATATTTACTGAAAATATTTGCGTATATAAAATAAAATTTGTACCTTTGCGCGTTTTTTATAAACTTAAGTGTAATATGGGAAGTTTTTTGGAATTATGTCAGCATAGACGCTCTATCCGTCACTATACAGCGCAACCGGTAGAGCAAACCAAAATCGATTATATTCTGCGTTGTGCGCTGATGGCGCCGTCCGGAAAACGTCTTAATCCATGGGAGTTCGTCGTTGTTACCGATACCAATACTATTCGTGCGATGGCTCCGTGTAAAGAATATGGAGCCGGAATGCTTGAAACGGCGATGGCTGCTATCGTTGTTGCAGTTGATCAGTCTAAGTCTTCAACTGCACTTTTTGACGGTGCTATAGCTGCCGAACACATGCTGCTTGCTGCGGAGGAACAAGGGCTGGGTGCCTGCTGGTGTCATATTGTCGGACGTGAACAAGCTGAAACCCTCATTAAAAAACTAACCGGTATTCCTCAAGAACTGACGGTTATCTCCGTCATTACGCTCGGATATAAGGACGAAGAACGCAAAAACTACGATTTGGATAAATTATTGTACGAAAAAATACATTACGGGAAATATTAATTATTCATTGTTAATTATACATCAAAGTGAAACCTACTATAGCAATTACCGCCGGAGATATTAACGGCATTGGTTACGAAATCATTATTAAGACTTTGGCTAATCAGCATATATTCGAAATCTGCAAACCGGTCGTATATGGTAACCTCAAAATACTTAAGGACCACGCAGTTACGCTTAACGAAGAGTACCATAATCTGCAATTCCAATTAGTCCTTTCACCCAAAGATGCAAAGGATGGCAGATTGAGTCTTGTCTCCTGCTATCCTGATAGCGTACCTCTCTCAATCGGACACTCTACTCCTGAAGGTGGCAAGGCCGCTTTTGCCAGTCTCGAAAGGGCCTGCAAAGACCTCAAAGCAGGATTAGTGGACGCTATCGTTACAGCACCTATCAACAAAGAGAATATCCAATCGGACAACTTCCGTTTCGTAGGGCATACTGAATATCTGACTTCCGTCTTTGGGCAGGAAGGACAAACGGACAGCCTTATGATGATGGTCAACGAATACATGAAAGTAGCACTCGTTTGTAATCATACTCCTATTACGAAGGTTGCGCAGATGATTAGCGAGGAGCGTATTATGCGCAAACTCACAACACTCAATAAAACGCTCAAAGATGATTTCATGATTCGTAAACCCCGTATCGCAGTGCTTGCCCTCAATCCGCATGCAGGAGATAACGGACTTATCGGACAAGAGGAGAAAACGGTTATCAAACCCGCTATCGATAAAGCGAATGAACAGGGTATATTGGCTTTCGGACCATATAGCGCAGACGGATTCTTTGGAGCGGGAATGTACACGCAGTTCGATGCAGTCCTCGCTATGTATCACGACCAAGGGCTTATTCCTTTCAAGAGTCTTGATATGACCGGTGTGAACTATACTGCCGGACTGCCTATCGTGCGTACCTCTCCGGACCATGGTACAGCATATGAGATTGCAGGAAAGAACCAAGCGGACAATATCTCTTTTGCACATGCCTTGTATATGGCTGTTGATATGCTCAAAAATAGAGCTATAACTGCAGAGATTAACAAAGATCCTCTCGTTATACCGGAACGGGTAGAGAAGGATGATCGTCCGCGCGGACCTTTCTTCGTACCTAAAGATTAAAGATTAATGATTATAGAAGAATAACATAGTATATGACAAGTAAAGAAATTAGACAGTCCTTTTTGGACTTTATGGCGAGCAAAGGACACCAAATTGTACCATCCGCTCCGATGGTGATTAAAGATGACCCTACGCTTATGTTTACTAACGCCGGAATGAACCCGTGGAAAGGTATCATTCTTGGTAATGACCCGGTCAAATATCCACGTGTAGCTGACAGCCAGAAGTGTCTGCGCGTTAGCGGTAAACATAATGATCTTGAGGAGGTAGGACGTGATACGTATCATCACACAATGTTTGAAATGCTTGGTAACTGGTCTTTTGGCGACTACTTCAAAACAGAGGCGATAGACTTTGCATGGGAATATATCGTAGATGTGTTGAAAATAAATCCTGCTAATCTCTATGCTACAGTCTTCGAAGGCTCGCCTGAAGAGGGACTGACGCGTGACGATGAAGCGGCTGCAATTTGGCTGAAACATCTGCCGGCTGATCATATCATTAATGGCAATAAGCATGATAATTTCTGGGAGATGGGTGATACAGGACCTTGTGGACCTTGTTCGGAAATCCATGTTGACAGCCGTTCCGAAGAAGAAAAGGCAATAGTTCCGGGACGTGATATGGTGAACAAAGACCATCCGCAAGTGATTGAGATTTGGAACATCGTCTTCATGCAATATAACCGCAAAGCGGACGGTTCACTTGAGCCGCTGGCTAAGAAAGTGATTGATACAGGAATGGGCTTTGAGCGTCTCGTTCGTACTATACAGGGTAAACAGTCCAACTATGACACAGATGTCTTCCAACCAATGCTGAACAAAATCGGTCAACTGACTGGCGCTCAGTATGGAAACGACGAGAATACCGATATCGCCATGAGAGTTATTGCTGACCATATTCGTACGATTGCGTTTGCTATTGCGGATGGTCAGTTACCGTCCAACGAGAAAGCCGGTTATGTCATCCGGCGTATTCTCCGCCGTGCAGTACGCTATGGCTATACATTCCTTGGACAGCGTGAGGCGTTCCTTTATAAGCTGGTTCCGCAACTCATAGCAGATATGGGCGAGGCTTATCCTGAACTTGTTAAACAGGAGCACCAAATTACGCCGGTCATTAAGGCGGAAGAAGAAGCTTTCCTGCGTACGCTTGATAAGGGTATCTCTTTGCTTGACAAACTGATGAACGATGCACGCAAAGCCGGCAAAACACAAATCAGCGGAGTGGATGTCTTTACGCTCAAGGATACATATGGATTCCCGCTTGACTTGACTGAACTTATCCTTCGTGAGAATGGAATGACCACCAATGAAGAGGAATATAACAAGGCACTTGAACACCAGAAAGAAATGGGAAGAAGTGCCAATAAACAAGACTTAGGGGACTGGACAATTCTCGCTGAGGGCGAAACGGAGTTTGTCGGCTATGACCAAATGACTTGCAACACACGTGTGCTGCGCTATCGTCAAGTGAGCCAAAAAGGAAAGTCCTTCTATCAGGTCGTATTAGATAAGACACCTTTCTATGCTGAAATGGGTGGTGAAGTAGGCGATACCGGCGTATTGGGAAATGTCAAAGTTATTGATACCAAGCGCGAGAATAATCTGCCGGTACATATTCTGACTGAACTTCCTGTTAATATCGAAGGTGAATTGGTAGCAACCGTAGATGCCTCGCGTCGTATAGCAATCATGTGCAACCACTCAGCAACGCATATTATCCACTATTGCCTGCGCCAAGTGCTTGGCGAACATGTTGAACAAAAGGGTAGTCTTGTTACTCCGGATAGTCTGCGCTTCGACTTCAGTCACTTCCAAAAAGTGACTCAAGAAGAACTGCGTAAGGTTGAAATCATGGCAAATAACTTCATTCGTCAAAACTACCCGTTGGAAGAAAGCCGCCACACGCCTATTGCGAAGGCGAAAGAAATGGGAGCTATGGCGCTCTTCGGCGAGAAATACGGGGACGATGTACGAGTAATTAAATACGGTCCTTCCATTGAATTATGCGGTGGATGCCACGTCCCCGCTACGGGAGTAATTGGTTCTGTTCGTATTATCATGGAGACCAGTGTCGCTGCCGGAGTACGTCGTATAGAGGCGGTTACTGCTGCTAAAGCGGACGAACTATATTATGACCAGCAGGACCTGCTCCTCAATCTGCGTGCGCTCTTTAATAATGCACCTGACCTTGCCGGAGCTATTCATCGCTCCATCGAAGAGAATGCCGGACTCAAAAAACAAATCGAAGAATTTATGGCGGAGAAAATTGCTCAGTTCCGTGACGAACTGATCAACCGTGCCGAGGACTTCAACTCCGTTAAACTCGTGCGCTTGCAAGGCGAAGTAGCACCTGATATGATTCGTGGCGTCATGCCCTTACTGCGTGGTAAATTTACTGATGTACGCTTTGCTGTAGTTGGTGCTACTCAATGGGAGGGCAAGCCGATGATTAGCGTGTTCCTTAGCCAACAGATGGTGGATGAGGGTAAAAACGCAGGTGCAATGATTAAATCTGCTGCTAAGCATATTCAAGGTGGCGGTGGCGGGCAGCCTTGGATGGCTACTGCCGGAGGACGTGATGTCAACGGATTGGATGCCGCAATGGAGGAATTACTTGCTGCTTTATGATAAATCTTCCCTCATCATATCTGCCTAAAACCATTCGTAGTGCCGTACGTTTCCTTTTCGTCGGTACTACGGGAGCGTTCGTACAAACATGGTTTTTTATGGCTGCGCTCTATTTCTTGGCGCAGCCGGAAAAAGGCACACTTTTGTATTACGTGGCGTTCGGTATTGGGTATATATTGGAGATGATTCCTAATTATTTCTTCTCAAATTGGTACACTTTTGGGACCAAACCAAGTCTCAAAAATGCAGGTGGATTCCTCTTTGCAAGAGCTATTAATCTGGTTATCCAATTTGGACTGTTACCATTGATGATTGCCTGGCTGCCCTCATGGCGGGATGACCTCATCAGCTTATTGGTTATCTTTATCGGTGGATGTATCAACTATCTCGTCTGCCTGTTGTTCTTTAGGCAAAAAGAAGAAAGTTGAGTGGAAGAAATATTACGGAATGGCTATCACTAATCGAAGAGGACGAGTTGCTGCGTCCTCTTTTTTGTATTGAATTAAAATCTGGTCATCCGGTTGAGGCAAACGAATGCCTTTTATATAAAAAATACACAGCTTTGAATAAAAAAAGTGTTTCTTTTTGCATATATAAAAAAAACTTTGTATCTTTGCAGCCGAAAATATTTTACAACCATGAAAATTTATCGAGCTAACATCATCTACACCCCGACACCAGACAAACTGGAGATTATTCCGCATGGATACATTGCAGTGCGCAGTTCAGGTATTATAGAGGGCGTGTACAAAGAGAAACCGGCAGAGACTGACTGGCGGCAAGTAATTGATTTCGGAGACAGGCTCCTTATTCCTGCTTTTAATGACCTTCATGTTCATGCGCCGCAGTATCGTAATATGGGATTGGCTTTGGACTTGGAGTTGTTACCGTGGCTCAATACCTATACTTTTCCGGAGGAAGCTAAGTATGCCGATCCTGAATATGCGCAAAAGATGTACCGTAGGTTTGTACATGAGTTGTGGATGCAAGGAACGATGCGTGCTGCTGTCTTTGCAACTATGCATGCCGAATCTACTCGTATCTTGGCGGACCTGTTCGTGCAAGCTGGCATGGGCGCTTATGTCGGATTGGTCGGAATGGATCGTAACAGCCCGGATAACTTGCGCAATAATACGGAATATGTGCTTGAGGGCATGGAGATGCTGCGTATGCACCTGGAGGAACATGGCAATAACGGTCTTGTTAAACCTATTATCACACCGCGTTTTGTGCCATCATGTACACCGCAAATGCTCAAGGCACTCGGCGAATATGCTGCCAAAATGAACATGCCTGTTCAGTCACACTTGTCCGAGAACCGTTCGGAGATAGAGTGGGTTGCTGAATTGGAACCCGAATCGACCTGCTACGGAGATGCATATAACCGATACGGATTGTTTGGACAAACTCCTACGTTGATGGCGCATTGTTGCTATTCGGAAGGAGAAGAACTGGACCTCATGAAACGTAACGGCGTATATGTCGTCCATTGCCCGATGTCGAATAGTAATCTGTCGAGCGGCATTGCACCGATACGCACATTCCTTGAGCATGGAGTTAATGTTGCTTTGGGCACTGATGTCTCTGCGGGACATAATATGTCTATGTTGCGCGTCATGCAATATGCTATTCAGGTCAGCAAACTTCGTTATGCCGAGAGTCACGGCAAAACGCGCTTCTTGAGTCTGAGTGAAGTCCTTTATCTGGCGACGAAAGCGGGTGGTTCTTTCTTCGGTAAAGTCGGCTCTTTCGAAAAAGGATATGAGTTTGATGCTCTTGTTATTGACGATAGTTATCTCAACGCTTTTGACTATACGTTGGAGCAGCGTATTGAGAGATATCTCTATCTCGGTGATGACAGAGATATTAAGCGTCGTTTCTGCCGCGGAGTAGAATTGACGGAGCCTGTGTACTAATAAATATTATTGAAGGTTGATTATTGAGTATTTTGCAGAGGGGCTACCGCTAACGGATTACTTGCAGATTGAGCAAAATCTTGTGCGGACTGTCAAAGAGCCGACGCTTTTTACGTGGATTGTGAAACCTACTGTTATCTATGGGCGACATCAGACGGCAGAGGTAGAAGTGAACGAGGCTTTTTGCAGTGAACATGACATTAAAGTTGTGCAGCGGATGAGTGGAGGAGGTTGTGTCTATGCTGACGAGGGGAATGTGATGGTTAGTTTCATCTCTCCCTCCACGCATAACCAAGAGGTCTTCAATGAGTTTTTGCACCTTTTGTCTTCTGCCTTTCGGAGTTTAGGGTACAATGCGGTCACTACGCAGCATAACGATGTGATGGTCGCTGACCGCAAAGTGTCCGGAACAGCATGCTATACAACGCCTACCGGTACTGTTGTACATGCCTCTATACTTTATGATGTCAACTTGGATTGGCTGGAGAAGGCGATTACGCCTACGCCTCAGAAATTAGCGAAGCATGCCGTAAAGTCGGTGAGACAAAGGGTCGTTAATCTTAAAACCATCAGAGATGTAGGAGACACGTCCGCTTTCCGAAAACAGTTAGAACATACATTATTGAATATTTGATATGATGACTCTTGAAACTATTTGGAATACAGAGTGGGTGCAATTACTCGTTAAGTTGCTTTTAGCCACTGCTTTAGGATACCTGATAGGGATGGAACGTGAGATGCATGGCAAGGTGGTCGGGAAACGTACTATCTCCCTCATTGCTATCGGCAGTACCTTATATGTGCTTATGTCTCCCGCTATTCTGGACGGGGACAACTCGCGTATTATTGCCCAAGTCGTGTCCGGTATAGGTTTCTTAGGCGCGGGAATTATCTTTAAGGATGGCGACTCTATCAAGGGTCTTACTACGGCTGCTACGGTCTGGTGTGCTGCTGCTATCGGATGCCTTTGCGGAGCCGGCATGTTTGTTGAAGCCATCGCCGGAACTTTGGCTATTATGATTGTCAATATCTGTTTCAAGCATTTTCACGCCAAGAAGGAGAAACAGGACTAATTTATTGTTGCTTAATATTTGTCTCTATTATGGATATCTCAGTTCGTGCGGACAACATGCCGCAGTCTCCAATTCGTAAACTCGCTAAGTACGCGGATGCAGCTAAGCGTAATGGTATTCACGTTTATCACCTCAATATCGGTCAGCCGGATATCTTGACGCCGCCATGCGCTTTGGAGGCTGTCCGCAATCTCGATAGACAGATTCTTGATTATTCGCCGTCACAAGGTACGCAGTCCTTGCGAACGAAGATGGTCGGCTATTATGCTGAATATGGTATTGACCTATCGCCGGATGAAATTATCATTACTTCAGGTGGTAGCGAGGCGATACTCTTTGCTTTTATGGCTTGCCTCAATCCTGGAGATGAGATTATTGTGACCGATCCGTCCTATGCCAACTATATGGCATTTGCTATCTCATGCGGAGCTGTCGTTAAGTCTGTTAAAACGCATATAGAAGACGGATTTAAACTGCCGCCCGTCGAGGAGTTCGAGAAGCAGATTACGCCTAAAACACGTGCGATTCTGATCTGTAATCCGAATAATCCTACAGGTTATCTCTATTCCAAGCAGGAGATGAAACAAATTCGTGACATCGTCAAGAAGTACAATCTCTATCTCTTCTCGGACGAAGTATATCGCGAATTTATATATACTAAACGACCCTATATCTCTGCTTTCCACTTGGAGGGAATAGAAGAAAACGTTGTGCTCGTTGACTCTGTTTCCAAACGTTATAGCGAGTGTGGAATACGAATTGGTGCATTGATTACCAAGAATAAAAAAGTCCGCGAAGCCGTTATGAAATTCTGCCAGGCGCGTCTTTCGCCGCCGCTAATCGGGCAAATTATTGCTGAAGCGTCACTCTCTACACCGCAAGAATATATGGAAGAAGTGTACGACGAGTACCTCGCGAGACGTAACTTCCTTATTGACCAGCTCAACCAAATTCCTGGGGTTTTTGCGCCAACCCCGATGGGGGCTTTCTACATCATGGTCAAATTGCCCGTTGACGATGCCGAGAAATTCTGCAAGTGGTGTCTATCAGACTTCAGTTATGATGGACAGACTATCATGATGGCACCCGGAAATGGTTTCTATACCGAACCGGGGGAGGGGAAAGACCAAGTCCGTATGGCATATATCCTCTGCAAAGAAGACCTACGCAAAGCAATGATCGTCCTCCGCAAAGCACTTGAGGAATATAATAAGCAATCCAGAAATTAGTATGTGATTAGTATGTGATTAGTATGTGATTACTATGTGATTAGTATGTTATTACTATGACATTACTATGTTAGAAGCCTGATCCCATCGGGACACTAGTATGACCTATAGCGAAGCAATCCAGTATCTCTATGACTCTGCACCAGCCTTTCATTTGGTGGGTGCAAGTGCCTATAAACCGGGCTTGGATAATACCATTGCCTTGATGGAGCATTTGGGTAATCCACATACCAAGTTCCGCAGTATTCATGTTGCCGGAACAAATGGCAAAGGCTCGACATCGCATTTGATAGCGGCAGTGCTTCAGGCTGCAGGCTACAAAGTGGGATTATATACTTCGCCGCATTTGGTGGATTTCCGTGAACGTATACGTATCAACGGGCAGATGATTCCAAAAGAAAATGTGGTGCAATTCGTGGAAGATAATAGGATATTTTTAGACCAAGTAAAGCCTTCTTTCTTTGAAACCACAATGGCACTTGCTTTTGATTATTTCACTCAGCAACAGATAGATATAGCTGTTGTGGAGGTGGGACTTGGCGGACGATTAGACTCAACGAATATCATCACACCTCTTCTCTCTGTAATCACCAATATCGGTATGGACCATACGGAGTTCCTCGGGCATACCCTTCCTGAAATAGCGCGTGAGAAGGCGGGAATTATCAAACCTGGTGTGCCTTGTGTCATTGGTGAAACAGATTCCGCGACGGAGCGGGTATTCATCGAAGCCGCAAAGAAAAATGGAATATACGGGGAGGGATTAGAAACGACCGATTGTCGTATTTGGTTTGCTGACCAATGCGGATATTTGCGCAAACGTCGCAAAAACGATATCAAAGAATGCCAACTGAAAGGTATTTATCAAGAACATAATCAGCAAACAGCCTACGTCGCCCTGCAAGTGCTGAGAAATTATACAAATCACCCATTACGCATTACCCCTTCTGCAATAGCTAATGGCTATGCGCACGTCTGCACACTAACCGGTTTGCGGGGTAGGTGGGAAACACTCTGCGAAAAACCTCTAACTATTTGTGATACAGGCCATAATTCCCACGGAATCAAATACGTTGCAGAGCAACTACAACAATATCAAATATCCAATCTCCAATCTCAAATACACATCGTCTTTGGTATGGTAAGCGACAAAGATGTGGACGTTGTGCTCAAACTCATGCCAAAGGATGCGCACTATTATTTCACGCAAGCCCAAACGCATCGTGCCATTCCCGCCAAAGACTTAGCACAACTATTCGGATCAGGAGATGTTTTCTCCGATGTGCCTTCTGCTGTGCGTGCTGCACAAAAAAATGCCACCGACAAAGACATTATCTTCATCGGTGGCAGCAATTACGTCGTAGGCGAAGCCCTTACGCTTTTCTAAGTGTTTCGATTAGAATTTGTAACGTACACCAAGTGTAATGCCGTACATACCATTCAGGTCGAAGCCATATTTGCCGTCCCAGTTTGAAACACCAAATGAAGGACGCCAGTCAACGGAAAGTTGAAGTGGGAACCAGAAATCATACTCGATTCCAATGTGACCTGCAACACCTGCATACCACCATGCGTCAGAGAAACTATACATACCGCCGGCACCACCGACACCCATGTACCAGTGCCATTCACCCTTTTCGTTCCAAGGAACAGGAGCATTGAACGGATCGATCCAGTCATAAGTAATGTGGGCACCTAAACCGTAGTGTTTGCTGAACAAACCTGCCAAAGGAAGGTGTGCATCTACATCTAACATGTTCTTTTCACCAAAACCATGTTGATAAGAGAAACCGAGGCCACCACCGAGGTTAGCTCCGATTGCGCGAGGTTGAGCGGCTGCGTAAGCTACGCTCACAATTGCCATTACAGCAATGATAAAAATTTTTTTCATACGCTTAATAAAATTTAGTTAATTAAGTTTTGTTGTTTTATTTAGTTTATTTTATGCGACATAATGCCGTCTAATTCTTGTATATGTAGCCAGTGGTAAAAGTCTTGGTCTATTCGTATCGGGTTGCTTTGGGATACAAAAGTAATCAGATTCTGTTTAAGTTCGTCATATACTTGTAGTTTCACTTTTGTTTTTCCCGGATGAGCTTTAATGTGTTCAACCAGTTCATCGTTAAAGTCTTTGGTTATTTGTTCTACCGGAAGACGCAGGGTGATTGTTTCAACGTGTTTGTCTTGTACATCTTTGAGCAGTTCTACATTCATCACAGCGAACTCGTATTCCGCTTCTTCGTATGGTTTGGGTCTGAAGTATTGTCTGTTGGCGCCGCGTTGTTGGATAGTACCGGTTATATAGACGTATAGATTGGGTTTGAGTAGTGGAGCGCACGTGCGGTAGGTGTCTCCGAACAATGCCAAACGGTAACTTCCGCTATAATCTTCTATTACGTATCGTCCGTAGGGATTACCTTTCTGTGAGATAGCTTCTTCGGCGGAGGCAACGATACCGCCGAAATGAACAGGCTGATTTTCTCGTTGGCTAATCCATTCTTTTGGTGCAACGCGGTTTGTATCTTCCTGCTCATCGTCCTCAGACGATATTTGGGCTGCTGAGCGAGAGGCAGGAGAACGCCAACCCTCAAAACGATTGAGTTCATTTGCGGTCACATCGCACAGGTCATTGATTTCGAACTCGTATTCATCGAGCGGGTGGGCGCTGAGGAAGATACCGATTAGGTTCTTCTCTTTATTAAGGCGCTCAATGGTTGACATATGCTCGACTTTAGGTAGAATAGGGCGTGCTACATCTACGCCTATGCCCATGTCGCCGAAGAGTGAATTTTGTTGTTGTGCCTTGTCTTGTTGGTACATGTTCCCATACCGCATCAGCACGTCTAACATCGTCTCGTTGCCCTTTTCCGCGGGGGCTATCAGTTGTTCGCGATAAATACCTTCGAAGCAGTCAAAGGCACCGCTCAGCGCCAAGCTCTCTACGGTTTTCTTATTGCATGCCTGTAGGTTGACGCGCTCGAGGAAATCGTATATGTCTTTATATTTGCCGTTTTCCTCCCGTTCTTTGACGATGGCTTCTACGGCTGCTTCCCCGATACCTTTGACTCCTCCTAAACCGAAACGGATATCGCCGTTTTTGTTGACGGTGAAGTTGAGCTCCGACTCGTTGACATCCGGCTCTAAGATACTAATCTTCATCGACTTGCATTCGTCCATGAACTTAGTCACTTCTTTAATGTCGTCTTTCGATACGGTCAAGTTGGCAGCCATGAATTCGGCGGGGTAGTGTGCCTTCAGATAGGCGGTCTGGTAAGCTACCCACGAATAGCATGCTGCGTGTGATTTATTGAATGCGTAGGACGCGAACGCTTCCCACTGGGTCCATATATTCTCTAACACTTTCGGGTCATGTCCATTGGCTTTGCCGCCTTCCATGAACTTGCCTTTCAGTTCCTGCAGAATAGTCATCTGTTTCTTACCCATTGCCTTACGCAACTTATCGGACTCACCGCGTGTAAAGTTGGCTAATAGGCGACTGAGCAGCATCACTTGTTCCTGATAGACCGTTACGCCGTAGGTGTCCTTCAGATATTTCTCCATGCACGGGATATCGTATGTCACGGGCTCCAGTCCTTGTTTACGGCGAATGAACTTAGGGATATACTGCATTGGTCCCGGACGGTAGAGAGCGTTCATTGCTATCAGGTCGCCGATGACGGTTGGTTTCAGCTCTTTCAGGTATTTTTGCATGCCGGCGGACTCAAACTGGAAGACGGCTATCGTGCGTCCTTCCTGGAACAGTTTATAGGTCTCCGCGTCATCTATAGGTATATGGTCTATATCTACTTCTTCGCCACGGGCATGCCGGATATTACGGATGCACTCATTTATGATAGTCAGCGTCTTGAGTCCTAAAAAGTCCATCTTTATCAGGCCTACGCTTTCAATCACGTGCCCGTCGTATTCCGTGACTAACACGCGTTTGTGCAGTTCTTTGTCTTCGACGCTACTCAGCGGTGCAAAGTTGGTGAGGTCGTCAGCTCCGATAATCACGCCGCACGCATGAATACCGACTTGTCGTACTGTTCCCTCTAACTGCTGTGCATAGTTGAGCATTGAACGTATTTCGGGTTCGCCTCCGTTCACTAACTGTCGTAACTCATCTACGTATTTATAGCAGTTTTTGAGATTCACTTTGGGTGACTTGCCGTTTTCATCTTTGATGTTATCGGGGAAACCTCTTTCCGGTATGAGTGCTTTGATGGCGTTGGCTCGCTCGAGGGGGACTCGTTGAACTCGGCTCACATCGGCAATAGCTGATTTGGCGGCCATCACACCGTAGGTGATGATATGCGCGACGTGTGTCGCGCCGTATTTCTGACTCACCCATTCTAACACGCGTCCGCGACCGGCATCGTCAAAGTCGGTGTCGATATCGGGTAGTGATATACGGTCGGGATTAAGGAAACGCTCAAAAAGAAGGTCGTACTCTAACGGGTCCAAGTCGGTTATATGTAGGCAGTAGGCAACTACGGAACCGGCGGCAGAGCCACGTCCGGGGCCGACACTCACGCCTAATTCTTCACGTGCGCCACGGATAAAATCCATAACGATGAGGAAGTAGCCGGGGAACCCCATATTATTGATTGTGTCTAACTCAAAGCGCAAACGTTCTTTCAGTTGCTCGTCATTTTCCAGCCGCTCTTTGCCGTACCGTTTGAGTGCGCCTTGCATCGTCAGGTGCTCCAAGTAGGCGGCTTCCAACTTCAGCCGGCTGCCGTATTGCTCCTCGGTGCCGAAGTCTTCGGGAATAGGGAACTTAGGCATGATAGGCTTGGAGTCGATATCGTATATCTCTACTTTATCCACTATCTCCTGTGTGTTGCTCAACGCCTCGGGTATATCGGTGAAGACAGCCTCCATCTCTTCCGGAGTCTTGAGCCATTCTTGTTTGGTATAGTGCATACGATTGATATCATCCACGTAGTGGTTGGTGGACAGGCATATCAACCGGTCGTGTGCTTCTGCATGTTCTTCTTCAACGAAGTGTACGTCATTTGTCGCTATCACCTTTATACCATATTTGCGTGCGAGCGACACAAGCACAGGATTAACCTGCATCTGGCGTTGATAGGTCGATTGGTCCCCGCCGGGTTTCTCCGTCTGATGTCGCTGAAGTTCGATGTAGTAATCCTCGCCGAAGAGGTTCTTGAACCATTGTACTGTCTCTTCTGCTTCCTGAAAAACGCCCTCGGCAATCAGGTCCTCGGGCGCAGCGGTCTCTTGACTTTTGTCTTTGAGAGCAGCGGTTTTTAGACCATTTAGTATCTTCTGTGGCAGTTCTCCGCCCAAGCACGCGCTGCAGCAGATGATTCCTTCGTGATATTGTTCAAGCAGTTCTTTGTCTATACGCGGGGTGTAGTTGAACGCATCCTCCATAAAGCCCATGCTCACTATCTTGCACAGGTTGCGATAGCCCTGCATATTTTTGGCTAACAGTATTAGGTGCCAGCCCGATCGGTCTATAATGTAGCTCCGTCCTTCTCCGTTGATTGCCTCATCGTTCTGGCGGCTGTGTCGTCCTCGCCGTGCACAATAGGCCTCACAACCAACAATAGGCTTGAACACGGTCTGGCCGGCATCTTTATTCACTTTCTTACTGTAATCGAGGAATTCTTTGATACCGTACATGTTACCATGATCGGTTAGAGCTAATGCATGCATATTATTGTGCAAGCATTTCTGCACCAAATCCGGTATTTTAGACATCCCGTCCAATACCGAGTATTGACTGTGTACGTGTAGATGTGTAAAACTCATCTTCTCAAAAAAACGCGCAAAGGTACTGCTTTTTTTGCATATACGCAAATTTTCGAGCATAAAAATGAAGCATATAGAAAATGTTTTCTATATAGTGGACTCAATTACGGACTAAGGTGCTTGCACATAAAGGGCGTTAAAGACCGTTCGCTTTGCTCACTAAAGGAATAAAGAATAAGGACTTAAATGTTT
>CAMOJP010000029.1 GCA_946617165.1 uncultured Bacteroidales bacterium
GAGAAAGAAATGTTTGGACCATGATAAAGTGATAAAGTTCGGATGGATTGTAAGTTGCTAAACACTAATAAGATACAGCAAACTTTATCACTTTATCACTTTATCACCACATCACATTATGCGGAATATCGAAATTCTTGAATTTCGTACCATCGACACGAATCGGTTGAGTAACAGCGAGAAGTAGAATGTAGATACGGAGAAGTTAGGGTGAAGTTAGGGTGAAGTTAGGGTGAAGTTACGATGGTCTTAGGCTAATAACAAACGTATATCGAACGAATAACCAACGAATAACCAACGAATCACCAACACGCGTGCGGCGGGGAGACCTATGACTTTTGACTTTCGACAGAAAAATGTTGTACCTTCGGACGCCGCCTGCCTTTGGCATTCCCCCGAATGTACGTTCGCGCTAACGTGCGAACTGACAAATTTTATATCTTCTTCCTTAAAAATACAAGTATTTAACGAAATTCGATAAAAAAAATTTGTCTGTTCCATTTTTTTGTAGTATATTTGCAGCAGAATTTAAAAATAGACTATCATTATGCGTGACACAGAGATTTTTGACCTGATACGCCGCGAGCGCGAGCGTCAAATGAAAGGAATTGAATTGATAGCATCAGAGAACTTTGTCTCGGATGAAGTATTAGCAGCCATGGGCAGCGTGCTGACCAACAAATACGCGGAGGGTTATCCGGGCAAGCGCTATTACGGCGGGTGTGAGATAGTCGATTTGGCAGAAGATGTAGCGCGTGAGCGACTTAAAAAGCTATACAATGCCGAGTGGGTCAATGTCCAACCCCACTCCGGTGCTCAAGCGAACATGGCAGTCTTTATGGCATGTCTGCAAGCCGGTGATACGTTCTTAGGTCTGAACCTTAGTCACGGAGGACACTTAAGTCATGGTTCAGCTGTTAATTTCTCGGGAATAATGTTCCGTGCGTTGTCTTACAGTGTGCGCGAAGATACGGGTCGAGTTGATTATGATGAGTTAGAGCGCATAGCACGCGAGCAGAAACCCAAACTGATTATTGCCGGTGCTTCAGCATACAGCCGTGAATGGGATTACGCTCGTATTCGCCGTGTAGCCGATGAGATTGGTGCTATCTTTATGGTGGACATGGCACATCCTGCAGGATTGATTGCAGCAGGGCTATTGGACAACCCGCTGCGTCACGCGCATATCGTTACCACTACTACACACAAAACACTTCGTGGTCCGCGTGGCGGCGCTATACTGATGGGCAAAGATTTCCCAAATCCGTGGGGGAAGACAACACCTAAAGGCGAAGTCAAAATGATGTCCGCCCTACTCGATTCCGCCGTATTCCCTGGTGTTCAAGGCGGTCCGTTAGAGCACGTGATAGCCGCCAAAGCCGTATCATTCGGTGAAGCCTTACAGCCTTCGTTCAAGGTTTACCAGCAACAAGTCAAGCTTAACGCTGCAGTAATGGCCCAGGCATTTGTAGATAAAGGTTATAAGATTATCTCCGGTGGCACAGACAATCACTCGATGCTTGTTGACCTGCGCACCAAATATCCTGATTTGACAGGAAAGGTGGCCGAGCATGCGCTTGTGGCAGCAGATATAACGACCAATAAGAATATGGTTCCATTCGACAGCCGCAGTGCCTTCCAGACGAGCGGGCTGCGCTTCGGGACTCCTGCCATAACGACCCGTGGTCTGAAGGAAGACAAGATGCCGTGGATAGTTGACCTGATAGACGAAGTGCTTCAAAATCCGGAAAGCGAATCGAATATCGCCAAAGTGCGTGCCGAAGTGAATGCCGAGATGAATCAGCATCCACTCTTCGCATGGTAATAAATAAGGAATTTATTTAGCGTTCTGCACGCATAGGATTTTCAAGGAAGTCCTTGTAAGCCAGACTGATACCGTCTTCGAGTTCCGTTTTATATGTCCATCCGAGCTTTGTAGCCTTCGACACATCGAGTAACTTACGTGGGGTACCATTCGGCCGAGTGGTATCCCACTCTATTTTCCCCTTATAGCCGACCACTTTAGCCACCAATTCGGTTAGAGCTTTAATGGTTAATTCTTTTCCTGTCCCGGCATTGACTGTCTCGTTCCCGGAGTAGTTATTCATGAGAAAGACACACAAATTAGCCAAGTCGTCCACATAAAGGAACTCCCTGAGCGGCGACCCGTCTCCCCAACAGGTGACGGATTTTGCCCCACTCTCCTTCGCCTCATGGAAACGGCGTATAAGCGCGGGCAGAACATGGCTATGCTCGGGATGATAATTATCATTAGGCCCATATAGATTAGTCGGCATGACGGAAATATAATCGGTGCCGTACTGTCTGTTGAGGAACTCGCAATATTTAAGTCCGCTGATTTTAGCTAAGGCGTATGCCTCGTTGGTTTTTTCCAGCTCGCCCGTTAAGAGACAGTTCTCCTTCATAGGTTGAGGAGCTAAACGCGGATAAATACAACTTGAGCCGAGAAACTCCAACTTCTTACAGCCGTTCTTCCACGCAGCATGAATAACATTCATCTCAAGAATCATGTTATCGTACATAAAATCAGCTAACGCAGACTGATTGGCGACGATGCCACCTACTTTGGCAGCAGCGAGGAATACATATTCCGGTTTCTCCTCGGCAAAGAACGCCTCGACGTCTTCCTGCCGGGTGAGGTCCAATTCCTTGTGCGTACGCGTAATAATATTGTTGTAGCCCTGTCTGTTCAGTTCCCTGACGATAGCCGACCCAACCATCCCGCGGTGACCGGCAACGTAAATCTTTGAATCTTTATTCATCATATTACTTATCAATACCTTTCTCCAAGAACTCTGCCAAATTGACTTTTCTAATCTCTGCAGCAGCATCATCTGCAGCGACTTTCTTCATGTCATGGGCGACCATAAGTTTCACGAGCTGTTCGAAACTCGTTGTTTGCGGATTCCATCCGAGTTCACGTTTCGCTTTGGTCGGGTCGCCTAAGAGATTAACGACATCCGTCGGCCTGTAAAAATCAGGACTGACCGCCACAATGACTTTGCCGGTTTTGGTATCAATCCCTTTTTCGTCAATTCCCTTTCCTTCCCAGCGCAATTCTATTCCGGCATGGTGGAAGGCTAAAGTAGCGAACTCACGCACCGTGTGTTGTACTCCTGTAGCTATTACGAAGTCTTCCGGTGTGTCGTGTTGCAGGATAAGCCACATACACTCGACATAATCTTTAGCATATCCCCAGTCCCGTAGTGAATCCATATTACCGAGATAAAGGCAATCCTGTTTGCCCTGTGCTATACGGGCAGCCGCCAAGGTAATCTTTCGCGTTACAAAGGTCTCCCCGCGTCTTTCACTCTCGTGATTGAACAATATGCCGGAACAGCAGAACATATTATACGCCTCCCGGTATTCCTTAATAATCCAATAGCCGTATAACTTAGCTACGGCATACGGGCTATATGGATGAAAAGGTGTCGTCTCGCTCTGCGGAACTTCCTCTACTTTACCATATAGTTCGCTGGTTGAAGCCTGATAAATGCGGCACTTTTTCTCAAGGTGATTAGTGCGAACGGCTTCCAAGATACGGAGCACTCCCACAGCATCCACATCGGCAGTGAACTCAGGTGCATCAAAAGAGACCTGCACATGACTCTGCGCAGCAAGGTTATATATCTCGTCCGGCTGAACTTTTCCGACCAATTTGACTAACGACATAGAGTCAGTCATGTCCGCGTAATGCAAATGGAAATGCGGTGTGCCTTCCAGATGCGCAATACGCTCGCGGTAATCAACAGAGCTACGCCGGATAATCCCGTGGACTTCATAGCCCTTGCCCAATAAGAACTCGGATAAATAACTACCATCTTGACCGGTGACTCCGGTAATTAAAGCAGATTTCATATTTAACTAACTATATAATCAAAACAATACGAGCAATAGCGCCATAGCCGGTGTAGCAAGCAAGATGCTGTCAAAACGGTCTAACACGCCTCCGTGCCCGGGCATAAACCGTCCGGAATCTTTCACGCCGACAGAACGCTTCAGCAAGCTCTCCATCAAGTCTCCGAAAGTACCTGCAACAGCGATAACCAAAGCCAATACGAGCGCTTTAGGCAGACTATCTACCCACCCAGCCCAATAGTATATACATCCACCGAGCAAGGCAAAGAAGAAACCTCCGATTAAGCCTTCCCAACTCTTCTTAGGACTAACTCTGGGGAACATTTTATGATTACCGTTTTTGCGCTTAGCCGTGAGACATCCGATACAATAAGCGCCTGTGTCATTAAGCCAGGTCGTTATAAAAAGTATCAAAAGCAGGTACTTGGATTCATCCAAGATAAGATTCATGCAAGCGAAAGGAAAAGCAATCATCATCTGACTGATAAGGATATTTCCCCAGTTACGGACAGGGTCTTGGGCTTTCAGCCAGAGTTCAGCCAATAGCAGCAACGTTATCAAACCGACATATGCACATTGCATAAAAGCGAACTCCGCCAGGTTCAAGGTCTGCACTTGGAAGAAGCACCAGAGAGTAGCAAACAGATATCCTCCCGCAAGCGTAGCCCCTATCGTAGTCAAAGGATGCGAACCGACTAAAATGTGGTACTCACGAACCGCCAACATGGTCAACAACCCGAATAACACACCGAAAAAAAGAGGTGATACTAATATACTCGCGATAACAAGTCCGACATATACCACTCCGGACAGTAATCTTTGCCAAAAAGTACTCATAAAATCATTTTTTTTCAAAATCGCTTGCAAAGGTACACTTTTTTTTGTACTTTTGCAAATTATTTGGCAAAAAATATACAAAAATATGATTTCTGAAGAACAATTAATGAGTGAAGACGAGCGCAAACAGGTCGAATTCATGTGGAACTTGCTTCCAGAGCAGGACAGAAAAAGCATGCAACCAAGCGACTTGCTTTTTGTGCTGGACGCGATGGATGATTACTTGGAAGAGGCAGGCTTATTGGAGGTAAACGAGGATGGCGAGGTAACCTATCTGGATGGTGATGTGGACGAAACCGCTGAATTGGCTTACGTTTCGCAAGCGGCAAAAGATGCACACATATCACTGAGCGGCGAACAAATTCAGCTTATCATGGACGCCGAAGTGCAATACGGCATCCAACAAGGCTATTACGAAGAAGAAGATTGATATGGCTACTTGTAGTGTTATCATATTGAACTGGAACGGAGCTGCGATGTTGCGTAAGTTTCTTCCATCGGTGTTAAAGTACACAAATGACTCCGACTATGAGGTGATAGTGGCAGATAACGGCTCCACAGATAACAGTATTGACGCCGTACAGGAGATTAACACCAGCGCACTTACCAAAGGCATTGCACCGGCACGTATATTCCCTTTCGAAACAAATCTGGGCTTTGCTGCGGGTTATAATCAAGCCATTTCCCAAGTGGATAGCGAGTACGTGGTATTGCTCAATTCGGATGTAGAAGTGACTCCCAATTGGCTTGAGCCTATAATCAGCTATATGGACCGTCATCCCGAAGTAGCCGCCTGCCAGCCGAAGATATTGAGTTGGAAGGCAAAAGAAGAAGGCAAGCAACTCTTTGAACACGCAGGAGCAGCCGGTGGCCATATTGATTACTTAGGCTATCCCTATTGCCGAGGGAGAATAATGGATTATATTGAAGAAGACAAAGGCCAATACAACACGATTGATACCTGTTTCTGGGCTTCCGGTGCTTGCATGTGTATAAGAGCTGAAGTGTACGAAGAAGTAGGCGGCTTAGACGAAGCCTTCTTTGCCCACATGGAGGAGATTGACCTTTGCTGGCGCTTAAACGCACGCAGTTGGTGGGTGGCTTGCATACCGCAATCCAAGGTATATCACGTTGGCGGTGCATCGCTGAACTACGGCAACCCCCGCAAGACCTTTCTCAATTTCCGCAACAACTTGCTCATGATATATAAAAACGCATCAACAAAGCACATGTGGTTTGCCCTCTCTATCAGAGTGTGCTTGGACTACTTAGCAGCTCTTAACGACCTGCTACACGGCCGTTTTGCGAACGCATGGGCAATTGTGAGAGCACGATTCGCATTCTTATTCTCTATACATAAATTCTACGCTAAGCGCAAAGAGAACCTGCAACACACTACCGTGACCGATATGCTGACCATTTCCCGGCGTAGCATTATATGGGACTATTTCGTCAAACATAAAACCAAATAATTTACTATATGAAACCATACCGACACGAAGTAAAATACTACGAGTGCGATCGCATGGGCATTACCCACCACTCCAATTACGTACGCTTCATGGAAGAAGCACGCGTTGACTGGATGGATCAGGTAGGGTTTGGATACGATCGCATGGAAGCCGAAGGCGTTGTTTCGCCGATTATATCCATTGAGTGTGAGTACAAGCACACAACCACCTTCAAAGACGTAATTGAAATTACGCTCATGCCGGTTGAGGTGAGTGCGCTAAAGATTTCCTTTGAATACACGATGAAAGTGGGCGACACCGTCGTTTGTACGGCTAAAAGCAAGCACTGTTTTTTAGAAAACGGCAAGCCCGTAGTAATCGAGAAGCGTTTCCCTGAATTCTATCACATGACAATTGGTTATTTGGAGCAATGAAAAAATTGATTCTTTTTCTTTCAGCTATTTCGATAGCTCTCAGCAGTTACGGCGAACTGAAATACGTTTTCTATATGATAGGAGACGGAATGGGTTCGAACGAAGTATTAGCAGCCGAGATGTACCAAGCCGAACTGCAAGGCCGAATAGGTCGAGTACCTTTAACGATGACTTCTTTTCCTGTCTTTGGAATGGCTACTACCTACTCTGCTTCTAATGGCATCACCGATTCGGCAGCTGCCGGTACTGCACTTGCAACAGGTAAGAAAACCAATAACGGCTGTTTAGGGGTAGATAAAGACAGCATTTCGGTTACTTCAATTGCCGAGGATTGGCACCTCAAAGGTTGGCCTGTAGCAATCATGACTTCCGTAGCAATTGACCACGCGACCCCAGGCGCCTTCTACGCTCACGTGGATAATCGTAGCCGGTATTATGAAATCGGCACTCAATTAGCGGCGACAGGGTACGAGTTTTTTGGCGGAGCCGGCTTCCACAAACCTACAAACCAAAAGGACAGTAATGCCGTTAACCTATATGACTTATGTGAACAAAGCGGCTATACCTTCGCACACGGGTACGCGGACGCGCAAAATAAATTAGGTGCAGAGAAACTTATACTCGTGCAAGCCGAAGACGGCATCGACAAACAGCAACCAAGTGAAAGCATTCCGTATGCTATAGACCGTAAAGGAGGAGACTTGACTTTATCTCAGATAGTAGAAACTGCCATCTCGTATATGGCACCCAAAGGCAAGTTCTTCATGATGATTGAAGGTGGTAAGATAGACTATGCCGGTCACTCTCGCGACGCAGCAACCAATATTCAGGAAGTGCTTGACTTTGACCAAGCAATTCAAATAGTTTATCAGTTCTATTTGGCTCATGCGGACGAGACCTTAATTGTTGTTACAGCAGATCATGAGACCGGCGGGATGGCTTTGGGACACGGAGGCAAATATATACTAAACTTACAAGCATTACAGCACCAACAAATCTCGTCCTGGGAATTGAACACACAAATCGCCGACCTATACAAACAATACGGGCGTCGTCTGAAATGGGAACAAGTTCATGCATTATTGCAGGAACAATTGGGTTTCTACAGCCATATTGAGATAAACGCCAAGAACGAAGCTCGTCTTTATTCAGCCTATAAGCATCTTATCCGCGGCAAACAGAAGACGGAAAAGACCTTGTACAACGACATCTCAGAATTAGGTGGCGAGGCAATTCATATCATGAATAAGATAGCGCGCGTAGGCTGGACCAGTTCCGGGCACACAGCCGCTAACGTACCCGTTTTTGCTATCGGCGTCGGGGCGGAACGATTTACAGGATGGTACGATAACACCGAGATAGTAGAGAAAATAAAAGCAGGGCTTTAACCCTGCTTTTTTTCGTATAAATCAATCTGTTCCATCATCCGCTCGTAACCAAACCGAATAATCTCCTCCGCATGGTCATATTCGAATGAGCCGAACTGATTCATCGCTATATCCACACAAATTTGAGGCGGACAAAATTGTTTCATTAGTTCGGAGTGTTGCTGAATCATGACGTCCGAGCAGCGATCCAGCAGCGCCAACGAACCTATTTGTTTCTCAGACGGTCTCAAGGTCTTTCCTGCGTATTTTTCCAAGAACGTCTCCAACCACGATGGTTCTTTCTTCTCCTCTTCTGTCTTGTCAATATACGCGCCACTTACATTTACACAAGCCAAGATATCCCCTTCAGTACGAACCACACGGTTGAGCGGCAGCGGATTAGACATTCCGCCGTCCATGAGGAGCATATCACCTTCCCGAACAGGTTGCAGCAAGATGGGCAACGCAAACGAAGCACGTATAGCTCGATTTAAGTCACCGGTACGGAATACCACTTCCTTCCCTTTCTTCATGTCCGTGGCAACAAGAGTGAGAGGTATATTCAAGTCCTCTATCTTTCTGTCAGGAATCATTTCGTCAATCGCACTCATCAGTCGTTCACCTTTAACCAGATAGTTTTTATTGAGGGTAAAATCCATCAACTCAAACATATGTTTGCGGGTCATCTCAAGGAACCAGGTCTTTAGTTCGGCAAGACTGCCGGCGGCGTACATGCCTGCAACGATAGCTCCCATAGAACATCCGGCTATAGAAGTTATAGTGTATCCGCATTCTTCAAGCGCTTCGATACCGCCAATATGTGCTAAACCTCTACTGCTGCCGCTGGATAGAACCAACGCTACGTTTTTATTCATATTACTTTCCCTTTATTTTGTCAAATCCTTTACCGAAGACCCCGCTCACGTTGACATAACTAACGAAGGCATTAGGATCTATTTGTTTGATTATTCTCAATATAAGCGGACACTCCTGCTTGTTAGCGAGTACCGTTATTATCTCAGTAGGTTGTTTGGAGTACCACCCTTTTCCTTCTAAGACAGTTACACCCCGTTTGGCTGTTTGGTTAATCGCCGTTGCTATCTCAGCGTGTTTTGTTGAGAAAATAAAGAACTGCACCGACTGACGTACACGGGCCATAAACCAATCTAATGCGGCGGTATAGGAAACTGTCATGCATATACCGCACATAATACGTTTAATCTTAAAGTCAGAGACACTTGTTATCTTATCCAAGAACACTTCAGGAACCGGTAAGAAATAGCTGCTCAATATGATGACCACGTCGCATATTACCATAACCGTACCCAACGATATGTCACGATAATTATTGACTACCATCGCAATAATATCCGTACCACCGGAAGAGCCGTTATTAAGCATTACGATGCCTAAACTTATACCAAATATCACACCGCCTACAATACAGCCCAATAGCGGGTCTTCTATCAAAGCAATCTCCCTGATAGGTATCAATCTGTACCACAATGCTAACGAGAATACGCCAAAGATAGTTCTAATACAAAATCTCCAACCGACTGTCAGACCGGCTACGAGGAGCAATATGCAGTTTATTACGAGCGAGGAGAGCCATATAGGCAGCGCGCCACCGTAATGCGGAAAAGCGGCAGGAAAGAGTCCTTGGGTAGCATAGTAAATGATGGAGCAAATACCGGTCAAACCGCCTCCCACCACGTTATGCGGCACAAAAATCCAGTTCACCATCAACGCAAAAGGGGCGAGGGCTAGAAATATCATCAAATATTCACGAACGACTACTAAGGTGTGTTGTTGCGGAGTATAACTATCATGCGGATTCATATTATTTCTCTTTTATGGAGTCAAAGCCTTGCCCAAAAACACCTATCGTTTGCGTCTCGCTCACAAAAGCGTTCGGGTCAATTGCACGGACTAAACGGAATATACGAGTGGACTCGTTCTTACGGGCAATCACAGTCACTACTTTCATGTCTTTCTGCGTATATCCGCCGTGGCCATCTAATATTGTTACGCCACGAGGTATCTGTGTCATGATAGCACGTGCAATCTCGTTGTGGTAGGAAGAGAAGATAAAGAACTGTACAGACTGCCGTACGCGGCTCATTACCCAATCCACAGCTGTAGATGACATAAACGTATAGCACAGACCAAACAATACTTTCTCTATGCTATGCACTTCCGGCAAAAAATAGGCACTGGTAATTATGATTATATTGCAAGCTAACATTGCCCGTCCCATCGGCAGATGGACGTAGCGGGAAAGAATCATTGCCGTTATATCGGTACCGCCAGTGGAACCGTTGTTGAGCAGCACAATACCTAATCCCACTCCTGCGAACAAACCGCCTAAGATAACAGCCATAAAAGGATCCGTAATCTCTGCGACTTCAGGAACGGGTATCAGCTTGAGCCATACGGTAAGACAGAGTACTCCATATACGGTTCGTCTAACGAACTGCCAATTTACCAACTTTATTGCAGCAGCAAGCAGTACTACGTTGATAGCTAAGTTAGAAGCCCAAACAGGAATCAGTCCGTCGGTTGCGAAGTAAAGTATCTCGCATATACCGGCTAATCCGCCACCTACAACAGCATGAGGTATAAGCAATCTGTTGACTGCAATGGCAAAAGGAGTACAGCCGATAGCAATCATCAGCAGTTCTTTCAGCTCTACCCACGGTTTCCATTTGCGGTAGCGCCTGATTTTATCAGCAAAACGTTCTTTTTTCATTAGAATCGTGCAACTAAATTACGGTCTCCGAATCCGTTATCAACGCGGCATACAGGAATCCAGAATTTATTATCTCTTACCCACTCTGTCGGATAGGCAGCTTTCTCCCGACTGTAAGGATGGGTCCATTCGCTACCGACAATCTCATATTCAGCGTGCGGAGCATTAACGAGCACGTTGTCTTTCGGGTCTGCCTCACCTCGTTCAATCTCGGCAATCTCAGCACGAATAGTAAGTAGAGCATCAATGAACTGGTCTAACTCATGTTTCGATTCGCTCTCGGTAGGTTCAATCATAAGTGTGCCGTGTACCGGGAATGACAAGGTTGGAGCATGATATCCAAAGTCCATAAGCCGTTTAGCGACATCACTTTCTGTTATACCTAATGCGTGGAACTGTCTGCAGTCCAAAATCAGTTCATGCCCTACTCTTCCCTTGACTCCTGTATAGACCACTCCATATGCGTCGCGCAGTTTAGTTGCCATATAGTTGGCACTGAGAATGGCGTTGGCTGTCGCTTCACGAAGTCCTTCGTAACCCATCATGCGAATGTAACCGTATGAGATAAGCGCCATATTTGCATTGCCATAGAGTGCTGAAGAAACGCGGTTTTTATCCTCCGTAGGCATATATTCAACCAAGTGTTGCGCACAACAAATGGCTCCTACTCCGGGACCGCCGCCACCATGCGGAGAGGCGAAGGACTTGTGCAGATTGAGGTGACATACATCAGCGCCGATTGTGCCGGGATTAGTATAACCGATCTGGGCATTCATATTCGCGCCATCCATATATACCTGCCCGCCGTTGTCATGAATAATCTTACACATCTCACGAATACTCATTTCAAAAATACCGTGTGTAGACGGATAGGTTATCATACATCCGGCAAGCACATCTTTATTGGCCTGAGCTTTTTCGCGCCAATCATTTATATCTGTATTTCCGCCTTCATCGCACTTGACTACTACGGGCACAAATCCGGCTTGAACGCAGCTTGCGGGATTAGTTCCGTGAGCCGATTCCGGAATAAGGAGGACATTACGCTGTTTCTCGCCTTTTTCCCACAAGTATTGACGGATTGTAACCAACCCTGTATATTCGCCGGCAGCGCCTGAGGTCGGCTGTAAGTTACATGCAGCAAAGCCCGTGATGACAGACAGTTGGTTCTCCAATTCTTCAAGCATCTCACCAAATCCTTCTACTTGCTCAGCAGGAGCCATCGGATGAGCACTCGTCCAACCCGGCATCGTGATAGGTATCATAGCTGCAGCAGGATTGAGTTTCATAGTACAGCTGCCTAACGGAATCATCGTGTGTGCAAGGCTGATATCTTTGCGATCCAGACGTTTGAGATAGCGCATCATATCAGTCTCTGTATGATAGGATTGGAAGACAGGGGCTTGCAGGAAATCAATCTCGCGCACTCTACTTTCGTCCAATGCCCATAGACCATCAAAGGCATCTTCGTTGTCCTCGTATTGCGCCATATTATCCGATGCTTCAGCAAATATTTCAATGAGGTCATTCATTGTATCAATCGTCACCGTCTCGTCCACGCTCAACCCTATCCACCCGTCTTGGTCGTAATAGAGATTGATACCTCTATCTTCTGCCAAAGCGCGAATCTGCTCCACTTTTGTCTCATCGTTCTCCATTATTTTGAGTGTATCAAAGAACTCTGTATTCTCTTGCTCATATCCATAGGCTTGTAACATCTCGTTGAGGTAAGCGGCTTTACTATGAATACCTTCAGCTATCTCGCGCAGTCCTTGCGGTCCGTGATAGACGCCGTACATACCCGCCATCATAGCGCAGAGGGCTTCGGCGGTACAGATATTTGATGTAGCTTTGTCTCGTTTGATATGTTGCTCACGCGTCTGCAGTGCCAGACGATAAGCAGGATGTTCGTGCGTATCCTTACTTAGTCCGATGATACGTCCGGGCATATCCCGTTTGTATTCGTCCCGTGTAGCCATATAACCGGCAGTTGGTCCTCCGAATCCTACAGGCAATCCGAAACGTTGAGCCGAGCCCACCATAATATCGGCGTTTAGCGGCTTAAGTAATACCAAAGCCATAGGATCTGCTATTACAGTTACTTTGAGGCCTGCACTATGACATGCATTAATGAACTGCTCATAATCGACCACTTCACCGTCCGCATTCGGGCATTGAATAATAGCACCAAAATATTCGCTATTGGCACCATCCCCGAAGGAGTTTTCATCCATTAACCGATAATCACCGATAACCAAATCTATTCCCTGACCGGCGGCACGGGTCTTCATGACACTGAGTGTATTGGGAAATATTTTCTTATCCACAAACACTTTGCGCACGTTATTCTTCACCTGCTCTCGTGTTCTCAGGTTACGCATCATTGTCACAGCTTCTGCAGCAGCAGTTGCTTCGTCCAAAAGTGAACAGTTAGCCAGCGGCAGTCCTGTAAGGTCGGATATCATTGTCTGAAAGACAAACAAGGCCTCTAACCGTCCTTGACTCACTTCGGCTTGATAAGGAGTATAGGAGGTATACCAAACGGGATTCTCAAGCATGTTACGCTGGATAACAGCCGGAGTGATTGTTCCGTACCATCCACGTCCGATAAGAGATTTATAGGGCAGGTTTTTCTCTGCCATAGCAGCAATCGAGTCCAAGTGTTCTTGTTCCGTAAGGGGTTCGTCCAAGTCTAGCGGTTCTTTGAGTAGAATCTCTTTGGGCATTGTCTGATCAATGAGTTGGTCGATACTATCCACGCCAATTTGGCGTAACATTTCTTCACGGTCCGAGTCGCTCAGTCCGATGTGTCGGGATTGTAGATAATTAGGTTTCATTATATTGTTTTTATTTGAGTCTATTGTACTTTTATTCCGTGCATATTGTACATACTACCATTAGGTAATTGTATATAAAGTACGCCGTTAATGAGCACTTTTTTGTTAAAGGTCTTCGGGTTATCAATCACATCCAATACCGTACTAACCGGTTCGCAGATAGCTGTTACTTTGCTTGCAGGCTGAATAGCGCCTTTGTTTGCACCGATGTATAGATATTGGTCTTTATATATTAAATCGCCGGTCTGGTTACCGCCTCCGTCATTCCATATGATTTTCCAAGAGTTGTCTATTGTCCCTGCGGAGGAGGGAATGGTAAATTTATAGTTATCGTTACCTAACGAGACGGCTTTTTGTCCTGACCAGCTACCACAAACTTGCACGGTGCTACCTGTTCCTGTGTGCCAGATATAGCAATATATAGTAGAGCCGAAGTCTGAGGATTTCTTGAAGAACACGGCATGTTCATTAGTATTTGTCAGGCATGGTTCAATCGGGTTTGAAGGAGTCGTTCCTCCTCCACCATCATCATTTGTTTTCTCCATTTCCGTGCCGTCCCATGTCGGTTGGGGGATATTCTTCGGGGAAGAGGTATAGATATATTTCCCGTCCTCACCTATTTTCCCCGGTGCTTGGGTTTTGTTCGTTGACAGCACATAAACTCTCAGGTTACCCTTACCGCTGCAATTGACAGAGAGTGAGCCGTTGGTCACGGTCTTTTTGTCGCCGGTTACGCAGTCGGTGTATGTGCCGTTAGGGATATTGGAGAAGGTTGCTCCGCCGGAGATGCAGACGAGTGCATAGCTGTCGGTGTTAGCATCCGTATAGCGACGCTTGAAAGCAAAGGAGCCGCTGCAGCCGTCTACTGAATACTGTCCTTTACGTAATGCAGGAACTGCCATGCGAATTTTACTGAGTCGTTGAATATGTTGTGCAAGCGGGTGAGAAAGCGTAGCGGCGAGGTTACCCGTTGCGGAGTTGTACTCGGCGAAGTCAGTTGTTTTGACTGACCCTTTAATATATCCGCCGAAGTAAGCTCGTCCCGATTCGAAGAGAGAGATATTGGTACCTTCGTCTATTATCTTACCTTTTTGGAACTGGACCTCCGATCCATAATAGAGGCAAGGTATACCGCGGTGTGTAAACATAAGGCTCAGGTTTTCAGCCCATACATCTTCACCTTTGTTAAAACGATATTTTTGTACTTCGTCCGGCGCGTAGTCGTGTGAGTCCACATACACGACGTTCCAAGTTGCATCGTTGTAGTATTTGTCATTAGCCGGTTTAGCTACATTCCATGCTCCTGCCGCACTACCGAAGTTCCAGTGCTCCGTGAAGTCGATGACGTGTAGTCCGGAGGCTTTGGAGTAATCGGGTGTGTGGTAGGTATTTCCGCTTAAGAGGGCGTTGTTCGACGTAGGTTGGGTAGATAGTCCGCCTTTGTCGTCCTCGCCTTGCTGCCAGCAGGACTTCCAGTTCGTATGGGATGTGCAGCCGGAACCTTCCATTTCCACGAGGCTGTTCCACGAGTCGGCGTTGTTATCCCACGGGTAGGATTTGCTCTCCGCCCAGGTGTAGTAAAATGGGCTGAGGCAAGCTTGTTCGCGGTAGAGGATAGAGCTATAGCGCGCACACACTTCGGCAAACATGTAGAATGGTGTGCCACCGCGTTTACTTGCAGCAGCTTCTCCAGCGGCCTTGAAAGCAGGAATAAAGGCATTGTTAAAGGTGAGACGAGGGATATGTCCGCCTGTGTCGATACGGAAGCCGTCCACGCCCATATTGATAAACGTGGTGTAGCATTGGATGAGGTAGTTATAGACGGCAGGATTCTCGGTATTGAGGTCTACGCAGTCGCCGGCTATTTGGAAGAACCAGCGGGTTGAATTATCCCAGTTGCCTTCAGCGTAGTGATGCCAGTAGTTGTGGCTGTCGTTATTGATTTTTAGACCATTCTCATCACTGGAGTTTTTCATTTTGGACAAGCGCGCAGGATACTGTGTAGCACCAGATAAGTCTGCATAGTTGTCCGGAAGTTTACCGCCTTGTGACTTAGTGTAGGGCACCATGCACTCGTCTATTTGACTCTGGTCTTTCGTCCAGTCGCGGTTGAAGAGTTTGCAAAGGTTAGCTTCGCCGAAGTTACCGGTGTGGTTGAGCACGATGTCAAGAATGATTTTCATTCCGCGCTTGTGTGCTTCGTCTATTAGTGTCTGGAAGCTCACGTCCTCGGACTCGTAGCGATGATCTACTTTCGAGAAGTCGGAAGCGTGGTAGCCGTGGTAATCGTAGCCCGAAGCGTTCTCGACGACAGGCGTGATCCAGATGGCGGTAAAGCCGAGCGCTTTGATGTAATCGAGTTTCTCTATGAGTCCTTTGAAGTCGCCTCTCCATGCAGGGTCTCCGGCGTTTTTGGACTGGTTGTCCCAACACTGGGTGTTGTTGGACGGGTCTCCGTCGTAGAAACGGGTTGTAATAACAAAATAGATTTGTTCGTCACGGAAATCCGTACGAGACGGATAATAGGTACCGGCAAGGGCTGTCAGTGTCGTTAACGCACAGATAGAGAGAACTAAAAACTTTTTCATTGCATTAACATTTATTGTTATTATCTTTCAGCCTGCAAAGATAACACTATTTTTAGACATATACAAATTTATTGCCATTTTTTTTGTTCAGGCGTGCATTTTTGTTCGATTATATAAAAAACGATGAGCAAAAACAGTGCGGGTTTCAGCGTACTCCCAGCGTACTTTTTGCGTACCCACGATTTCGTTTGACTGAACATTTTTTATTTATATTCTACGTGGAAAAAACGGTTCCATAAGTTTTGGTAATTCTTTTTGGAAGCACAAAATAAAATCTTTTTAGTACAAACATTTGCATATTTGAATATTTTATAGTAATTTTGCAGCCTCAAACATTAAATGCTATACTCATGGAACTCCCTTTTGCTGAATCATGGAAAATTAAAATGGTGGAACCAATCCGCAAATCCACCCGTCATGAACGCGAACTATGGCTCTCACAAGCGAAGAACAATGTTTTCATGCTTAAGTCGGAACAAGTTTATATTGATTTACTCACCGACTCCGGTACAGGCTCCATGTCAGACCGTCAATGGGCGGCTATGATGACAGGAGACGAAAGCTACTCCGGCGCAAGATCATTCTTCGAGTTCAAAGATGTTGTGACAGCTCTCACTGGCTTTAATTATGTTATTCCCACTCACCAAGGACGCGCTGCCGAAAATGTACTTTTCTCCTACCTTGTCAAAGAAGGACAAGTCATTCCAGGAAATGCCCATTTCGACACGACCAAAGGACATATAGAAGCACGAAAAGCATTCGCTATAGACGTTACTTGTGACGAAGCAAAAGACACACAGCTGGAAGCACCATTCAAAGGTAATGTGTCTTTAGAGAAATTGGAGAAAGTGCTACGTGAAAACAAAGGTAACGTGCCCTTTATGGTTCTCACCGTAACCAATAACACCGTAGGCGGACAGCCCGTTTCTATGGCCAATATCAAAGCGACCTGCGAACTATGTCACAAATACGGTGTAGCAGTAAATATGGACTCTGCGCGATTTGCTGAGAATGCATATTTTATCAAGACGCGTGAGAAAGGTTATGCTGATAAGTCCATCAAGGAGATCGCACGAGAGATGTTTTCGTACGTTGATTCAATGACCATGTCCGCAAAAAAAGACGGTCTGGTTAATATGGGAGGGTTCATTGCGACAAATCGTGAGGAATGGTACGAGGGATGCAAGCAGTTCTGCATCCCGTTTGAAGGCTTTATTACCTACGGCGGCATGAACGGACGCGACATGGCCGCATTAGCTGTAGGATTGATGGAAAATACAGAGTTCGATATGTTAGACACTCGCATCCGCCAAGTACAATATCTCGCAGCCAAATTAGACGAATACGGTATCCCTTATCAGCGTCCGGCTGGCGGACACGCTATCTTCGTGGATGCTGATAAAGTGCTCACAAATATACCAAAAGAAGAGTTCCCTGCTCAAACACTTACGTGCGAACTCTATCTCGAGGCCGGTATACGTGCTTGCGAGATTGGTTATATACTCGCAGACCGCGACCCTGTGACCCGTCAGAACAGATTCGGAGGACTTGATTTTGTAAGACTGTGTATCCCCAGAAGAGTATATACCGATAACCATATGAATGTTATTGCTGCTGCGCTCAAGAATGTCTATGACCGCAGAGAAGAGATAACACGCGGACTGCGTATCACCAAAGAAGCACCTCTTATGAGACACTTCACTGTGGAATTGGAAAGATTAAAGGGTTAAAGGATGAAAGACGAACGTTATTTAAGACTGCTTAGTGAGAAATTTCCGAACTGCAACGCAGTTGTGTCCGAAATGATTAATTTGCGTGCAATCCTTAGCTTACCTAAGGGTACCGAGCACTTTGTGAGCGATTTGCACGGGGCAAGTAATGCCTTCATTCACATGATTAAGAACGCCTCCGGAGTTGTCCGTCGCAAAGTAGATGATATATACGGCGATACGATTACTGAAGCAGAAAAGCGCGCACTATGTGCCCTCATCTATTACCCCGACGAGCGAATAGAATATCTACACTCAGGAAAGCTCAAGCTAAGCGATGAAGGTACGAACCTACCTACTATTAAGGATTGGTATCGCCGCCGACTGCATCAAGTTACTGACGTAGCACGCGCCGTCACAGTCAAATATACACGTTCCAAAGTCCGCAAACTACTGCCGCCTTCTTTCGCCTACGTTATCGAAGAACTGCTGCACGAATCAAGCATCGAGCACGACCGCTCCGATTACTTCAACGCAATTATTGACGGTATTATCGCGACCGGAAGCGCCGAAGATTTGCTCATTCAAATATCCTACCTCATTCACGGTCTGACAATTGATACAATGCACGTTGTAGGAGACATCTTCGACCGCGGACCGGGGGCAGATAAAATTATGCAAGTACTCTCTACCGTTCACGACTACGACATTCAGTGGGGAAATCACGATATAGAGTGGATGGGCGCTGCCGCCGGTAATCCCGCTCTTATAGCAACCGTTCTGCGCGTGAGCACACGCTATGCCAATATTGAGACACTTGAAGAAGGCTATGGTATTAACTTGTTGCCGTTAGCTAACTTCGCTATGGAGACTTACGGCACGGACCCCTGTACTATATGGCAGACAAAAGACTTCGAGAATAACCCCCGTCTCACTCGATCTGCCCAACTAATGGCGAAGATGCACAAGGCAATCTCTATCATTCAATTCAAACTTGAAGGACAGACTATACTACGTCATCCTGAATGGAAAATGAATGACCGATTGCTACTCGATAAAATAAACTATGGACAGGGCACTATTACTATCAATGGTAAGACCTACCCTCTTACCGACAGCAACTTACCTACAGTCAACCCTGCCCAACCCTATCAACTCTCTGTAGAAGAGCAAGAACTAATGACCCAGTTGGAGCGCTCCTTCCGCAAGTCCGAGAAGATGCAACGTCACTTAAAGATGCTCTATCAGCACGGCTCACTGTTCCTTGTACGAAATGGGTTCCTACTATACCACGCCGCAATACCTCTCAACGAAGACGGTTCATTTATGGAAGTAGACGTCTGTGGTAAGAAGGTTAAAGGACGTGCACTGATGGAGCGTATTGACGATATTGTCCGCTGTGCCTACTACGGCAAAGGCAAAGAAAAAGCCAACGCACTCGATTATATGCTCTATCTTTGGTGCGGGGAAGGTTCTCCACTTTACAACAAAGACAAAATGACTACCTTTGAACGCTACTTCATCAAAGATAAAGAGTTGGAGGTGGAAAAGAAAGGCGCATATTATACTCTCTCAGACCACAAAGACATATGTGAGCATATTCTCAAGGAGTTCGGTCTTGACCCAGAACAAGGACGTATTGTTAACGGACATATACCTGTGCGTACAATAAAAGGTGAGACTCCGATGCGCGCAGAAGGCAAACGCTTTGTTATAGACGGAGGCTTCTCTAAGCCCTATCAAGAGAAAACCGGCATTGCCGGCTACACGCTAATCTACAATAGTCACGGAATCCAATTAGTGGAGCATGAGGCGTTTGAAAGCCGCGAACAGGCTATAATTTCCGGCAGCGACATTAATTCGCGCACCCTGCTCAAAGATTTTACAGGTCATCGTATTCGTATAGGGGACACCGATTTAGGGCAAGAACTCACACGACAATTACAAGACTTGCAGCAACTACGCCAAGCCTACGAAACAGGATTAATCAAAGAGAAATAAATTTATCTATCCTTACCAGAATTTCTTCACAAAAGAATAAATTTGGTCTGCCAAACGGCGGTGGGCCTTTTCGTTTGGGTGCTTATCAGCCCCAAGGTCCCGTCTATGGTTGGTATAAGCATCAAAGTCGCAGGCAAAG
Organism: uncultured Bacteroidales bacterium; assembly: GCA_946617165.1. GTDB lineage: Bacteria > Bacteroidota > Bacteroidia > Bacteroidales > Paludibacteraceae > Colicola. The sequence continues at coordinate 19,992 of CAMOJP010000029.1, forward strand.
AAATAGGCATTTGGATGATTGCACTCCATCACGACACGCTCCACATAGCGACTAAGTTCCGTATTCTTAGTCTTTGAACAACAAACGACAACCATACTATCACTATACTGATTGATGAGTTTGAAATACTCATCGCGGAATTGCTCATAATCAGGCGTTACACCACAAGAGAAGTCATTGCCGCCCAATAATATAATACCCATGGGCATCCACTCACTATTGCCGTACCATCTGTAATCATCAGTCGAATCCATATCTAAGCGATGTTCATAGCGTTTAGGCATCGTCCATCCCGGATACTTGGAGTTATAGTTCCGGCAAACTCCCATTCCGGAATGTGCAATCACAAAGTAATCGGCATTTAAGCGGTGCGCAAGGAGCGAAGCAAATGACTTGCACACATTCTCTGTCTCTGGCGAAAAATGGGCTGTAGAATCGTGGTCCTCAATGCCATAGCCGCATGTATAACTATCGCCCACAAACTCAATTTGACGCTTACGCAACGGCTCCGCTTGCAGGAAATGACCATTTGTTTCTATTGAATGGAACGTAGTAGTCCCCTGCTCAGCCTCTGTTCTTTTCTGCAACACGATATTATGTCCTTGACGACAACGGCACAACGGCAAGGTATAAACACTATCTCCCATTGTAGCGATTATCTGTGAAGGGTCATCGCTCATAGCCCGGTCAATATAAACATTATAGTAATTTCGTTTCGTATCGGATATGTGTAGTCTAAGTGTATCTCCAGTACACCGGATACGACAATAGACTCCCGTCCAATCAAAGGTTACCGAACCACCATAATCATAGTTCACCCGCCCAACCCACGTAAAACGAGAATCACCTGCTTCCGCCTTTTCGGCAGAAGCAAGTGACAGACTACTAATCACCGCTACAAAAAGCGATAATATCTTATAATATATAGACTTACTCAAATGCACCCATTTGAAGCATATGCACCTCCTTTGGTGTAAGGAAGCGATAACGACCACGGGCTACGTTCTTCTTTGTCAAACCGGCAAAGCTAACGCGATCAAGAGCCGTTACTTTATATCCGACTTTCTCAAATATACGACGAACAACGCGGTTTTGCCCTGAATGGATTTCCAAACCAAGATGCTTGCGGTCATCTTTAGGGAACTCTAAAGCATCAGGAACGATTTTTTCTTCGTCTAATGTAACACCATTGCGTATAACCGTTTCATCAGCCTCATCTAATTCGCGGTCCAGTGTTACTGCGTATATTTTCTTCTTTCCGAATTTAGGATGCGTCAGTTTCGCTGCCAAATCGCCGTCATTAGTCAGCAATAATACTCCTGTTGTATTGCGGTCCAAACGTCCTACCGGATAGATACGTTCAGCACATGCAGTACGAACGATATCCATAACGGTTTTACGCTCTTCCGGATCATCAGTGGTTGTCACTGTATTTTTAGGCTTATTTAAAAGCAGATAAACGAGGTGTTCACGTTTAACCGGTTGGTCATGGAACATTACTTTATCCGTAGGGAGCACTTTAGCACCGAGAGAGGAAACGATTTCACCATTGACAGAAATAACACCAGCTTGGATAAAATCATCCGCCTCGCGTCTACTGCAAATACCTGCATTAGCGAGGTATTTATTCAAACGTATAGGCTTTGTAGGATCTTCTACCCGTTGTGCATACTCAATACGTTTTTTCTTACTATAAACCCCTGCATTACGTTGCGGTTTTTTCCCGTTAAAAGGACGTTGTGCACGTTCCCCGAAAGCAGGACGTTGTGTACGTTCACCAAATGCGGGACGTTGAGGACGTTGCTGATGTTCACCGAAATTCGGGCGCTGATGACGCTCACCAAATGCAGGGCGATCAGAATTATTGGGATTAAAACGAGGGCGTTGCGTGTGTTGCGCTTCTACTTTTTCTGCGCCGCGAACGAAACGTTGGCGCGGTTTGCGTCCTCCATTAGATGGTCCATTTTGCTCACGCGGGCTCTCGCTCTGACGGAAGCCTCCCGGACGACGGGAGAAATTGTTACTATTGAACATTTTACTAATTAAAATTAAATACCCTCACGGGCAGTGAATAAATACCCTCACGGGCTATACATCATGTCGAGGTTCAGGTCGATTTGCACAACAACAGCCCCAAGAAACCTTGAGGCATGTTGTTGGTTAGGATCGAGCACATTTATGCTTCAGCTGCTTGT
>CAMOJP010000030.1 GCA_946617165.1 uncultured Bacteroidales bacterium
TTGATTCCCGGCTATCGTTTGACTCTTGACGCCACATATCTGCCTGATGCGATGTGCGACTTCTATGGTTTTAACGGCTATGAGTCGAAGTACCATTTCACGTGGCACGACTGGTCCAAGAAGCCCGAGAAGATGGTAGTAGAAGACTATCGCACGCGCGTGTTCTATAAATATAAACGTGACCTAATCCGCGTAGCCGGCGATATAGAAGGAACAATCTATAAGGACCTTAAGTGGAACGCCGGCTTAGGTGTGTTAGGCTATCTTATAGACGACTGCGATATAGACATGCTCAATGGAAAGAACGTATTTGACCCGACGTTGCCCCACCAGAAAGCACTTGATCCGAACCAACCCCTTCTCTACGATATGTACAAGAAATGGTATCTTATCGGCAAAGACGAGATGAAAGGCGGTTGGCATCCTTACGTGCGCGGTGGTATTACTTACGATACCCGCGATAAGCGCCAAGGCCCGAACAAAGGTATATATGCAGACGCCTTTTTCACTTATTCAGCGGCCTTTAATGCAGCTTACGGCAATCAGGCAACAGCCGGTTATAACCACCTCCAGTTTAATTTTACCTTTAGACATTATGTTCCGTGCTATACCGACAAAAACGGAATTAACCGCATCACCTTTGCCTATCGTATAGGTACTCAGAACAATATAGCCGGCAAGTCCCCTTTCTATATGAATAACTACCTCAATGCCCTCTTTATCCAACGCGTGTATTACGAAGGCCTTGGCGGCGGTAACTCTGTTCGTGGCATGCTGGCGCACCGTATATTAGCCAACGGCTTTGCGTATGCAAACATTGAGTTCCGTTTCCGCGTAGTCAATTTTGATATCGGTCGTCAGCATTTCTATATCGGTCTTAATCCGTTCTTTGACTTAGGTGTGATTACACAACCGTATGATTTAAATGAATTGGTAGAGATGCACTCAGAAGGTAAGTATCACAGTTTGCTTGAGAGTATCACGGCGGCCGGCAAACTCACTAAGAATGACCCTTCAGACCCGTCAGCCCGATATGATATGTACTTCGATACGAAAGACAAGAATGCCTATATGCCGCATATGACAGCAGGTATCGGTTTGAAGGTCGGAATGAACGAGAACTTTGTTCTCTCAGCCGATTGGGCAATGCCTATTGATACACGCGACAATCAAAAATTGGCAAACTTCTACGTTAAGATGGGATATCTCTTTTAAGAGGTTGAAAATATAACCTGACAGGCGACTGACATTTTGGCAGTCGCCTTTTGTTTGGTATAGTTGTTGAAGATACCAGGGTAAAGACTTAAAATATGACAACTATGGAAAAGAGAGAAAATTTAAACAAATTTGCTATTAACCTGTGCGAGCGGGCAAAGCAAGGAAAATTAGACCCAGTTATCGGTCGTGATGACGAGATACGTAGGGTTTTGCAGATACTTAGTCGCAGGACGAAGAATAACCCTATTTTAATTGGTGAGCCAGGTGTCGGTAAGACCGCCATCGCCGAAGGCCTTGCCCATCGTATTGTCCGCGGTGATGTACCAGAGAACCTGAAGAAGAAGCTTATATACTCCTTGGATATGGGTGCGCTTATAGCCGGTGCAAAATATCAAGGTGAGTTCGAGGAACGTCTTAAAGGTGTGATAAACGAAGTTGTAGAAGCCGCCGGCGAGATAATTCTGTTTATTGATGAGATTCACACGTTGGTAGGTGCCGGTAAGAGCAGTGGTGCAATGGATGCGGCGAATATCCTCAAGCCAGCCTTAGCGAGAGGTGAGCTGCGCGCAATAGGTGCCACTACGCTGGATGAGTATCAGAAGTACTTCGAGACGGATAAAGCCCTTGAACGACGCTTCCAGATTGTGATGGTTGACGAGCCGGACGAGTCGGCTACAATATCTATACTCCGTGGTCTGAAAGAGCGCTATGAGACTCATCATAAGGTTCGTATCAAGGATGATGCGCTTATAGCGGCAGTCACGCTTTCAGCGCGATATATTACCGATCGTTATTTGCCGGATAAAGCAATAGACTTAGTAGATGAAGCGGCAGCGAAACTGCGTCTGGAAGTGGACTCCAAACCTGAAGAGTTAGATAACTTAGACCGCCAAATCAAACAGTTGGAGATTGAGCGTGAGGCAATCAAACGTGAGAATGATGCAGAAAAACTCAAAGGAATAGAAGAACAACTCAAGTCGCTTAAAGCCGAGTCGGCTAAGTTGGAGAAGCGTTGGAACGAAGAGAAAGGCTACGTAGCAACTATTCAGAACGAGAAAGCCAATATAGAAAATATGAAGCATGAAGCCGAGGTTGCTGAACGTGAAGGAAACTACGGCAAGGTTGCAGAGATACGTTACGGTAAGATCCAGCAAGCAGAAGCTAATATCAAAGCTGCTCAGGAGGCACTTCATTCTCTATCCAATGAAACCCTTATCAAGGAGGAAGTTGATGAAGACGATATTGCGGAAGTTGTTGCTCGCTGGACGGGCATTCCTGTGACCAAGATGATGCAATCGGAGCGTGATAAGCTACTGCATCTTGAAGAAGAGTTGCACAAGCGTGTAGTAGGTCAGGACGAGGCGATAGAAGCCGTATCCGATGCTATTCGTCGCAGCCGTGCAGGCTTACAAGATCCCAAGCGCCCAATCGGTAGTTTTATCTTCCTCGGTACAACGGGTGTGGGAAAGACGGAGTTAGCTAAGGCGTTGGCAGATTACCTCTTTGATGACGAAAATATGATGACTCGTATTGATATGTCGGAGTATCAAGAGAAATTCAGTGCGACTCGTCTGATTGGTGCGCCTCCGGGATATGTAGGATACGATGAAGGTGGTCAACTAACAGAGGCTATCCGGCGTAAACCATATTCTGTAGTCCTATTCGATGAGATAGAAAAAGCCCATCCTGATGTGTTTAACGTATTGCTGCAAGTGTTAGATGATGGTCGTTTGACCGATAATAAAGGCCGTGTAGTCAATTTCAAGAACACGCTGATAATAATGACGTCGAACTTAGGTTCACAGTTAATCCGCGAGAACGAGGAGAAAGGGATTGACCATGAGACGACAAAGAACCAAGTGCTGGAAATGCTTCGCCAAACGATTAGACCTGAATTCCTCAACCGTATTGACGAGACGATTATCTTCTCGCCGCTTAATGAGAAGCAGATACGCGATGTGGTCAGCTTGCAGATATCATCTATCCATAAGATGCTGGAGAATAGCGGTATAGATTTACGAGTAACGGATGATGCGATTGACTACATTGCCAAAGAGGGCTACGATCCGCAGTTTGGTGCTCGTCCTGTAAAGAGAGCTTTACAACGACTCGTGCTCAATGAGTTATCCAAATCGATTATCTCCGGTCGAATAGACCAGAAGCGTCCTGTTATCGTAGAACTCCGTGATGGAGAATTACATTTCAGGAATTAAAATGTGCTAATAAAGTGTGCCCCGTGGCGCACTTTATTAGCTTTTGTAAGTAGCTAATATATAAGTGCTTATAATGCCGTAGTACATGTTGTATGTGCTACGGCATTGTATTACCTATTGCACGGTTGCACAAAAAGCAGTACCTTTGCGCCGGATTTTAAAATCATACAATTATGAGTGAGTTAAAGATTTTTTCTATTATTTTTCTTGTATATGCTTTTATAATGCTTGTGTTGGTAATTGTGCAGTCTCTGAAGAATGCTAAATTAAAGCAGCAACTTACTGATATGCGCATACGCGAACAATTATATAATAAAGATAGTAGTGTGCAGCAGTCTGTTCTGTTGGACCAAATCAAGCAACAAGCTGATCGTCCTCGGGCGATAGACCACTTACTGCATTCTAACGCGGCGAAGATAAAGTATCTGAAAGAACGCTATCCGTCGTTAACCGAAGCGGATATACAAGTGTTGGTGTTGTTGGGTTTGGGCATTGAGACGCAAGATTTACTGCAGTTCTTGGATTTATCCAAACGTACGTATTACAAACGTCGTCAGTTGATATCCAAACGTATGGATATTTCCACGTCGGAACTGGACACTAAAGCAAAACAAATATTTACTCCTAAATACTAATGATTATGACTAATTCACAAAAACGTCTCGCCAGACGAATCGGCTGGACCATATCCAGTTTTGGATTTATATTTATACAACAAGCAGTTGAGTATATTATCGAAAAAGTATATGATAAGCCATTGTGGGCAATAGGAGTCCTTGTCATTCTAACTATTGTGTGGTTCGTAATAATGTATAAATTGGAAAAGAAACAAATAGACTTTATACCGGATGTGTCAGATTCGTCTAATCCCTACCAACCCTTGCCACAAGTAGTTGAATTTAAGAATTCTTTTGACTGGTGGCGATTAGTTGGTGTAATAATTACCCTTGTTCTTCTGTATTCGATATATTATATATTTGATACTATGCGCTTAGACATGTCTGATTATATTATATTGATAGTAATGTTCTTATCAATAGCTATTGTATCCCTAATATTTCCGATGCGCAACAAGTATATTATTGATGGAAATGTGTTTATTGTGCAGGAATATTCTTTTTTGAAACCAATGACTAAGGTGCATATTCCGATTACAGAGATTGAACATATACGTATTCAAGGTGTGTTAAGCGGATGGCTTGTGTTAGTCGTAAATGGAGTAGAGCGCAAGTTATTATGCTCTATGGGTATTGAAGAAATTGCGACAGAGTTATATCGCCGTCAGGCATATCTTAGGATGAAAAGCCTTTGAGCACCATTGAGCAACCATTGGGAGCTGGAGGGGTGTTAGCGGTATTTAGCTTCGTCGCAATCGCCTAAGAGGGAGAGATAACTCTCGAAGCGGGAAATGGCGATACGGCCATCAACCACAGCGTCGTGAACGGCGCACTCCGGTTCGCCCGTGTGCAGACAATTACCGTACCGGCAGTCACGCCCAATACGAAATATCTCACGAAAATAGTGGGATATTTCTTCTTTTTGCATCTGTACTGCTCCAAATCCTTTGATACCCGGAGTGTCAATAAGCCATCCTTCGTCTAAAGCGTACATCTCAGAGAATGTAGTCGTATGCATTCCTTTGTCATGTGCATCAGAGATATGTCCGGTACGTGTTTTCTCGCAGCCGAAAATAGCATTTAGGAATGTGGATTTACCTACACCTGAATTGCCTGCAAGCAGGGTCACTTTCTTACTGAAGATAGTCTTTATGCTTTCATCCAGATTTTTGGCACAGATAGCGTAGGTAGGGTAGTCGAGCGACTCATATAGGGCACGTAGCTTCATTAACTCGGTCTGTTCTTCGACCGTCAGTAAATCCGTTTTATTGAAGATAAGAATAGCCGGAACGCAGTACGCTTCACAGGTTGCGAGGAAGCGATCTATAAAGGTAGTCGAGGTCTCCGGATGATGAAGGGTAACGATAAGTGCCACCTGATCCAAATTGGCAGCGAGGATGTGGCTCTCTTTACTCAGATTTGTAGAGCGCCGGATGATATAGTTTTTGCGGTCTTCAATCTCTGTTATCCAATTGGTACCGTTCGATTGCGTCTCCACAGAAACATAGTCACCAACGGCAACCGGGTTAGTAGAACGGATACCTCGAATACGGAAATTACCTTTGATATGGCACTCAGTAGTTGTCCCGTCCGCTAATTGAACAAGATAACTGCTACCTGTTGTTTTTATGACTAATGCTCTATCCATTCAGAATGCTTCAGTTGCTGTGAGGTAGAATGAATAACTATTCCACGTATTCCACTCCTTATATATATTATTGCGCGCGATATCAAAGCGGATATTTACCTTGGCTTTATTGATGCCAAGACGCAGTCCTAATCCATATCCAATTTTAGGAGTAGTCCAATTCCAATTGTCGGTATTATATACGTCGCCAATACCGGCAAAGACGTGGAGTCGTATAAAACGCCAAATAGGGAAGCGAAACTCTGTTTGTAGTGCCACCATAGCGTTATCACAGAACATGTTCCGTCTCACACCTCGAACCAGATCCTGTCCGCCTAATGTAGGCAGGCAGCGAAATGGAATCGAAGATATATTGTCCGATAGTGCCCATTCTGTTGTAAATTGCCATGCAAAAACGATGGTGTAGGGCAGTGGTACAAAATGCCGCAGGTCCGCTTTCAAGTAAGTGAGTCGTGCAGTAGAGCCTAATGCATTGTCGTAATGTGTGACAGAGGCTTTGAAGAACAGGCCGGAAGTCGGGTAGTAGATGGTGTCACGTGTGTCGTATTGCGTCACGACACCTAATCCCCACATTATCGTTAAAGGTGATAAGGAAGCCTTTGCGCTGAAGGGTGCGGTATCAATCGTCTCATGCAGGAAGTTAAAGAGTGGGCCAATAGACCAATTCGCCGGAAGGTATATCTGGGTCTCAATTCGTGCTTGCCCGCGTTGCGAATTAAACGATGTTCCGTGTTTTCGGTTCTCAGTAATCGTGTTCCCCAACCCGAAATACACGTCCGGATAATTCCGGTAACTGCCGTTTAAGGTCATAAACCACGGCGTTTTACCGCCAAAGTATAACGTGCCACCAGCACTGATATAGTACTGTTTGTTAAGGGTATAGCATCCATCGGCATAAACGATTGAAGTGCGGGACGCCTCCGGCAGTTTGAAGTAGCCTTGTAGTCCGGCTCCAAAGCCCCAACTTGTTTCAGGCGAGTGTGTAACGACCGGAACTCCTATTGCAGGCAGGTCGAGCAGTTTATCCCACGTGCCCGACTTTTCTGCCCACAGATGAACACACTGCACAAGGCATATAATGCCTATAGTGCTTAATATGATTTTATAGCGATGCAATACGCTATACAGTCATTATCTCCTTTTCTTTCTTGGCGTAGATTTCGTCAATCTGCTTGATATATTTATCGTGCAGTTTTTGCACTTCGTCCTCCGCATCTTTCTCAGCGTCTTCCGGCAGCCCCTCTTTGATTTGTTTCTTAAGGGTATCAATAGCGTCTCTACGCGCATTACGTACGCTTACTTTAGCGTTTTCAGCTTCGCCCTTACATTGTTTAGCCAGTTCGCGCCGACGTTCCTCTGTCAGCGGTGGAATAATGAGTCGGATGACTTCTCCGTTGTTGTTAGGCGCGAGACCGATATTGGAGTTAATGAGTGCGCGCTCAATGACGGAGAGCATGTTTTTCTCCCACGGTTGAATCTGGATAGTGCGTGCATCGGGAGTTGTAATGGTTGACACATTGGACAGCGGAGTGGCTGCACCATAGTAGTCCACTTTAATGGGGTCAAGGATACGAACAGATGCTTTGCCGGCACGAATATGTGCCAACGCGTCGTCTAAGAAGAGAACGGCTGCTTGCATCAGTTCTTCTGCATCCGATTTGATTTGTTTTGGTTCTAACATGTTATTAAATAATAATGATTAGTGAATAGCTATTTAGGGCGTCACCAAGGTGCCTATTTGTTCGCCTTTGATGACCTTGAGTAAGTTACCCTCTTTGTCCATATTGAAAACGTATATAGGCATTTTATTCTCCTTACAGAGTGTGATGGCGGTTAAGTCCATTACTTTGAGTTTGCGCTCCAGCACCTCGTCATAAGTGATGGTGTCGAACTTAGTGGCAGTGGGGTCTTTCTCCGGATCAGCGGTGTAGATGCCATCTACGCGAGTGCCTTTGAACATGATATCGGCTTCAATCTCGATAGCGCGCAGACCGGATGCCGTGTCGGTGGTGAAGAATGGCAAACCGGTGCCGCCGGCGAGAATAACGATATTTCCTTTCTCCATGAGACGTATCGCTTTGGCTTTATTGTAGAAGTCACCTACCGGCTCCATGCGCACCGAAGTAAGCACGCGCACTGGCTGACCGATAGCCTCCAATGCGGAAGATAATGCCAACGAGTTGATAACGGTGGCTAACATACCCATTTGGTCACCCTTAACACGATCGTAGCCTTGTTGCGCACCGGATAACCCGCGGAAGATATTTCCACCGCCGATAACGATACCAATCTGTACGCCTAACTGAGCAATCTCTTTGATTTGCTTCGCGTAAGCTTGCAGGCGCTGCGGGTCTATACCATGACCTTGTTGGCCCATTAGACTTTCGCCTGATAACTTAAGTAGAATTCGTTTATACATAATTAAAAAAATGAATAATTAATAATGAATAATTAATATTTCGTGAATCAATTTGGTTAGTTAACATCCAGCTGTGAAAAATATTCATTATTCATTAATCATTAATCTTTATTCTTGGTACCAACTGGCGTACATCGCGTAGTTATTGGCAATGCGGAGGTTAATCTCCTCGGTCTGCTCGGGGTCTGCTTTCTTGATGAACTTTGCGGGTACGCCTCCCCATACTTCGTATGGACCAATCTGAGTGCCTTTGAGTATGAGTGCGCCGGCAGCTACGATGGCTCCTTTACCGACATGTGCGCCGTCCAAGAGGGTGGATCCCATTCCAATAAGTGCGTAGTCGTCCACATCGGCGCCGTGAATCGTCACATTATGTCCTACGGACACATGGTCACCAAGGGTAATCGTTGATTTCTGATAGAGTGTATGTAGTACCGCACCGTCCTGGATATTACAATGTTTACCGATGGTGATGGTATTGACGTCTCCTCGCAGTACCGCGTTGAACCAGACGGACGAGCCTTCGCCAATGGTGACATCCCCTACCACCGTAGCGTTCTCGGTAAGGAAAACGCCATCGGCGATGCGCGGGGTAAGTATCTCACCGTTTCGGTTGATGGTTTTAATCAGTGCCATATTAACGTGCAGCAATAATAGCCGTGAATTTCTCAGCAACAAGGCTTGCTCCTCCGATTAAGCCGCCGTCAACATCCGGATTAGCGAATAACTCTGCAGCATTTTTCTCGTTGCATGAACCGCCGTACAGGATAGTTGTATCTTGAGCCACTTGTTCGCCGTATTTCGCGGCAATGAGGCTACGTATATATGCATGGATCTCTTGCGCTTGAGCAGGAGTTGCAGTCAGACCAGTGCCAATAGCCCAAACGGGTTCGTAAGCGAGTGTGATTTTACCGAAGTCTTCAGCGCTGAGATTGAAGAGTGAGCCCTCAAGTTGAGATTTAACCACTTCGTTTTGTATATTTGCTTCACGCTCTTCTTTTACTTCGCCGATGCAGAAGATAGGTTTGAGTCCGTTAGCGAGAGCGAGCAGCACTTTCTCTTTGAGGATTTCCGGAGTCTCGTGGTAGTAAGCACGACGCTCTGAGTGACCGAGGATGCAGTATTGTGCGCCAGTAGAAGCGACCATTTCAGCGCTAACTTCACCGGTATAAGCCCCTTTCTCTTTGTCAGCACAGTTCTCAGCTGCCACTTTAATAGGTGATCCTTTTAGGAGTTCGCATACGGTAGCAAGGTGGATAAACGGTGTGCCGATAACGACTTCGCATGTAGGGTTTTTAACTTGTTCTTTTAATTCAGTAGCGAGTGCTACGCCTTCTTGCAGGTTTTTGTTCATTTTCCAGTTACCTGCGACCATTTTTGTTCTCATGTGTGATATTGTTTATTTATTTTATTTATTACGTAGATTATATTTGTCAATTATGTTTCCGTTTTGCACAACGATGACTCCCGGATTAGCGCGGACGATTGTCTTGAGCGTGACTGGGTCGGTATAGCAGAAGGTACTAATCATTTTATCCTCGTCCCATCCTAATTCCTGCGCAAAAGCAGTCACTTCTTCTTCTCCAGATCCAGTTAGGAAGAAAACCTTTCCCTGTTCAGCCAAAGCCGCCAATTTGCCTAACTGTGTGCGGTCGGTTTTACTGAGGTCGTAAAGTACAGCGAGTGTTACCGGTTCTTCGGACTCCAGAATGTCGTATGTGATGTCGTCGAAGTTCATTGTTACGATTTCAAAGTCGTGGATAGGAGGCTCGTATCCTTTTTTTACGAGTACTGACTTTTGGTCCACGAAGGTCCACGTTGAGTCTCCTTTCGGATAATTCTGTAATGTGAACTCCTGCTCTACGCCGTTCTGAGCGTAAATGAGTTTGATATCATATACGTCAGGTTCGGCATCTTCGGGCATTTCCATCAGTTGCGGAATATTATTACCTATCTTATACGGGCGGAAGTCCATGATTGGCAGATGACGCATGGTCCACCCCATGAACAAGGCTGTTATGAGTATTGTGCATGTGGTGATAGTGAGTTCGAGCCAGGTCTGCCAAGTCTGCGGAATAGATCGTTTGGTGCACAAAAGAATGATGACAAGCGCCGTGAGCACGATATTCTTCCAGAAGGTAGCCCAGTTAGAGAGAATAAGCGCATCTCCGAAGCATCCGCAATCGCTCACCGGATTATTGATAGCGATATAGAGTGTGAGCGGGGTCATTACAGCGTAGAAAGCGAGGGAGAGCCATGCTGTCCAGTTCGTCCGTATATTTAACAGGAGCATCACACCCAATGTGAATTCCACGATAATGAGTATCCACGCCGCCGGAGTTGCTAAAGGTAGCAGGTCGGTAAAAAAGCCACCAAAGGCTTTGAGGTAGTCTTCAATTTTATAGACAGTACCTAACGGGTCCACGGCTTTCACAAAGCCGGAGAATACAAATACTAATCCCAGCAGGGTGCGAGATACACTTCCAATAATATGTTTCACTTTATTCTTCATAGTGGATTAAGTCAAATATGGCATAATTAATAATATCAAAGTAGTTTCCTTCAACTCCTTCGGAGGAGATGGTTTTCCCCCCGTTAGCGATGATAGTCTTGATACGGATAATTTTAGCCAGTATCATATCAACGATACCTTCTTTGGACATTTCCCTCCACGCCTCTCCGTAGTCATGGTTTTTGCGCAGCATCAGTTCTTTGGCTTCATGAATGATGGCGTCATATAGTTCAAGGGCTTTTTCGCGTGACATATCAATAGAGTCGGAGTATCCGTGCCGAGCCTGGATGATAGCTGTCACACCGTAGTTGATGATAGCGCGCAGGTTACCCTCAATATCGTCTCCAACAAGACTGACGCCGGTAGTTTGCACTTGACGGATGTTACATATTTTGATATATAACTGGTCAGTTATGCCGTGCAGACGGAAGATACGCCATGACGGACCGTAGTCCTGCATCTTATCTTTGAAAATAGTGCGGCATTGCGCTGTTATTTGGTCAAATTGTTTAGAAGTATCTTGCATAATGTGTCTAAAGTTACTTGTTCTTGTTCGCCGGTAAGCATATTTTTAAGCATGACAGTATTGTTATCCATTTCGTTGCCTCCTATGATAGCGACGTAAGGAATCTGTTTTGCGTCGGCGTAAGCCATTTGTTTCTTCATCTTCGCCGGTTCAGGATATACTTCTACAGGGATTTTTTTCTCGCGCAGAGTTTTTGCCCAAGTGAGCGCATAGTTTATTTCTTCGTTGCCGAAGGCGGCAAAAAGTACTTGGGTAGTATTGAGCATGGAAGTGGGGTAGAGGTCCAGTTCGGTGAGCACGTCGTAAATGCGGTCAGCGCCGAACGATATACCTACGCCGCTCACATCCGGCAATCCGAAGATACCGGTTAGGTTATCGTATCTACCTCCTCCCGTGATGGAGCCCATTTGGACATCTAAAGCCTTAACCTCAAAGATTGCACCTGTGTAGTAATTCAGTCCCCGAGCTAAGGTGAGGTCTAATTCTATGTTGAGTTGTACACCTGCCGCACCAATGAGACTAAAGAGTTCTTCTAATTCAGCGACACCTTTCATGCCAATTTCGCTGGCAGACAGATATTGGCGCAGCGATGCCAATTTATCCTGATATTTGACTTTGTGGTCTTGATTAAGTATTGGCTGCAGTGCATTCACAGCCTGTGCGCTGAGTCCTCGTTCCAGCAACTCGGCGTTCACTTTTTCCAAGCCGATCTTATCTAATTTATCAATAGCGACGGTGATGTCCATCATCTTATCCGGAGTTCCAATCACTTCTGCGATACCGGCTAATATCTTGCGGTTATTGATGTGAAGACATACGTTAATATTTAATCGGCGGTAAACTTCCTCCACAATTTGTATGAGTTCCAGTTCGCTCACGAGTGATTTGGTACCAATCACATCCACGTCGCATTGATAGAACTCCCGATAGCGTCCTTTCTGTGGTCTGTCAGCTCTCCAAACGGGTTGTATCTGGTACCGACGGAAGGGGAATTGCAGCTCGTCCCTGTGTTGCACAATATATCGTGCAAACGGAACAGTCAGGTCATACCGAAGGCCTTTTTCCGGTGCCTCGTTTGCTTTTTCTCCGCTGTTTTGAATGCGGAAAAGCAGTTTGTCGCCTTCTTCGCCGTATTTGCCCATCAACGTGGACATCAGTTCCATAGCCGGAGTTTCGATTTGTTGGAAACCATACAATGCAAAGACAGAACGGATAGTAGAGAAGATATAGTTACGCCGTGCCATTTCGATTGGTCCGAAGTCACGCGTACCTTTAGGTATTGCAGGTTTTTGTGCCATTGTATCAAATATATTATTTATTAATAAACAATTCGTTGTAGATTTTCTCCGTTGCACCGAGTTCAGAGGTCACATAGTCTTTTGCCTTGTGACCAAGTTCCCGGTAGTTTTCCAGTGCGTAATCCATTGTTTGTTTGAATGTCGCATAGTCTTTAACAGGGAAGCCAGCTCCAGCTTCAATCAGTTTACGTGCTTCTCTGAATCGTTGGAAGTTCGGACCGAAGAGTACCGGCATCGCGAAGACTGCCGGCTCAAGGGTGTTATGAATCCCTACGCCAAATCCGCCACCTATATATGCCACTTGCCCGTATTGATAAATAGACGAGAGCATGCCTATTGTATCAATGACCAGAGTCTGAACATGCAGAACGTTATTCGGTGTGGCTTCCGTGAAACGCACATATCGTCCTTTGAAGTATTGGAAGATGTGGTGCAAGTGGTTATCATCTATTTCGTGTGGCACAAGGACCAGCTTGACATCGGGATTTTCATCAATATACTTTGCCAGCAGTATCTCATCGTTAGGCCATGTACTACCGGCAACAATCACTTTTTCGAACGGAGCGGTAAAGCAATCCGCCCCGTGAACGAAATGCTCTACAGTAGGAATCTCTTTGGCGTGTTTTGCAATCCAGCTTACACGGTCAAAGCGTGTATCCCCCGCTACTTCTGCGTTCTCAATACCGAATCTATTGAGCAATGCTAATGAATCGCTGTCTTGAACAAAGAGTTTAGTGAAACGCGTCAGCAAGTGCCGATAACTGCTTCCCCAGGGTTTGAAGAAGGTCTGTTTGGGACGAAATATACCCGAAATGAGGAATGTAGGTATCTGTCTTCTGTTCAGCTCACGCAGATAAGCCGGCCAAAACTCATACTTCACGAAAACAGCCATAGACGGCTGGAAGACATGCAGAAAATGACGAGCGTTCCTGCGGGTAGCGAATGGCAGGTACATGACGCTATCAGCGGACTTATATTCCTTACGCAGCTCATAGCCGGACGGTGAAAAGAAAGTAAGCAGGATTTTACGATCGGGCTGCTCAGCTTTTAATTTCTCAATGATAGGGCGGGCTTGCTCGAACTCCCCAACCGAAGCAGCATGAAACCATACACACCCTTGTAACTCCGATTGGTTTTCTTTATGTGCTTTCAAAAAAGCCGTCACTTGCCGTTGACCGGCAATCAGTTTCTTAGCTTTACGATGCCCGAAGAGGGCTACTAATCGTATCAGTAGAAAATATAAAAACATTGCTCTATATATATGTGTTATGCATGCACAACGCGCACACTTACGCAAATTGGCCGCAAAGGTACACCTTTTTTTTGATATATGCAAATTTATAGTCATTTATTTCCAATTTTTTGTTCAATCAAACAAAATCGAGGGTAGGTAAAAAGTACGCCGGGAGTACGCTGAACCCCGCATTATTTTAATTGGATTTTAGTGCTTTGGGCAGTGTCGTGCGTTGATACGCATGTACGCTTTATTGTGTGTAAAAAAGTACAGAAAAAACAATAATCTTCACTTTTTATTTGCGTATATGCCGAAAAACCACTACTTTTGCAAGCTAAATGTAAATTGAAATGGAAAAAAGTATAGTTATATTGGCCATCGAGTCCAGTTGTGACGATACTTCTGCAGCCGTTATTTGTGATGGAATACTGCTCAGTAATGTGACCGCTTCCCAAAAGGTGCACGAAGAGTTCGGCGGTGTAGTTCCCGAATTAGCCAGCCGTGCCCACCAACTCAATATTGTTCCGGTAGTGGATACGGCACTCAAGCGTGCTGGAGTGACTAAAGACGCTCTGTCTGCTATTGCTTTTACACGTGGTCCCGGATTGTTAGGCTCTTTGTTAGTAGGAACCTCTTTTGCCAAAGGCTTGGCGCTGTCGCTGCAAATTCCTTTGATTGATGTTAACCATTTACAGGGACATATAATGGCACACTTTGTACAGCCAGAAGGAGAGGCACTCAAACACCCTACGTTCCCGTTTTTGTGTTTGCTCGTAAGCGGTGGTAACTCTCAGATAGTCAAGGTTGAAGGGTATAACAAGATGACTATTATAGGTCAAACGATAGATGATGCCGCCGGCGAGGCCTTCGATAAATGCGCTAAAGTGTTAGGACTGCCGTATCCTGGAGGGCCGTGGATAGATAAACTTGCCAAATCCGGCAATAAAGATGCCTTCCATTTTGCCGAACCGAATATCGCAGGATATAATTACTCCTTCTCAGGACTAAAAACCTCCTTTCTGTACACGATTCGTGACCTGATGAAGGTGCACGGTGTAGAGACGGTCGAAGAATTAACTGAGCAAATACCTAACCTTAAAGAGGATTTATGCGCATCTCTCCAATACACGATTATCAATGTGCTGATGAAGAAACTGCGCAAGGCAGCTAAGGATTTGAATATCAATCAAGTGGCAGTGGCAGGCGGTGTGAGTGCCAATAGCGGTTTGAGAGAAGCTTTTATCGACTATGGCAAACGATATAAGAGCGAAGTGTATATTCCTCCTTTCTCTTTTACAACCGATAACGCTGCGATGATATGCCAAGCTGGATATTATAAATTCCTCGACTCTGACTTCTGTCCGATAGATGCTGTTCCATTTGCCAAAACGAAAATCAATTGAGAGCGATAAAGAACATATGGGCAAAGGCGGGACCATACAAGGATGTGATACTCTTTGTTGTAGCGCTGTTTGTGAGCAATGCCATCTGGAAACTGTGCGTGAACGGAGATGATGACAACGTTGTCGTAACCATTTTGGGTTTGGATGTGACTGGTTTCTTCCAGTGGATGTCCGAAGTGACGGCAGAAGCCGTATTTTGGATTGTCTCTCAGTTCAGAGATACCATTTACCAAGCTGATGCCATAACCTTGCGTTTTGTTACCGGTAGCGGCTCTAAAATAGTGTGGAGTTGTACACCGATCAAGCAGTCTTTTATATGGCTATGTATATTATTAGTAACAATCGGCGACTGGAAATCCAAGAGTTGGTTCATACCCTTCGGATGGGTGTGTATATTTGTTTTTAACATTCTCCGTATCGCAGCTATTACATTCTTTATGGAGTTTCATCCAGAATGGTTCGAGATACTTCATAGTTATATCTTCAAATACCTGTTCTACGGTATGATGTTCCTATTATGGGTATGGTATGTGGAGAAAATCCGGATCTGTTTATCGTAGAGAGATAGTGATATTGAAGTAGTATTGCCAGCCGGATTGCCGTCTATCTCAACCGGCAGTGGGTTCTCAAATTGCCAGGTGGCAGCCTGCACTTGACTTCGTTGAACATATGGCGAACCGCTGTCCTTAGTCGCTCCGACTAATCGCGTGAGCTCGAAAGGCAAGCGAAGGCGGCTGCAGTGCAGTTCAAATACATCTATTCGCCCGTCGTCCAGTTTTGCATTTACACAAGGGATAAGATTACCGCTAATCCGACGGTTATTGCAGAATGATAGCATTATCGGTTCGCTTCTCCACCAGCACCGAAAAGCCGTGTAAATATAGCTTAACTCGTTGAGGTGTATAGAATTAAACATTTTTTTAGTTTTGGTAGTTTCAATTTCTCGAGCGATTGCAGCTGCAAAACCGACACTCGCTTCGTTAATGAAACGATAGGTCTTGTCGTGGATGGTCAATTGCGGCAAGTCAACGTTTATAAAATCAGGTGCTTCCAAATAGTGATTAAGTATAGAGAGAGCATTCTCACCAGAACAAATTTGTGAGCATAAACTATTGCTTGTTCCCGCCGGCAAAAGAATAAAGCGGTATAGGTGTGGCTTTACAAGTTTATTGAGCAAGCAGTTAAAGGTGCCATCACCACCGATAACGATAATATCCGATGCCTCACTGACTGTGATGCCTTTTGGCAGAGTAGTATAGGTAACTTCCCTCCTTCTGAGAGTTTCCCGAACCATTTGGCTAACCTGGACCGCTTGCCCCGAACCTGCGTTCGGATTATAATATATTCCCACATCAGGCGGTAAATGCATAGGCTTCTATTATAAGAATTTACCAGTGATAGATGCGGGGCAATTGCGCAAGGATTCAATATCACCGGCAGCTACGATATTTCCGCCAGCTCTTCCTCCTTCCGGTCCCAAATCAATCAGATAATCGCACGCTTTGATGACATCTAAGTTGTGCTCAATAATGATTACCGTATTCCCTTTATCCACTAACCGTCGAAGCACATTGAGAAGGATATGAATATCTTCGAAATGCAACCCTGTAGTGGGTTCGTCTAAAATATAAAGCGTGTCACCTGTGGAAGGGCGGGACAACTCTGTAGCCAACTTTATGCGCTGGCTCTCTCCGCCAGACAGCGTGGTGGAAGACTGACCAAGTTTGATATATCCCAGACCTACATCCTGAATCGTTTTAATCTTTTTGAGTATATACGGTTGCGACTCGAAGAACTCGACAGCCTGATTAACAGTCATATCCAAGACGTCGCTGATAGTCTTACCTTTAAACTTTACTTCTAAAGTCTCTTTGTTATACCTTTTTCCACCGCACACCTCGCAAGGCACATAAACGTCCGGCAGAAAATGCATCTGGATAGTTCTGTAACCATTTCCTGCGCAGTTCTCGCACCGGCCGCCTTTTGTATTAAAGGAGAAGCGTCCGGCTTTCCACGCCCTGATACGAGACTCGGGCAACTGCGCAAATAGTTCGCGGATATCGCTGAACACATTAGTATATGTAGCAGGATTAGAACGCGGCGTGCGACCAATAGGACTTTGGTCAACAGCGATTACTTTATCAACAAGTTCAATACCCTCAATGCGGTCGTACGCTAACGGTTTCGTCAGACTTCGGTAGAAATGTTGCGATAAGATAGGGTAAAGCGTCTGGTTGATAAGAGTGGACTTACCACTTCCGCTGACTCCCGTGATACCAATCATTTTACCCAGCGGGAAAACAACATCGATATTTTTGAGGTTATTCCCCCGACAACCGTAGAGCGCGAGTTGACCCTTGGGCTCGTTTGTATTATGCCCGATAGGAATAGTCTTTTCACCTTTGAGATATTGCGCGGTCAGCGTCTCTGTCCGGAGCAGTTCTTGCGGCGTACCCTGGAACATAATTTTACCTCCTAACCGACCGGCTTTAGGTCCGATGTCAACAATATAATCCGCCTGACGCATAATCTGGTCGTCGTGCTCCACCACTATAACGGAGTTTCCCATGTCCCGTAACTCCTTGAGGGATGATATGAGCCGTTGATTATCCCGCTGATGCAAACCGATACTCGGTTCGTCCAAGATATAAAGCACATTGACTAACCGGGAGCCAATCTGTGTGGCTAAACGAATACGCTGACTTTCGCCGCCGGAGAGGCTCTCAGACGACCGGCTTAGGCTAAGATAAGTAAGACCTACACTCTGCATAAACCTCAGACGTGCGCAAATCTCTTTTAGAACAGGTTCTGCAATAGCACGCTGCTTGTTATCCAAATCCAGCGGACCTTGCAGGAAGGCGAGTAACTGGTCAATATCCATATCGCTCAACTCGGCGATGCTCTTGCCTGCAAAACGATAACTAAGTGCTTCTTTGTTAAGTCTCTTCCCACCGCACTCAGGGCAAACAGACCATTCGTTATCTTCCGAAGTCTCAGTTTCTTCCTCTTGAACGGGATAATCCACTAACCGTTTAAACCAATTGTCATCATCGCGAATGATGTCGTCTATGTCTTGTGACGCCTTGGTACTCTTGTGAGTGAGGATGCGTCCTAATCCGTGGCAGCAAGGACACCATCCGCCTGGAGAATTAAAGGAGAATGAGTGTGGTGCCGGTTCCGGATAACTCAATCCTGTGGTCGGGCACATGAGGTTACGCGAAAAGAAACGTGTCTGCTCGCTATCTGGTTCGGCAATGAGCATTACACCGTTGCCTTGCGTCATAGCTTTGTCAATAGACTGGCGCAGCCGACGTATATCCTCTTCTCCCTCGACCGAAACTCGTAGTTTATCAACTACAAGTTCGATGTTGTGATTGGAGTATCGGTCAACTTTCATACCGAACACGAGGTCTCTGATTTCCCCGTCAACGCGCACTTGTAGGAAGCCCTTGCGTCTCACATTATCAAACAACTCTTTATAATGTCCTTTGCGTCCGCTGACGAGCGGCGCGAGCAGATAAATCTTTTTCCCCGCGTACTCGCGACCGATGATTGCGACAATTTGCTCGTCCGTATAATGCACCATTTTCTCTCCAGACAGATAGGAATATGCCTCACCTGCACGAGCAAAAAGTAACCGAAGGTAGTCGTAAATCTCAGTAATTGTACCAACAGTCGAACGCGGGTTCTTCTGTGTGGTTTTCTGGTCAATTGAAATGACGGGACTAAGACCGGTTATCTTGTCCACGTCCGGACGTTCCATCGTTCCGATATAGCCGCGGGCGTAAGAAGAAAAGGTATCGATATAGCGCCGCTGGCCTTCCGCGAAAATGGTGTCAAAAGCGAGTGACGACTTACCGCTACCACTGAGACCTGTGATAACTGTAAGTTTGTCGCGCGGGATAGTCACATCCACATTTTTCAGGTTATTCACCCTTGCGCCAATAACATCTATCTGCTTTTTATCCTCCATATATGTAAATTAGGCTGCAAAGGTACAACTTTTTTTTGATATGTACAAGTTTTTTTATACCTTTGTCTAAAAAAAGCTATGACTTACGGATATATTAGAGTGTCCACCGATACGCAGACCGTGGAGAATCAGAGATTTGAAATAAATAACTTCTGCGCCAATAATAACATTAAAGTAGACAGTTGGATAGAAGAAACAATATCCGGAGTGACGACCTATAAGAGCCGGCAGTTAGGTCGCTTGCTCAGGCGCGTACATAAGGACGATATTATTGTATGCTCAGAACTGAGCCGACTTGGCCGTAACTTATTTATGATAATGGAGATACTTAATCTTTGCATGACGCGCGAGTGCCGTTTGTGGACCATCAAAGACGGATACCGTTTGGGTGATGATATTAATGCAAAAGTGTTGGCTTTCGCTTTTGGACTTTCGGCAGAGATAGAGCGTAATCTGATTTCTCAACGCACTAAGGAAGCCTTGGCGCGAAAACGAGCAGAAGGCGTTCGCTTAGGCCGCCCTTCCGGAGTGGAAACGCGGATGACCCTTCTCAAACTCAATCGGTATCGCGATCGTATTCAAGCGATGTTGGACAAAGGATATTCCCAAAGGTATATAGCCCGCCAGTTACATGTGTCTCGCAATACACTAATCCGGTTTATGAAGCGGATAAATAAAGAATAATTTCATTTTATATAAAAAAATATGTATAAAAAATTTGTGTGAATAAAAAAAAAGTATTACTTTTGCAGGCTGAAAAGGGTAATACCTTTTTATGAAATAAATTCTGCAAAACTATAATCATAAAAAACACAAATAAATGGCAAAAGTTTATCAAGCAAATGAGATTAAGAACATTGCCCTAATGGGAGGCAGTGGTTCAGGTAAGACTACCTTGATGGAGTCGTTGCTCTTTGAGAGCGGAGTTATCAAACGTCGTGGTACGATTGAAGCACAATCGACAGTATGCGACTATTTCCCCGTAGAGAAGGAATATGGCTATTCTGTATTCTCCACAGTTTGTAATATTGAGTTTGGCGGTAAGAAACTGAACATTATCGACTGCGCCGGTTCCGACGACTTCAGTGGTGGTACGGTAACCGCATTACATGTAGTAGATACAGCGGCTATCGTACTTACGGCTAACGGCGGTGTCGAGGTTGGTACCCAGAATAACTTCCGTCTTGCTGAGAACGCTAAAAAACCGGTTGTTTTCATTGTTAATAAATGTGATCATGAGAACGCTAATTTTGAGCGTACATTTGAGTCGTTAAAAGAGAACTTCGGCAATAAAGTATGCTTAGTGCAATATCCTGTCAATGCGGGTGGCGGTTTCAACGCGGTTATAGATGTGTTGAAAGGTAAAATGCTTGTTTGGAAAGCAGAGGGAGGTGCTCCCGAGTTCAAAGATATTCCTGCCGAAGAAGCCGGTAAGGTAGAAGAACTACTCGGCGCATTGCACGAGATGGCCGCAGAGGCAGATGAAACCCTGATGGAGAAATTCTTTGAGGAAGGAACATTGAGCGAGGAAGAAACTGTCCGCGGATTGAAAGTCGTATTTGCAGAGGCAGGTGTATATCCTGTATTATGCACTTGCGGTGCAAAGGATATGGGTGCACGTCGTCTTATGGAGTTCCTCGGTGAGATGGCTCCAAGTGTAGCTGAGGCTCCGAAACCGGTTACCAAAGATGGTAAAGAGGTAGCTCCTGATGCAAAAGCTCCGACGTCTTTGTTTATCTTCAAAACGAGTGTTGAGCCACATATCGGTGAGGTGAATTACTTCAAAGTAATGCAAGGAACTGTTCACGGTGCAGATGACCTCCAGAATATGGACCGCGGCAGTAAGGAGCGTATTTCTCAATTATATTCCGTAGCAGGTAGTATCCGTGTTCCTGTTGACGAAGTAGCAGCAGGTGATATCGCTGCAACGGTTAAACTCAAAGATACCCGTACCGGTAACACATTGAATACCAAAGACTGTGATAACCAATATCCAGCTATCTCTTATCCGGAGCCCAAATATCGTCGTGCTATCCGTCCTCAAAATGAGGCAGACTCCGAGAAACTTAGTGCACTTCTGACCCGTATGCACGAGGAAGATCCGACTTGGATTATAGAGCAATCGAAGGAGTTGAAGCAAACTATAGTCAGCGGTCAGGGTGAGTTCCATTTGCGTACATTGAAATGGCGTTTGGAGAACAACGACAAGATGATGGTTGAATATGACGAGCCGAAGATTCCGTATCGTGAGACTATAACGAAAGCTGCTCGTGCAGACTATCGTCATAAAAAGCAGTCCGGAGGTTCGGGTCAGTTCGGTGAGGTTCACCTTATCGTTGAGCCTTATGAAGAAGGTGTTCCCGTTAAGGAAGTATATAAATTCGGAAACCAAGAGTACCGTATCTCCGTTAAGGATACCCAAGAGATTCCGTTGGAGTGGGGTGGTAAGCTCGTTCTTATCAACTCTATTGTAGGTGGTGCTATTGATGCACGCTTTATTCCGGCTATTCTGAAGGGAATTATGGACCGTATAGAGCAAGGTCCTTTGACCGGTTCCTATGCTCGTGATGTACGTGTAATCATCTACGATGGTAAGATGCACCCGGTTGACAGTAATGAAATATCTTTCCGTTTGGCAGGACGTAACGCTTTCGCTGAGGCCTTCCGTAACGCGAACCCGAAAGTATTGGAGCCGATTTACGAAGTGGAAGTTCTTGTGCCGGGTGAGATGATGGGTGATGTAATGAGTGATATCAACGGTCGCCGTGGTATGGTATTAGGTATGGAAGCAGAGAAGAACTTCCAACGCCTCAAAGCTCTCGTACCGCTCAAAGAGATGTCTTCTTATAGTACTACATTGTCCAGTTTGACAGGTGGTCGTGCTACCTTCACAATGAAGTTCAAAGACTATGAACTTGTACCGGGTGATGTTCAAGAGAAACTCATCAAAGAGTACGCTGCACAACAAGCAGAAGAGGATTAATGTATATCGCGATTGCCGGCAATATTGGTGCGGGAAAGACTACATTAACCAAGATGTTAGCCAAGTATTACGGTTGGGAGCCACGCTTCGAGAGCGTGAGCTTCAACCCTTACTTGGAGGACTATTACTCCGACATCAA
>CAMOJP010000031.1 GCA_946617165.1 uncultured Bacteroidales bacterium
CTTTTGCATAAAAATTAACTTTTTTAATATAGTTCGTGCCCTTGTGGCTAAGAACCAGAATGTCCGGTGGACATGTTCGCCGAGGAGTTGCTATTCGACAACAAAAACTCAACGCTATCCGCAACTTTCGCTTTCTACTTTTGTCTTTCTACTTTGAGCGCAGCAGCCTTTCTACTTTTGTCTAATTTTATATAAAGACCGTTCGTTTTGCTCACTAAAGGAATAAAGAATAAGGACTTAAATGTTTTTGTATAGTCGTAGCCGTTTTGTCTTTACTCCTTACTCCTTAAGCGTAGCGGTCTTTCTACTTTTGTATAATTTTATATAAAGACCGTTCGTTTTGCTCACTAAAGGAATAAAGAATAAGGACTTAAATGTTTTTGTATAGTCGTAGCCGTTTTGTCATTACTCCTTACTCCTTAAGCGTAGCGGTCTTTCTACTTTCTACATTAATTGTAAATTGCTAAATTGTAAATCCTTTTACCCATCAACACCTATTTCTATGTTGTAAAACATAGTAGTGTATTTTTTTGACTAAAAGATTTGCGTACTTCAAAAAAAAGCACTATCTTTGCGGGCTGAATAATTTGTAACGGTTAACTAATAAAAACAAATATTATGGAACAAAAGAAATTACGCAGAAGCAACAACCGCATGATTGCAGGAGTTGTTGCAGGTTTAGCAGAGTATTTTGGTGTAGATGTTACGCTCTTCAGAGTATGCTATGCACTCATCTCACTCTTCTCAGCAGCTTTCCCCGGCATCATCGTGTACCTCATCTTGATGCTGATTATGCCTAACGAACAATAATAACCTTATAATCACTAATACAATGAAAACATTCATTAAACGGGTTGCGACTCTATTCTACCTTCTCACTATCGTTGTTGCAACTACTTATGCAGTACCCGCTTACCGCGGATGGCAAACAAAAACTCAACCGGACGGCACTACAATTAACGTGCGCCAAATCGGAGATGAATTCTACCACTACTGGGAGACTCAGGACGGTAAAATCGCTCAGCAACAAGAAGACGGAACTTTCATCGTTACCAACGAAGAAAAACCTTCAACCCAACAGCTGATAACAAAACGTAAGGCTTCCAAAAAATACGCCTACAGAGTTCGTAAAATCGGAGCAGCTTCCATGCCGGCAAGAGCTTTATTCATCTTGGTTAGCTTTAGCGACCAGGCATTCAAAACTGCAAGCGCTACCTACTACAAAGAGAAATTAGGAGACGCTACAGAGGGAGCGATGTCCATGTACAACTACCTCAAACTCCAATCCAACGGACAATATGCACCGCCCGTGGACGTCTTCGGACCTGTTACCCTCTCTAACACATGCTCCTACTATGGATCAAACGACAGCAGTGGCGACGACCTGCACCCCGCAGAAATGATCGTAGAAGCTTGCAAAGCGCTCGACAGCGAAATAGACTTCTCTCTCTACGACAATAACAACGACGGTGTCGTCGATAACGTATATGTTCTCTATGCAGGAAAAGGTGAAGCGGATGGAGGTAGTAAAACAACTATCTGGCCGCACCAGTGGGATATATACTCCGCAGAAAATCTGACTTGCAAACTCGACGGAAAAAGTATCCGGGCATACGCTTGTAGTGCCGAACTCAATGGCTCTAACAAATGCGCCATGGGAACACCTCTGCATGAGTTTGGACACGTTATCGGACTACCGGACTATTACGACACCCAGTACGAAAGTACAAACTACTCCGAAGCACGTACACCCGGAGAGTGGTCTATCATGGACGCCGGATCATATAATAACGACGGTAATACGCCTCCTAACTACTCCATCTTTGATAAATACTTCTTGGGATGGGCTACACCTAAATTCTTAGCAAAAGACGAAGTGAAAAACGTCACAATGACTACGGACTGGGATGACGCCTATCAGATTAACGGTGGCTCTTCACGCGTAGCAGCTACGAATACCAAAACTGTTTACTATATTGAAAACCGACAAAAAAGCGGATGGGATGCATACCTGCCCGGACACGGAATGATCGTTTGGCAAGTGAAATATAATGCCACCAACTGGGAAGACAACGACCTCAATAATACAGGTGGTTCACCACGATACACCGTTTTATCCGCTTCCGGAGACCCAACCAATATCGGTAAAGCCTCGGACCCATTCCCCGGAACTAATACCGTTAGAACATTCAAACCCTTTACAGGCTGCGAACTAACAGAAATAACAGAATCCTCAGGCAGCATCAACTTCAAATACAACGGAGGTATCGAGAAAACCGAGTGGGACTACGTCTTAGCCGGCGAAAACTGCACCTATCCCGCAGATGGAACGGTCGCTAAAAACGCAGCACTCAGCCTCACTATCACACCTAATACAGGATACTCACTCGCAGACGCTTCATGCTGGGAAGTGACAATGGGTGGAAATACACTCACCTACGGTAGCGGATTCACCTATAACGCTTCTACCAATCAGTTCGCTATCGCTGCCGTAACCGGAGACGTGGAGATTATGGTCTCTGCCGGACATACTGTTTCGTGGATTGCTAACGGAACTACTCACACAACAAACATCGCCGGATTCGACAAAATAACCGTTCCGACTACTACCCCGGACGATTGCGCCGGAGGTAAGAAATTCGTAGGATGGTGTACCAATAGCTCTTACGAAAACGCGACTACAGCTCCTACCTTCGCTAAAACAGGAGACACCTACTCCGTCGCTAAATACTATGCCGTTTATGCAACAACAAGCGGAACAGGAGGGGAAGCCACTTGGAATAAAGTTACCGACGCTTCTACTTTAGCCGCTGGTGACGTTCTTGTTTTCGCATGCGAATCTGAGGGAAAAACAGCGGGAGCTATAAGTAGCCAAATTATGGCTGCTGTAGAGTCCACCTTCGGAGACGGTACGATTTCTTCTCTCGGTTCAGGCACAGTAGAACTGACACTCGGCGGTACCGAAGATGCTTGGACGCTCACCTCAGACGATGGACTACTCGGAGCTACTGCCGTTAAGAAAGTGGCTTGGGGGAGTGGAACAACAACTTGGTCCATCTCTATTGAAAGCGGAAACGCAACAATCCAAAATGGAACGGGATCATACGGACGCTTCTTGTACAACAGAGATAATCCTCGTTTTACCACATACACATCTAATCCGTCTGCATCGATGATTCTGCCGCAGCTATACAGAAAAACAAGTTCGGCTTCTTACTCCGACTACTCCACTACTTGCACAACTTGCGAGTTGACAAGTATATCCATCAACACCGATGCAGTAACAAAGAGCTTCGTACAAGGTGCCGCATTCACCGCAGAAGGACTCGTTGTAACTGCTCACTACGCAGACTGCGCAGACAAAGCCGTTACAGCAACCGTTACCGCTCCTGACATGACTACAGCCGGAACAAAACAAGTAACCGTCAGCTACATCGAAAACGAGGTAACAAAAACCGCTTCCTATAACATCACTGTTACGGAACCGGTGAAATACACCGTCACTTGGAATGTCAATGGAGTTCCTGATCAGGTTCAGTACACCGAGGGAGACGCACTCGTTCTGCCAACCACTCCGGAGAACTGCTCCGACACACAAGTGTTCGTTGGTTGGACTGCCAATAATTCTATTTCCGATGGCGCTAAACCTGTTGATCTCTTTACCGAAGTAGGAAGCAAAAAAGTAAACGCCGATATTACTTATTATGCTGTCTTTGCAACCAAGACTGCTGGAAGCGGATCTGCTGTAAGTGACACCTTAACGAATGCGTTAATTGGTGTTTCGGGTACTAATTATACCGCATGGACAGGAAAAACGGCCAACTCTTCTGCCGTTTATGCTGGTCAGAGTGCAGGAGGTAATAGCGCTATTCAGTTGCGCTCGAGTAACAATAATAGCGGTATCGTTACTACGACTTCTGGTGGTAAGGCTACGAAGATTGAGGTAGCTTGGAATAGTAATACTTCGGCAGGAAGAACAACCAATATTTATGGAAGCAATAGCGCATACGAAAGTGCTGCTGATTTGTACAATTCATCTAAACAAGGCACTTTGTTAGGAACTTGTGTGGTAGGAACTTCTACGGAACTAACTATTGACGACGAGTATGAATATATCGGAATTCGTTCGGCAAGTGGGGCACTATATTTGGATAAAGTTATTATCACTTGGGGAAGCGGCTCTGCTACTACGACATACAGCAACTATACACTCTCCTGTGAGGAGATAGTTCCGTGCGCACTGACCGGAATAACACTCAATACAGAAGGCGTACAAACAACCTTCACCGTCGGCGACGCGTTCAACTCAACAGGACTCGTCGTAACAGCTGCTTACTCCAACTGCGATAGCAAAAACGTTACAGCAACCGTTACCGCTCCTGACATGACTACAGTCGGAACAAAACAAGTAACCGTCAGCTATACCGAAAACGAGGTAACGAAAACCGCTTCCTATAACATCACCGTTAACGAACTGCCGGTTGTCAATACCTACACCGTTACTTGGCACGCTTGCGATGGAAATAAGGTGGTAACATATAACGAAGGAGACCCATTAGTCTTACCTGCTACTCCTGCTGCTAACGGCAGCAAAACCTTCTACGGTTGGACTACCACCGAGCACTATACAGGTGCTACTGCTCCTGCAATTATCTCTGCCGGAGGTGCTGTAAATGCGGATGCAGATTACTATGCCGTATATAAATAATTAATAAGGAACATGAATTGTTTAATTTCTAAAATGTAACATTATGAAGAAAATGATTTTCGTGCTCCTTGCAGCACTCGTAACAATAAATATATGGGCTTCGGAAGTAACTCCTGCAAACCAACTGCCCACATACTATTCCAATTTAGAAAACCTGTCCGGTATCAATTTGGTTAATGCGGTAACTACCACAGCCCGCAAAAACTATAGCGGACGCACTTATGGTAACCTTTGGACGGACTTCTGCACAACGGATATATATCCTGCGGACTCCACGGACAAAGCCGGCAAACTGTGGGACCCCTATTCAAATGTCCTTTGGACCTGCGGTTCTAAACAATGTGGCAACTACTCTGACGTGGGGGATTGCTACAACCGCGAACACTCGTTACCTAAAAGCTGGTTCGGCGTAGGTAAGAACCCGGGGGTTGGTCCCGGTACAGACTTATACCATATGTACCCTACCGACGGATACGTTAATAACCAACGCAGTAACTATCCTTTTGGAGAATGCACAGGAGGCACTACCCTTTCTAATGGTTCTAACGTAGGGAGAGGACGACTTGGAACATCTACTTTGGAAGGATTTACAGGAGGTACCGTATTTGAGCCGAACGATGAGTTCAAAGGCGACTTCGCACGTACCTATTTCTACATGGTCTTGGCTTGGTGCAACTATAATAATCAAACCTATAGCTTCACTCAAGAGACTAACGGAGAACGAATGTTTAACGACGACTTTACCGTTTCAGGACACTTCGGATTAACAGACTACAGCGTGGCGCTACTTATGAAGTGGCATCGCTTAGACCCTGTTTCACGCAAAGAGACCGACCGTAATAACGCGGTACAATCTATTCAAGGTAACCGAAATCCTTTCATCGACTACCCGGAATTAGCAGAGTATATCTGGGGAGCACACGCCGGAGAGACATTCACCATCAATAGTGGAGACACACCAGGTGAGGTGTGTACAAAACTCGCTACTCCTAACGTGACCGCTACTGCAGGAGACGGACAAGTCACTCTCGCTTGGACTGCTGTTAACGGAGCTACAAACTACACCGTTACTATCAGTAAGGGCGAAGGCTTTACTACCGAGTGCCTGACCGAAGCGGTTATCAGTAACGTTACCACTAACGGCTCGAACTGCACATGCGTTATCTCAGGACTCACTAACGGCCTGACTTATACGACAACAGTTATCGCAGTAGCTGACGATAAGACCTGCGACAGCGATGCCGATAACGACAAAGTGACACCTAAAGAAGGAGCAGTTGTCCAGTACGCTAGCTACCAGGTTAAGCACTACCAACAGAATATAGAGGACGACCTCTATACGCTCTTCGAGACGGAGAACTTCAACGGTCTGGTTGGTACACAGGTTACTCCTGCCGTTAAGAACTATACCGGCTTCGTAGCTCCTGCAACGCAAACCAAAGCAATCACAGCTGACGGCAATATGGTTATCAACTATAACTACAACCGACAGACCTATCAGATCCGCTTCCTTAACGAGACTGTCGTACTACAAGACGAACAACTCAAGTATGGCGATACGCCGGTCTATAAGGGAGATACACCTACTAAGGCTGAAACAGAACAATATATCTACACCTTCGATTCTTGGGAACCGGAAGTTACTCTCGTAACCAAGTCCCAAGACTACGTAGCTTTCTTCATTGGCGAAGAGAAGCATTCCACCGCAATCAGCACTATCGTTGCCGACGAAAACGACATACGAAAAGTGATGATTAACGGACTGCTCTTTATCCAACGTGGAGAACATATCTACGACGTTACGGGTAGATTAGTAAAATAAACACCACAATGAGAAAACAACTATTATCGGTATTACTACTCTTCTGCGTAGGATTAACCTATGCCCAAACAACTTTCGAAGAGTACAAAAAACAGCAACGCGCTCAGTACAAACAGTACAAGTCTGAACAACAGGCTGCTTTCGATGCGTTCCGAAAGAAATGCAACGAAGACTATGCCGAGTTTATGAAGCACGCGTGGGAAAAAATGGAACCGCAACCGGCAGTAGAACCGGTTAAGGAAAAAATCGTTCCTCCGGTAGTCTATCAGGAACCGGAGCCTCAACAACCGCCTAAACAGGAGGACAATAAACAGATTGCCCAAAACAAACCTGACGACAAAAAGGTGCAGCCTGACAACAAACCGGATACACTGACTAAAGTGAACCCGCTGGATAAACTGCAGGCTGTGAACGAACAAATCAAATCCAAACCTATTGCTGTACAGCCGGTAGTGGTTGTTTTACCAAAACCCACTCCCGCTCCGGAACCTATCGTTCCTAATGTAGAACCGACTGAAGACCCGACTTCTACCGTTACCGTCAAATACTATGGAACGGTTATTAAGGTTAAGTTCCCGGAACCCGACAAGTTCAAACTCAAGAGCATGAGCGAGGATGCACTCTCGGCAGCGTGGATGGAGTTGTCGGAAGACGCCTATAACGTTACACTCAAAGATGCCTTGGACGCGCGGAAAAAATATCAACTGTGCGACTGGGCATATGTGGACCTGCTGCAACAAGTAACCGAAAAACAATACGGTCAAACTAACGAGGCTGTCTTTATGCAAGACTACCTCCTTACACAGTCAGGATACAGAGTGCGTTTGGGTGCCGACGACAAACAACTGTACCTCTTAATCGCAAGCCAATACGACCTCTTTAACCGTTCTTACTTTACGATTGACGGCATCAAGTTCTACGCCATGGCCGGTAAAGTAAAAGGACTTAAAGTTTGCAAGGCACAGTTCGAGAAAGAGAACACACTCTCCCTCCAAATCGCCCAACCGCAAAAACTCACAACAGCGCCTACCGATGAACGGACACTCACCTCAAAACGAGGCGTGACCGCTAAAACGAAAGTCAATAAGAACGATATCAATTTCTTTGACAAATATCCGGAGGCTTGTATTGGCGGAGACGGAACGACAAAGTGGGCTGTCTATGCTAATACACCACTCTCACCGGCCATCAAACAGACGCTTTATCCACAACTCAAAGAGGTCACAGACAAACTCGGCGAGAAAGAAGCGGTTGGAGCACTGCTTAACTGGGTACAGACTGCCTTTAAATACGAGTACGACGATAAAGTGTGGGGACACGACCGGGTCTTCTTCGCCGAAGAAACACTCTATTATCCTTCATGCGACTGCGAAGACCGCTCTATCCTCTTCTCCCGACTCGTACGTGACATATTAGGACTGGATGTTGTACTACTCTACTACCCCGGACACCTGGCTACTGCCGTACGCTTCAATCAACAGGTGAAGGGAGACTATCTGACCTATAAAGGCAAGAACTACGTCGTTTGTGACCCTACCTACATCAACGCCGGAGTCGGAAGAACAATGCCGGGTATGGATAACCAGAAAGCAAAAGTTATTGCACTCAAATAATGAGAAAAGCGTTTTGGATCATATTCACCATCTTGTTACTCGCAGTTGCCGGAGCAGCGGCGTACTATTACTACAACCCGGCGATATTAGACAAAGCAAAGCAGTATCTCGGCATCACTGAGCCCGTCAAAGACCCTGCACCGCCAGTGATTGAGATTGGACCCAAGAAGCCAAAAAACAACATTCCTGCGCCGATAGTAACGGACACACTCAAGCCCATGGAACTGGAGCAACCCAATGAGATGACAGACGAGCTGGCGTATTTCGACGGAGAAGAGGAAACAGATTTCCTCACCGAAGAAGATGAGATGCTTTTAGGCAAATGGCAAAGCTCAATTAACGAGCACTGGTTTCGTGTCTATACCGACGAAGCCGCTGAAGACGGATATTATTGGGGATACGAATGGAACGAGGATGAAGATGTACATCCCGAAGACCTCAATAAGTACGGCAATGGATGGTTTAAGTGGAAAAAAAGAGGTAATAAAGTGTTAGAGTTTGCTACAGCGGACAACAACGGACAACTCATTCCCTATCCATATACTATTACCAAACTTTTTTATACGGAGCTCAGTTACAAAGAGATTTATTCCAATAAGAAACAGTACTTCCACAAGGTAACAGAGTAATCAGTATGCAAACATTTAAGATGATAGCTAAGACCTTCAAGGGATTGGAGGAAGTATTGGCAGGCGAGTTAGTGGAATTAGGAGCCAACGATGTGAAGATTGAGCGTCGTGCCGTTTCATTCACCGGAGACAAACGTCTTCTCTATCGAGCCAATTTCTGTCTGCGGACAGCATCGCGTATCTTGGTACCTATTGCCACTTTCAAAGCAGCAGATGCGGATGCCGTCTATGAGCAAACAAAACAGATTGACTGGTCTCGCTATATGTCATTGCACACCGGCTTTCAGATTGACGCAACGGTCTATTCCGACACGTTTCGTCACTCACGCTATGTAACCTACCGGGTGAAAGACGCTATAGCCGACTGGTGGAACGAGCGGGAGGGGAAACGGCCTAACGTGAAGCTCACAGACCCTGACTTAAGCCTCAACGTACATATTGCAAACGAGACCGTTACTATCTCTTTGGACAGTTCGGGAGAAAGCCTGCACAAACGAGGTTACCGCGTAGCAAATACAGAAGCCCCTATCAATGAGGCGCTCGCTGCGGGGATGTTGCTCATAGCGGGGTGGAAAGGTCAATCCGACTTCTACGATCCTATGTGCGGGTCCGGTACACTGCTTATTGAAGCGGCACTCATTGCACAGAATATAGCACCGGGACTATTCCGTAAGGGCTTCGCTTTTGAAAAATGGGCTGACTTCGACAAAGACTTATTTGAGGACATCTACAACGATGATTCACAAGAACGTCCATTCACTCACCGTATCTACGGATCGGACGCATCGTTCTACGCAGTACAACAAGCACTCAAAAACATCAAGTCTGCGGGTCAGCAACGGTGTATAGAGATTCGACAGATACGCCTGCAAGAAATTAAAAGGGAGACAAATACGCCGGCCTTAGTGATGGTCAACCCGCCTTACGGAGAACGACTCGCACAAGACAAGGACGTGTTGAGACTATATGCCGACATGGGAACTGCCTTTAAGCACCAGTTCACCGGTGCTACGGCTTGGGTCATCTCCTCGAACGAAGACGCACTCAAATGTATCGGACTCAAACCCTCTAAACGTATCCGACTTATGAATGGAGAGTTGGAGTGCTGGTTTAATCAATACGAACTCTTTGCCGGCGAAAGGAAAACCTTCGTCGCTAATAGAGGACCTAAAAAAATAAATAATGGAAGAAATTCTCATAAGCGAATATAACTACCCTTTACCGGACGAACGGATTGCCAAGTATCCGCTTAAAGAAAGAGACCACTCTAAATTACTCGTCTATCGCGACGGACAGGTTTCACAAGACTATTTTTACAACGTAGGCGATTATATTCCATCCGGCTCGCTGTTAGTCTATAACAACACGCGTGTGATTCCCGCACGATTGGTGTTTCATAAGCCGTCAGGTGCACGGATTGAAGTTTTCTGCTTGGAGCCGCTCGCGCCGAGAGATTACCAATTGGCACTCTCATCCACCGCAGGCTGCACATGGAAGTGCATGATTGGAAACCTCAAGAAGTGGAAAGAAGGAAAACTCTCCTTACCAATAGGTAATACTACAGTCTATGCCGAGCGTGGAGCGACGATTGGCAACACATACGAAGTGAGATTCACTTGGGACAATACTGACCTGTCATTTGCACATGTGTTGGATGCCTTGGGTGAACTGCCTATTCCGCCCTACTTGAACCGCAAAACAGAGGAAAGTGATAAGACCACCTATCAGACTGTATATAGCCGTATCAAAGGTTCAGTTGCAGCACCGACAGCGGGCTTGCACTTCACGCAGAATGTGCTCAACGACTTGCGACAAAGAGGCATACAGACTACGGAACTTACACTACATGTCGGAGCCGGAACATTTCAACCCGTAAAGACCGAAGATGCTAACAAGCATGTTATGCATACCGAGATTATTGCGGTGCCGCGAAAAGCAATAGAAGATATCGCTCGTAACTTAGGCCATATCGTAGCTGTCGGTACAACTTCGATGCGCACGTTAGAGTCGCTCTATTATATAGGAGTTAAACTCAGCGTGCAACAGGGCAATAACTATGACTGGCATGTAGGACAATTTGAACCCTATGAACAGTTATACGACATAACTACGGCTGAAGCACTGCAAGCTATAGTGAACTACTTGGACACTACCGGACAAGAGACTTTGCACGCGGAGACACAAATCATGATACGTCCGGGATACACGTTCCGCGTAGTGGACCAACTTATAACGAATTTCCATCAACCCAAATCAACTCTGCTGCTCTTAGTAAGCGCTTTCGTAGATGGAGACTGGCATACAATTTATGACTACGCTCTCAGCCACGATTTCCGTTTCCTCAGTTACGGAGACAGCAGCATCCTTACTCGTAATTCCAAGCCAAATAAATGATAGATACTCACGCACATATTGATGACCCGCAATACGAAGAGGGGTTAGACCGCTTTATCAAAGAGCAGCAAGATGCAGGAGTGGAAGCAATCTTAGTGCCCGGTGTGGACGTTGCATCAATAGAACCCGTACGCAAGGTGTGCGAACGCTTCCCCGCTTACCTATACCCCGCTATCGGACTACACCCGGAAAATGTCAAAGATGATTATAAAGACCAGCTCTCCACCCTCCACTCCCATCTCTCCACTCTCAACTACATCGCAATCGGCGAGATTGGTCTTGATTATCACTTCGACACCACGTTTAAAGCCCGGCAACAAGAAGCCCTGCGCATCCAATTAGCGTGGGCTGTAGAGCGTGACCTGCCCGTAATGATTCATAGTCGCGACGCTACCGAGGACTGCCTTAACATTCTGAAAGAGTTTCCGAGCTTACGGGGAGTGATGCATTGTTATAGCGGCAGTAATGAAACTGCTAAGCAGATTATAGATATGGGTTTGTATTTAGGTATAGGAGGAGTCATCACATTTAAAAACTGCAAGTTGCGCGATAACCTCGGAGGGATACCTTTGGAGCGATTGGTTTTAGAGACAGACGCTCCCTATATGGCACCCGTACCATATCGAGGACAGCGAAATGAGAGTCGGTGGATGCGTTATGTAGCAAACGTATTAGCAGAAGTGTATAACACCACTTTTGAGCACATTGATACGGTCACTACCAACAACGCCAAACTACTCTTTGCACTAAATATCTGAAAAAACGTGCATATATATTTGCATAATTCAAAAAAAAACAGTACCTTTGCGCCCAAATAAAACAAGTATAGTTATGGCAGAAGAAAGAAAACAACCTTCAGCAGACAAGCTGAAAGCATTACAGAATGCAATGGCAAAAATCGACAAAGACTTCGGTAAAGGGGCCATTATGCGTTTAGGGGAAGATAAAATTGAAGACGTGGCGGTTATTCCGACAGGCTCTGTCGGACTCAACGTCGCTTTAGGCGTAGGAGGCTATCCGAGGGGACGTGTAATCGAAATCTACGGACCCGAGTCCAGTGGTAAAACCACACTCGCTATCCACGCTATGGCGGAGGCTCAGAAACAAGGTGGAATAGCTGCTATTATCGATGCTGAGCACGCTTTCGACCGC
This sequence comes from uncultured Bacteroidales bacterium, assembly GCA_946617165.1. Lineage (GTDB taxonomy): Bacteria > Bacteroidota > Bacteroidia > Bacteroidales > Paludibacteraceae > Colicola. The sequence goes on from CAMOJP010000031.1 coordinate 12,319, forward strand.
TTTTATGCAGAGAAGTTAGGTGTTGACACCGATAACCTGCTTATTGCACAACCCGACAGCGGAGAGCAGGCATTAGACATCGCCGACGAGCTCATTCGCTCAGCGGCTGTGGACCTTATCGTCATTGACTCCGTTGCGGCGTTGACTCCTAAAGCTGAGATTGAAGGGGAGATGGGAGATAATAAAGTCGGACTGCAAGCGCGTCTCATGTCACAAGCGCTGCGCAAACTCACGGCTACTATTAATAAGACACAAACGACCTGTATCTTTATCAACCAACTGCGCGAGAAAATCGGAGTGATGTTCGGTAATCCGGAAACAACACCGGGAGGTAATGCGCTTAAGTTCTACGCTTCCGTACGATTGGATATCAGACGCATCGGACAGATTAAGGATGGGGATAACGTTCTTGGTAACCAAGTACGCGTTAAGGTTATTAAAAACAAAGTGGCTCCACCTTTCCGCAAAGCTGAGTTTGATCTCATGTTCAATGAGGGTATTTCCAGGGTTGGAGAACTCATTGACCTCGGCGTAGAAAACGGAATCGTCACCAAGTCCGGATCCTTCTACAGCTACAATGGTAATAAATTAGCTCAGGGACGCGATGCGGCTAAGGCGGTCCTGCGGGATAATCCCGACTTGGCAGACGAGATAGAAGCTAAGGTCTTCGAAGCACTCAAAAACAAATAAGCCGTGCAAACCGTTGTTCTGACAACATCGCCCGGAGAGGCTAAACGAATTGAGACGACGTACCGAGTGGTACGTCGCTCTCTTGATGCACGACAGCGTAATATAAAGGTTAACCTTACTATCTTAGCCGACGATGCCGGACACTATATTCCCATTGATGCACCACTTCCCAAATACGAGGAGCCTCACTTTCAACACGTAGAATCCGATGCTCCCGTTGCATATATCATCGGAGCAGGTCCTGCGGGATTATTTGCAGCACTCACACTACTTGAACACGGCATCAAACCTATTATCTTCGAACGAGGCAAAACCGTCAGCGAACGTAAAAAAGACATAGCATTGCTCAATCGCAATATCGCGTTCAATCCCGAGTCTAACTATTGCTTTGGCGAAGGGGGAGCCGGAACTTTCTCTGACGGTAAACTTTTCTCTCGCAGTAAGAAACGTGGGAATATGCAACGGGTAATGGAGCTCTTCCATTTTTTCGGGGCTCCGGACAATGTTTTATATGAAGCGCATGCTCATATAGGTTCAGATAAACTGCCACGTATTATACAGAACATGCGCGAGTGCATACTGGCACACGGAGGAGAAATTCACTTTCAAACCCTCATCACCTCCCTCTCGTCCATAGACTCTCGTCTTTCGACTCCTACCCCTCCCGTCATCCTCGCCATCGGGCACTCCGCCCATGATACCTACAGGATGTTAGCCCGCGAGGGCATCGCTATGCAAACCAAAGGCTTTGCCCTCGGAGTCCGCGTCGAGCACCCGCAGTCGCTTATCAACCGGCTCTTTTACCACAATGCTCCGGCACAAGTGATTGCCTTATTGGGCAATGCATCGTATTCCCTTGTTACACAAGTCAATTCACGAGGAGTATATAGTTTCTGTATGTGTCCCGGAGGACATATCGTACCCGCGGGAAGTGCGGCTAACGGATGTGTCGTCAATGGCATGTCTGCTTCACACCGCAATTCTCCCTTTGCCAATTCAGGTATGGTGGTACAAATTAATCCCGACGATATAGCAGGCACTGCCCCCTTGCGCGGATTAGACTACCAAGAGACTTACGAAGCTCTTGCTTACACTGCCGTAGGCAATACACGCGCCAACGGAGCATACTCCGCTCCGGCTCAGAGACTACAAGACTTCGTCAACGCACGCTTCTCACAAAATCTACCGCCCTCCTCCTACCTACCGGGGCTCATCAGCTCACGCTTGGACGAGTGGCTGCCCGAACCGATTGGTTCCTCCTTGAGACAGGGACTACGTATCTTTGACCGCAAGTATCCGGGCTTCTTGACGAACGAGGCGGTGGTTGTCGGGGTAGAGAGCAGAAGCAGCTCCCCAGTACGCATACTGCGCGACAATAGCACCTTAACCTCTATCTCACATCCTTGGCTCTATCCCTGCGGTGAGGGTGCCGGCTACGCCGGAGGAATAACCTCCTCCGCCTTGGACGGTATAAATGCAGCACACAAAATCGCAACCCGATATGGAATCTTACTTTGATAGAACAATACAGGCTATCGGGCCATCCGCTTTCGATAAACTACAAAACGCCAATATCATCCTCTTTGGAGCCGGAGGCGTAGGAGGATGGTGTGCCGAAGCACTTGTCAGAACAGGCGTAAAGCACTTGACAATAGTCGACTTTGACATCATCAACCCGTCTAATATCAACCGGCAACTCGTCGCTATGCACGCAAATATCGGACTGCCTAAGGTCGAACAACTCCGTACACGCCTGCTCAATATCAATCCCGAAGCGGATATAACAGTTATTAACGAGCGCTATTGCGACAAAACGGCAGAACTGTTTGACTTCAATCAGTATGACTATGTCTTGGACGCAATTGATAGCGTACCCGATAAAACCTTACTTATAACCAAAGCAACACGCTCTTCCGCTACCTTTTTCGCTTCGATGGGAGCAGGACGCAAGTATAATCCCGGTGAAATTCGCGTCGGACGCTTTAACAAAGTCTATGGTTGCCCCCTCGCTCGTGCTCTACGACACCATCTCAAATCCTACGACAACATCAATACATCCTTTACCTGCGTCTGGTCACCGGAAATAAGTACTGACAGCGGCACTATAGCTCCTGTTGTTATGACCTTTGGCGCCACACTCGCCGGTTTGGTAATTAATGATATCATACAATGCAAATAATTATCCGGACTTTGATTCGCGTATCTATTACGTGAAAGACGGCAAGGAATACACTATTGCGAATTTCAAGTCAGACCGTTATGACGAATACACTTCCTCTCCTGATTACATTGAGGATTAAAGGACTGCCAAAAGGCATCTTACAAAGTTACGATTATAGGTTACTATTACATAAAAATTCTAAATTTATTTGCACGCCTCAAAAAAATACACTACCTTTGCAGCATGATTGCGAGAAGAAATATATTTCTCTCCGTTGTTGTAGTTGTCTGTTTGTTGCTAACAGGCTGTTCGTCCCAATCGTTGCGTGAGGCGCAAGGAATAGTGTCGGAGGCGGATAGTTTGCGGGCAGAAGGGCAAGGCTATACGGATAGTGTTGCCATCGCGGAGGCGTATAATACGTTAGAGAAATGGCAGTATCTCTATCCGAAGGATTACGTACATGCATGTTATCACTATGGTCGTTTGCTTCGTGCGAAGGATGACCCTGTGTCTGCGATGGAGGTGTTTATCAACGGCACCCATTCGCGCACGCGCGATTATCATATATTAGGTCGAATCTATTCGAATATGGGTTCTATCAGTCATTTGGCAGGCGAGTATCAATTGGCATACGATATGTATAGCCGCTCCGCTGATATGTTCCTCAAAAACGGTGACACCTTATTATATTATTATGGGCTAAACGAAATGGCATATCAACAAACGATGTTAGGGCAAAAAGAAGAAGCCTTAACCTTGCTTAATCATATACAGCAATACTGTTCTGATACAAACGTTCTTTATCGCACATTTGAAACTACAGCAGAGCTATACAAGATATTGGGAAAATATGATAATGCTATAAGATGGATTGATAAGACAACACAGCTTCGGCATATCAGTTCTCTGGGTATTATTATCAAAGCACAATCTTTTTCCGGTTTAGGAAAACCGGATTCAGCTCTCTATTATGCCTACTCAATCATAAACGATACTTCTTCTATTTATCAAGATAAATTTAATGCTCTTTATATTATTGCACACTACGATTCAACGTTGAGTGAGGAAGATATTCGCGATATAGCATCACAACGCGAAGATATTCGCTACTATGAATATGAGCCTGAAAAAGAAAAATTATCTGGCGCAATAAATCTACTTCAACAATATATAACGCACAAATCAGATATTAGATGGATATATATTCTTGTAGCCGCATTATTATTTATCATTTCAAGTTCAATATTATCTTATATGTGGCTGAAGCGTAAACAACATCGTCATATAGTAAAAGAATTGCATGAGAAAGAGAAAGTTCATACTCAATTGCAGAAAACGATAACCAATTTATCGCAGTTGCATGAAAATCAGCATCTTCAAATACAAGAGGATGTAGAGCATACTTGCCTATTACTTCATAATAGTAGTGACCTTTTGGCTGAATTGAAATGGTACAATTATGAAGAAATGTGTTCCGTAGTGAATCTTCGACTGTATGGAATCATAGATCGATTAAACGCATATTCTCTTTCCGAAAAGGAGATTCGACTTTGTGTGTTAATATTATTACGAGCAAGTACCCAACAAATGGTAGATATGATACCTTATGCATATAGTGGTCTTGGAAAATTCAAGTACACAACAGCCCGAAAATTGGGGACAAATACCACAAATCTACGCACCTATATACTCAATCTGATAGGTTAAAAGTGTTGTTTTATAAACTTTCCCAATTGCCAAAAACGCAAATTGCTTAATATCAGCGATTTGCGTTTTTAAATTTCCAAATAAATAATTTGGTCACTTCATCGAAATGCAGTAATTTTGCACTCGAAATCACATAGAGGTGGTTTGTATAAAGTTATTCATTCTAAAATTACTGATTTATGAAAAGTAAAATTGTTGCTTTGGTATTGGGCGTACTTATTGCAATACCATATTTTTTAAGGGCTGAGGTGGTAGAGATTCCTTTGCAAACAATTTTAGAAATGCAAATTCCTAGTGGAAACTCTCCGTTAGATGATGCAGAACACATGGGTAATGTTCCTCCTCATCCTACCGATTTTCGTGCGACGATTAATGGCCGTGCATTATCTATTACTAAGCAGGAAGCAAGTATTTCCTCTGCTCAAGCAGTGGTTGTCAATGTTACTACCGGTAGTGTAGTTGTATACGAAGTGTTCAGTGAGTCCATGGAAGAGCAGATTCCTGACGCGGGTGTGTACGTATTAAATATAATGACAGCCGGCGGTGCTTTGACGGGACAATTTATGGTGCAATAATGTTTAATTAATTAAAATTTCAAGATTATGAAAAATAAGATTCTTTTATGTGTTGTGCTATTTAGTGCTATTTCTTTTTCTATCAGTGCCCAACTCAAAGTGTACCAAAGTGGTGGAGTTAAAATTGAGGAACATTTAGCAATCGGCACAGACCCTACATCATCTATTGGACTTAAACTTTCACACACAAATAATACTTTAGATCCATATTATGGAATACATTCGACTGTGAAGATAGGCTCTATACCAACAGGCCCCGTATGTGCGATTTATGGCTATGCAGATGGCTACACGACGGGTAATAATTATCCGATTCATCCTACTGTTGGCGTTTTAGGAATAGGCAGAAAAAACTACACTTGCCCGAATGCTCTTTGCGCCGGCGTTGCGGGTCTTGCCAATTACTATGGCGGTATTGGTGTATATGGCACAAGCAACGGAATAACCCTTCCATCTACATGGACTATTACGTCATCCTATGCTGGATATTTTAATGGTTCTGTCAATGTCACTGGTACATTGATAGCGACTTCTGTTTCAACATTGAGTGATGAAAGGTTAAAAGAAAATATTGAAGATATTCCATCGGAGTTGGCAAATAGCCTCAAGTCCTTAAATCCTGTATCTTATAATTTCAAATCAGATTCTATCTTGTTGGCAGATAAGGATGCTAAAGAATATAAAGACACTCATTACGGTTTATTGGCACAAGATGTACAAAAAGTATTTCCGAATCTTGTATATGAGCGCGATGGCATATTGTCTATTAACTATATTGAATTGATACCGCTTCTTATCAAGGCCGTCAATGCACAACAAGAACAGATAGACGAATTGCAGGCGGAAATAGTTGGTCTAAAGAAAAATTCTTTGAATTCTGCTAAACGCATTAAGTCTTCCTTACATAAGGATGAGCCGTCAAAGACAGAAATTGAGCAGGCAGTATTATATCAAAATAATCCCAATCCATTTTCTGTAGATACCAAGATTAAGTATGAGCTTCCGTTGACAACGAAGGCAGCCTCGCTATATATTTACGACATGAACGGTTCCCAAATAGCGCAGTATCCTATCAGTACGTTTGGTGAGGGCGAGGTTATCGTGTCCGGAGGAGTTATGGATGCCGGTATGTATTTGTACTCCCTTATAGCCGACGGGCAAGTGGTTGATACGAAACGAATGATATTAACGAAGTAACGATTATGAGAAAATTATTATTATTGCTATTCACCATATGTGATTTATTATTATTCTCGTCTCCTTTGGAGAATGTTCCTGTTAAATTGACACAACCAGATGGTAGTGAATTCTTTTGTTATACTTCAGGAGATGAGTTCTATCATTGGCTACATGACATTCAAGGCAATATGATTATCCAAGACAGTGTGTCACATTATTATTGTTACCGCGTAATAGGAACGGATAGTCTAATCGCAGCTAACAAAGTGGTAAAATCTAATTATAATTTTGTTAAGCATTCTAACAAAATAATACAAGAGCGTCAAAAAAATATTCAACTATATAATCAAGTAGAGAATATTCCATACAAGTTTTTGCCTAACAGAAACAGAGCTATAACAACAATTAATAACTTAGTGGTTTTTATAATATTTAGCGACCAAGATGATTACACCGAAACTATTCGTGACAATATTTCAACAATGTATATAGACTCAGCCACAAATGCGAATTCCCTTAAACAATACTTTTGGACATCTTCATATAATCAGTTGAAAGTTAATTCATATTTCTATCCAATCGGGACAAGTACATATTCTTACCAAGATGTTCATCCGCGAGCATATTATTGTCCTTATTCGGAGGACAATCCAATTGGGTATACAGACGCACAGAGAAAAAATAGAGAAGATTCACTACTTGTTAGAGCAATAACGTCTATACAAAATCAAATACCGTCTAACTTAAATGTAGATAGTGATAATGATGGACGTGTAGACAATATTTGTTTTATTGTAAAGGGCGGAACTACGGCATGGAATACTCTTTTGTGGCCACATAAATGGAGTTTGATTCAAAAAACATACATAAATGGGAAAAGAGTTTATACTTACAATTTTCAACTATCTAATTTTACAACGCAATATGGTGTTGGCGTTTTATGCCATGAGTTTGGTCATACATTAGGATTGCCAGATTTATATCATGGCTATCCAGACTCATTAGGGCACACATGGAATCCCATAGGAAGTTGGGACATTATGGCCTCTAATGGTTACTATCCTCAACAGACATCAGGTTACATGAAATACAAATATTTACACTGGATAGATTCCTTACCCGTAATATCTTCAGACGGAAGATACTCATTGTATCCTATGAGTTCCACAAAGCAATGTTATAAAGTGGCTATTGATGGAAGTAATGAGTATCTATATCTCGAATATCGCAAGAAAACTCAAGTTTATGATACATATGTTCCAAATAGCGGTTTGTTAATATATCGCATAAACCCTTCAAAACATGGAAATTTTTATGCTGTCGAATGTGGTGGAAAAAATGATGAGATTTACGTATATAGACGAGATGGAAATTTTATAACAGATGGATCACTCTCTTTAGCACCATTTTGCACAGAATTAAATTCTACATCTTTTGGGAGGTATACAAACCCACAACAATTCTTATCAACAGCAGAATTCGGGAATGTATACATATCTGACATTTCAGGATGTGATTCTGTAATCAGTTTTAACATCAATATATGTCCTATAGAAGATATTACCTATACACAACAAGATATTATCCCGACATATACTAAAGCAAAATCAATAACGACAAATGGAAGTGTGATTATAAATGCAGATACTCAATTTAAAGCGACAATGAATATTTTGTTGAACGATGGCTTTGAGGTTACGTATGGGACTACATTTGAAGCAAACGTATCTCCTTGTGGAAACTGAAATAAACTATATGTATTTATAAGAAATTTCGTTTAAAAGGTCGTTTTTTTTTGTTCGTCTAAAAAAAAAGTTATACTTTTGCATCATCTAAAAAAAATATAACCATGAAACGTATAATTATTTTTGTATTTTCTTTAATTATTTGTTTTTCCATTGCTGCACAAGATAAATTAGATTCTCTTCAATGGATTAATAATGTAATACAGACTCTTGATAATACCCAAACCAGTTCTGTTTCATCTTCAGTTTGGGATGGCGAATGGCAAATAGAAGAATGGCAGCAAATACAATATTTACCGCAGAATACTAATTTTACATATGTTCATAAGCAAAAAGAAACAATAACCTGCAGAGCCTTAGAGGACTTTGGAACAATCGAAATGGAAGGTTATTTGTTAACTTTGGAAGATGTTTCTCATACTGTTATTAATATCAAACAGCAGTTGGTCGACAATATCTATGGGTCAAAAGACCAAGTTTCCGGCAAATTAGCAATTGTGAACAATTCACTATACCTGCATGTTCGAATTGTCGGAACTCAGGATTATGCTGTGGATATATACGGAAAAGGGGCAAAGATATTTGCAGAGACTCTTCCTCAAGCTTCTAAGTGGTATGGAGTGAAGAAAAGTGTATATCCTGACTATACGGGTCTTGAACCTTCCTTTAGTTCAGAGACATATTTCCTTGACGGTGATACAGTAATCAATGGTATCACTAATAAAGCGGTTTGGTGCAATAGCAAGTCCTCATATATTGCGGCTCTGAGAGAAAGTACAGATGGCCAGCAAGTTTATATTACTCCGTCCGGTGAAAAGACAGAAATGCTTCTGTTTAACTTCGATGTACAAATCAATGATGTAGTATATGCTTACGATCATTCGTATACCGGAATAGATCCATTGGTAATACCCGGCGACCCCGATTATGATGAAAAGGTAAAGAATCAATATCGCTGGCTCGTTCAAGATGTACAAACCGTTGACGGTCGAAAACACGTTGTTGTCAAAGGCGGACAATCGAATCATACAGTAGAATGGATTGAAGGGATAGGAACAAAGTATATGCTTTATGAGAACAATCAACGTGGAGCACTATCAACAACTTCTGTTTATGCTTTATGCGCAGTAGATAAGGATGGTAATACCCTTTATTCATTCGATACGGAAGGCATTGGTATCCGCAATAATTGTCCGGATTGGGAAATTATTGATTCTGCAATTGATAAAGTAGTTAAACAACCCGCTTCTGCCACTAAGCTCCTCCGCGACGGACAGATGTATATTCTTCGCGATGGGAAAACGTATTCTGTTACAGGACAGGAAGTAAAATAATCTCAGAAAAAGAAGATTGTGTACTTTTTCCCATTTTATTATTTGCATATATCGGAAAAAAGTACTACCTTTGCACGCATGATTGCGAGAAGAAATATATTTCTCTCCGTTGCCGTAGTTGTCTGTTTGTTGCTAACAGGCTGTTCGTCCAACTCGTTGCGTGAGGCGCAAGGAATAGTGTCGGAGGCGGATAGTTTGCGGGCAGAGGGGCAAGGCTATACGGATAGTGTCGCTATCGCGGAGGCGTATAATACGTTAGAGAAATGGCAGCATCTCTATCCGAAGGATTACGTACATGCATGTTATCACTATGGTCGTTTGCTTCGTGCGAAGGATGACCCTGTGTCTG
>CAMOJP010000032.1 GCA_946617165.1 uncultured Bacteroidales bacterium
AAGTATATCCATCTCCAATAGTGTTCATCCGATAACAATCGCACGGATTTATTCCCTTGTTGAGTATAGTGGCTTCAATGGTCACTCTGGTGCCAGTTCGCCGACATGAAGTGAGGTTAATAGTAACTTGGCTATTATCACTATTGACTATGGCAGACGAGTAATCTTCAGTACCGCTTCCGCCGCCACCACTTGTAGCCGTAGTAAATGATTTGGTATTGCCATAATAAGTGATTCCGTCACAAACGGCATAAGCACGAACATTATAAGCTATTCCCGGTGTTAAACCACTTAACTGGCACGTAAAGTCAGTAGATTTACTACATCCGCCACGGGAAGCTTTTTGGTCATTAACGGTAGGCAACGTATTTATGGAATAGCAGACGCCATAATCACTAACGGATAATCCATCTTCAACAGTCAGTAATCCTTTCACGGTAGCTGTCGTTTGCGTTATACCAGTCACGGACTCAACACTAACCACAGGGATATTCGCTCCGGCTACTTGCATATAAACCGGTATCGTTTTACTCTCTGAATTGACGCGAATAGTTAAGATGCCTTCATATGAACCGGCAGATAATGTTCGGGAAACCATCACGTGCAACGTAGTAGGAGAAGAACTATTGACTGTACCACTCTGTGGCGTAACGCTGAGCCATTTGTCGGATGTTGATGTTGTAAACATAACTGATTGGTTATCCGTGGCCGTAAGCGTGAGATTGAGCGAGGACTCATTTGTTCCAAAGTTCAAAAAGGTTGGGCTAACATCTATAGGCAAAGTATTCTTTTGCATTTGCACATGAACAGAGACGGTTTCTCCTGCTAAAACTTTAACAGTCTGTGTCGTCGTTACATATCCAGACTTTTCAAATGTCAGCGTATATTCTTGTGCATCCAAGTTGTCAAACATAAATTGCCCTTCGGATGTTGTGATTTGTGAAGCCCCCGTATATGTAACTGTTACTTTTACCCCACTTAGAGGATTCGACGTTTGCGCATCTTTAACTATACCGGTGACACTTCCAAAAACATTCAATTCTTGCTGAGCACAAGAAGAAAACAAGAGTATACAAATACCCAAACAATACAGAATTTTTTTCATCATAACTTGTATTAAAATGTTATTTTAGCAGTTAAAGCTGGGGTGTAATTATCCATCATTGTTGGTGCTATTTGAAAGGCCGTGATATTGAATTTACTATCAACAACCATTCGCCTTGCGCCAGACGCTACAGCCGCATCAATAATATTATACAGCCATATTCCTGCCAAAGCTCCAATGCACACATATCCACCTGTATTCCAATTATTTGCTTTGGTTTGATAATTTGTTTTAATTTTAGCATTATGTTCTTTATCAGCTAAGACCTGATAACTTGATTTATTGGCTTGGCAGAAGACAATTCCACCCGCACATAAAACAGAAGCTCCCATTATAAGTCCGCCTTTTAGATAGGAGCCCTTATACATCTGCCCCGCACCCGGGATAATGGACAGAGCTACCGGACCAAATCCATATTTATCAGTAAGGCGGGTATATTCTTTAGCGTAACTTCCGGGGCGCGCTACTTGGTAAAGGACATAACAACGATATTTATTTGTATACCCCATTCGTACATATTCCCAATAGGAGTCAACCTCTATACACTTCATATCTACCGGTATAGGTGAACCTTCCATAAGCACTTTAACATCATTACTTCCATTGCCATTCACTTGCCACTCGGCATAGCGATTAACCTCCCAGGATTGAGGCAGATAGTTTGTCAACTCCTTCAGTGCTTTTTCATGCATCTCACTTAGGTTATCTACATATACTTGCACTACCCGATACGATATATTTGGGTTCTCGGACTTAGGAGTGTGCTTTACCCATCGCGGCACCAGTTTATCTGATTTTTCGTATATATTGCCTGCATTTACGAAACAAGCAGATAGCATAAATAATGAGATAATAAAGAAAATCTTATTCATAAATAAAAAAACATATACATTATTGTTTGTGATAATACAATAGTTGCGGAGTATCTACTACATTTGAATTCGTCCCCCTCTGTTCTTTTTTTATTCCTATAAAGTGTAAAGTATGTGTAAGCGGTGCTATTAAGGGATCTGCCTTTTGTTGCCTCCTATCGTTTACACTATGCCTCGGTAATTCATCATATAATATAGAAATATAAGATTGTATTAATCCTTCTGCCAGACAAGTTCCTAAAAGGTAATGTTTTTGTAAATCGCGTTGTGTTGTTGATATTGAAGTTGGAAAATAATACTCTATCTCTTTATCATTGGCTGTAGAAAAATAGGTAGTTCTTTCCTTATTATTTAAGTCCTGCGCTAACCATATAAAATTGTGAGCAAACTGATCAATGCCCCAACCATCCCTTTTATTGGAAATTAAAGCAAAGTAGTTTCCAAATTGAAGTCGTACTGTATCATTTATACTATACTCCACCGTATCATTTACACTTTGTGAAATATGTTTGCTTATAATTGATAAGGATAATTTTTGTTGTATAGATGTTCCTTCAGTAATTTGACATATATATTCATTGGACGGAAGCAATTTCATTTTTGCTATATCATATGAAATCATTGTGTCAAGTTCTATATGATAATCGAATATCGAAAAAGTAGTTATCTTTTGGAGATTCGAATAATCACTCTGGATTAGACCATAACCATTGTTATATATCTTGAAGCACATGTGCTTTTGCGATAGAACATATTGTAGCAAAGCTCCAACTAATGCATCTTGCTCGGAACCATTAGGAACTGATATACCGACATACGTATCAGGTTCTTGATTAATGAACCATTTAGGTAATTCAATTTCGGTAGCATTAATCGTAGAAGTAATAGTAATAAGGCAAAGGATAAATATTATTTTGACTTTCATCGTCTGATAGTATTAATATCGCATTTTTAATTACCATGGTATTTCAAGGGGTGCTCCTCAAAATACCATGGTAAGATAATATTAAATTTCGAAATTATCCACTTGTTCTTGTAAAACAGGTATTTCTTTACCGCTTTTAACGTATTTAACAACAGCAATAATAAGCAAGATAGGTATTGCAGAGTCATCCTCGATAACATAATTGGAAGTCGTCTTGCTGAATAAATCATCATACACAATATACATTTCCAATTTTGCGCTGCAAAGGTACTACATTTTTTGGGAATATGCAAATAAAAAGTGCAGAAAGGTAGATTTTTCTGCACTTTTGCTATACGCTGAAGGTACACTTCCTTGGTAGCGGTTATTTTTTCGGGGCAAGGGTATTGCCGGACTTGGGGGACATTGTATTAGCCTTTTGCATATTGAGTTGCTGCTGCACCGATCGCGAGGGGTTAGGGGTAACAGGTGACGCGTTATCGGTGACCGATGACGGGGTATTGGTTACCGGTGATGGGTTCGGGGTAGTCGTTGAGGGAGTATCGGTAGCCGGTGAGGGTGTATCGGTGGCCGGTGAGGGGTTACGGGTTACGGGGGTTGCAGTGACGGGAGTTGCAGTGACGGGTGCAGGGGTTTTGCTGACTTTCATGTCGTAGAGTACGAATTGTCCCGAACGGACAGGACCGTCTTCGAGCCAGAAGACAAGGGAGTGGCAGTTGTTGATAGGTACGGTAAAGGTCTGCGGTTGCATGAGATTATATACATCAATCTGCTTCACCAGTTTTTGGTCGGCGATGACGTTGAGTTTGAAGTGATGGTCTTTGCGTTCTCCGAGGTTAACGAGCCTGTCCACCTCGTCCCAGTACTCGGATTTGTTCGCAATAGTGAAGGTGCAGGACTTATATTGTCCATAGGGATTGAAGGCAACGACAGACGCTTGTCCGTTATTCTTGGGGTTCATGAGTCTGAGGATAGCCAAATCCCCTGTAAGACCTCCGCCTGCCGATGTTCCCGAGTAGGCTGAGAAATCGCTTTGTGAGAGTGCACTTCCGGCTCCGACGAGGAACATAATAGCCGCATCGGTGAGTGTGATATCCTCCAACGCCAGAGGCACATTAGCCTCAAGCATGACACCTTTGCAGATTTGAGAACCGTCCTTCATATTGAAGCAGTCCCGTTTAGTGCCGCCGGGTTTGAAGCAGTCGTTGAAATCGAAGTTGGTGAGCGAGGAGAGGTATCGTCCCACGTAGTGGAAGTAGGGGCGTTGGCACAGGTCGATGAGGTCTGCTTCGTTTGGGAAGTCAGGATATTCGTGATAGAAGAGGTCATTCTTGACCGGTTTGCCTCTATAGAGTGCAATATCTCCCACTCCGATGAAGCATTGTTTCTGTTTCTTGTTACCGGGTTTGGCGAAGCGCAACGAGCGGCATTTATTGATAGGCACCTCGAAGTATTTGTTAGGCTCGGTACAATGGATGACGGTGTCAAAGATGAGTTTATTGTCCGCATAGATACGGAGTCTGTCGTCTTCGAGCACGCGTCTGTTGGTGAGCATGCCGGCATAGAATGAGATATAGTCAAATTCTCCTGCGAGGTCGAAGGTGGCGTAAGCGTCGATATTATCGTCGAATAATGTAGCTCCCGAGGCGAGGATAAGTCCCTCGGAGAATTTCTCGCCTCCCATAGAGAAAGTGATATAGGAGGACTCTCCTGTGAAGAGAGTATTTTTTGCTTTCGCCACGCCTCTTACGGAGTATGGCAGGATATTGGTCATGAGAGAAGCAGGCGATTTGAGTTTGGCGACCTGTTCTTTATTGATATTAGCCAGTCCCTCTTGCGGTACGGAAGTGTCGCCTTTGGGATAAGCGTATATGTCCACCGCTCCGAAGGTGATGGAGCCGAGGAAGTCGCTTGAGCGCAGTTCGCAGGAGAAAGCGACAGCCTCTTGTCCTGCTACATCGATGACGACTTGTCTTGGCAGGTCGGTTTGGCGGACTATCTCTTCGTAGAGGATTTTTTTCTTATCACCATAGACAACGAGCCAAGCGGAGGTGTTGGAGCTCTGGTTGTCGCGCGGTCCGACGATAAAGGACAGTTTGTCGTATCGTTTGCCTAACCAGAAATAGGAGTAGTAGGACGGGTTGCCGATGAGTTTTTGGTCGGAAGTGAACATGAGTCCGCTTGTGAACTTATGGCGCGCCATACTGACACTCTCCTCCGTATTCGGATATTCCTCGAGTGAGTCAGGCGCTTTGTCCTTCGGTTGGATAGGATTGATAGCTCCGTTGGTATAATACGGGATGAGTTGTTCCACGAGTTTGAGTTTGCCTTGGGGATAGGAGACCGGCAGTTTGGGTTGGACGATATTCGCTCCTTCTTTCCATAGTTGCGCATAGGCAAGTGCGATATCCAATTCGCCTACGAGCGTCTTCATTTTCAACTCGTCCACGCCCTTGACATCAATCGTGACGAACTGTGGCGGGTCGTATTGGAAGACAGGTTTGTCAAAGACCCGTTTGCCGTCCGCTGTGATAGTGAGCAGCGACTTGGCAGTGAGTCCTCCGGCGCGACGTGTAGGACCGAGCCAGAAGGTGAGTTTGGAGTATGCCCCTTTCAGGTTATATGTCACATAACCATGGTCATCCGAGCCGACCAGACCGTGGGCTGCTCCCTTGATGACGAGGGTTGTATTGACATGGTAGATATGCGCAATACGCTGTGCGTCATAATCATTCAAGCCTACTTTAGAGGAGACTATGCTGATACGGTTCTGCTCCGCAGGTTTAAGTGCCTCAATCAGATAGGCCTGTGAGAAGATGGCCGAAGGTACTATGTACAATGTACAAAGCAGGAGGAATAACTTCTTCATATTTGTCAATTTAGTTGTTATCAAAAGTCGTGTTTCAGTTTCTTTACGCCCAGGCATCGTATCGTCCGTCATCTTCTTCGGGTTCGTCGTCTCCGAGTTGTTCGTCGATGACCTCCTGCCAGTCTTCGTCATTATCGAGCGTGAACTCAGGAGCGTCGAAGATGGGGTCGTAGAAGCGTTCTATTTCGTCGGCGTACTCGACGAGTCGTCCTTCCTGATGGATGATGACTGTTTCGGCAAGGAGTCTTTTGGAACCGCATCGTGCTCCCTGTATGGCGATTGAGTCCACGTAGTCGAGCGGTCTGTCGATGAGGTGGTCGTGCATCATGCGCCATAGTTTCTCTATGGAGCCGACGGCATCGTGTATAGCGCCGTTGGTGTAGCAGGTAAAGGCTTTGTTATAGTCCTGCTTAAATCCATAGTCTCCATGGTAGTAACAGTCTCCGAGCTGTTCCCACGAGGCGGTATCTCCAAGTCGGGCGGCCTGTGAGAGACGCGAGTGGATGAGGTCATGGCTCTCTTGGAGCACCCCGTATCGTATCTGGCGTCGTTGAATGCCCTCGTCGTCATGATAGAAAGTTTCGAGTGCGTCGTATCGTTTCATTTCTCGTGCTGCATCGAGGAAGAAAGCCCCCGGGCACAGACGGTTCATGCCTTTTTGGAGGTAGTCGGTGTATTCTGTGGACTCGATAAGCACATTGTTTGTCTCCCCATAGCCATAGGCGATGATGAGGTCCGTATAAGCTCTGATTACTCCGCGGTCGAGTGCCTGCTGATAGTCGTCCATAACGTAATGGCGTCCTGTGCGTGGTTCGTTAGCCGTAGCGCGGTAGTAGAACCACCATCCGTTCGGGTCGATACCATTTTCTTTATCCCGTTTGATGAGTTGCTCTGCGAGTTCGACTGCCAGATGCGGCTGAGCGAGTTCGAAGTGTCTGCCGAAGCAGTAGTCCTGCAGTTTATAGATAGCTGCTAATTCGCTACCCATGTCAAATGCTTTCTGCATCAGTTCGTCTTCTATTTTCCAATCGACAGAGCCGATGTCTCCGTATTCGTATGTTATCGCCAATCCTGCGATAGCGTCCGGCAGGTTCTTCTCGGCTGCGGCTTGCATATTGGTGTATGCGATAGAGATGGACTGTTCTCCACCCCGTGTGATAGTCTGCCATCGGGCGTAAGCGTATTGGGCGTAGCGGTTTCCTTTTTCGGCTTCCTCTATCAACAAGTCGATAGATTCGGCCTCGTCCAGCAGGAAGATGATGTCTCGTGAGAGGAAGAGTCTGAGGAAGGCTGTTTGAGCCTCTTTGTCGGTCTCGACAAGAGGTAAAGTCTCTTTGACCAGTCGGTCGTACTGACCAGAGTATAGTAATTCGAGGTAGGACATAGGAGTTAGGATTTACGAATTATTAGTCAAACATTACTCTTGGGTTCAATATATTAGGGCTTTTCCATTCGATGCCTCGTCGAGCCAGGGCATTGCGTTTTTCCGCCCAGTAGCCGAAGCAGAATCCCATTCCGCGCGGTGAATCTTTCAGATGTTGATATGCTTCGTGGTCGGCTTCGTCAATGACTGCTTCGTATTCGGCAGTCCACTCGACGGGGTCTGATTTGAGCATACTCGTTGTTTTGATATCGCCAAACCGTCCTTCGTCCGCCGCTTTGATGTTGGCTTTGAGTTGTTTGATCTCGCTGCGGAGGTCCGACACTATTTCAAGGTCGTGTTGTTCCTGTGCCTCTATATATTCGAGGATTTCCAGTTCAGTCTCTTTGAGTTCGAGCAGGAGCCGCGGGTGTTCGTAGAGCAGTTCCGCCATATCGCGTGTAACGACATAGGCAGCATTGAGTGCGGGCTCGAACTGACCGAGGTGCTTAGCAAGTCTAATAACTTCCCGTGCCATCTGTGCGATAGGACTTGGGTCTTCCTGTTCCTGCAAAATGAGTTTTGCTTTCTCGCAATATTCTGCACACTGATTGATATATGCCTGCAAGGCTTCAGGTGTTGCTTGGAGAGGTTGTTGAGTTGTCATAGCGGTATGGATTTATTGTTTCATTTGTTTAATACGTTGCTGCAGCAGTTGCTGCTTGGTGAGCGGCGCCGGAGTTTGTTGCGGCTTCTGATCAGGCTCACCAGGTTGAGCGGGAGATTCCACAGCAGGTGCTGGAGATTCCACAGTAGGTGCGGGAGTCTGCAGGGGAGCAGCGGGCTGACTAGGAGTACTAGGCTGACTAGGAGTACTAGGAGTACTAGGAGTACTAGTGGTAGTAGGTTGACTAGGCTCACTAGGAGTACTAGATTGACCGGTTGCGTCAGTTGTCGGCCTTTCGGCGTGGTATTGCTCGGGTGCTTTGATGTCGCAGGGTTTCTTAGATACTTTGATGTCATGTATGACGAATTGTCCCGAGCGGCAGTCCCGTGGTTCGAGCCAGAAGGTGATGGAGCTTGCGTTGAGTAGCGGCACGGTCATCGTGACAGGTTCCATCTTATTCGACAGATAGAGTTCTCCTACGAGGCGCTGGTCCGCGAGGATATTGAGTTTGAACGGTGTATCTTTGCGGTCGCCCATATTGAGAAGTTGGTCCATAGCGTCCCAGTACTCGGACTTATTAGCAATGGTGAATGTGCAACTTTTGTATTCGCCGTAGGTATTGAATGATACGACAGACGCTTGTCCTCCGGATTGGCTCATGAGCGGCAGTGCTACGAGCGCAATCGGACTTGCCCCGGCTGTAACCCCTGTGTATGCCGCTACGTCGGAGCTCATGAGCGAACTTCCGGCTCCCACTAACGCCATCATCGCAACATCCATGAGTGTGGCGTCCTCGAAGAAGGGCGGCATATTGGCTTCGAGCATGACACCTTTGAAGATCTCCGTGCCGTCTTTCATGTGGAACGAGCGGCGTTTGGTGGAGCCGTCCATGAAGCAGTCCTCAAAATCAAAGTCCGTTATGTTAGAGAGATATCGTCCCACGTAGTGGAAATAGGGTTTGCCGCAAAGGTCGATGAGGTCGGCTTCTTCGGGGCAATCGGGTCTGTCATGTTTGAAGAGGTTGTGCTTGACGGGTTTGCCGCGATAGACGGCGAGGTCGCCGAGACAGATGTAGCAGTCCTTGTTGAGCGTACCGTTGCCTGTTTTGGCGAAGGTCAGCTTGCGGCACTTGTTGATGGGCACTTCGAAATACTGGTTAGGCCAAGCGCAATGGATGATAGTATCTAAAATGAGTTTGCCGTCCGCATAGATACGGAGGCTGTCATCAAACAACGTGCGCCGTTTGGTCAACATGCCGGCATAGAAACTGAGGTAATCAAATTCGCCGCCGAGATCGAACATGAAATAGCAGTCAATATTGTCGTTCCATAGGTTAGATCCCGTGGTGAAAATAAGTCCCTGGTTGAACTTCTCGCCTCCCATGGAGAATGTAATATGCTTGGATTGTCCATCAAAAATAACCGCTTCGGGTTTGGCCTTTCCGTGATAGGAGAAAGAAGGTATCTTGGAGATAAGGGGACAAGGCGAAGGCAAGGCAGCCAGTTTCTCTTTGTTGGGATTGACCAACCCTTCCTTAGGCACAGAAGCCAAATCCGCTTTGGTATACGCCCATATATCCACAACACCGAAGGTAATACCTCCCAAGAAGTCACAGCCACGCAATTCGGTTTTGAAACATATACGGTCTTGCCCCGACACATCGACTACTACCTGTCGCGGAATGTCGGTCTGGCTGACAATTTCCTCGTAGAGTATTTTTCCTTTGTCGCCTGTAATAACCAGCCAAGTTGAGGCATGCGAACTGATATTATCGCGCGGACCGACAATAAAGGATATTTTCTCATATTGCTTGTTGAGCCAAAAGAAACAATAACCTTCATTCGCATCAAAGAGTCCTTGACTGGAACTCATCTGTATGCCGCTCTTGTAAATGTACCGACCTATGCTGATACTATCCTCGTAATCGGACCAAATAATTGTTTTATGCTTTAAATAAGGCACTTCCCGAAGATCTTCGCGTATCATATGATGATACTTGGTACGGTATGGCAAATGTTCAGCCACCAATTGGGTCTTGCGTGCAGGTGGTGCAAAAGGCAATTCCGGCATTACCACGGTCTCGCCTTCTTTCCAGAGTTGCATCATAGCTGCATTTACACACTGAGCATCTTCCAACAAACGGAAGGTGATTTGGTCAATCCCCGCGACATCTACTACCATAAACCGAGGTTCAGAAAAGCCGAGTACGTACTCATCGAAGATTGTCTCCCCGTCGCCCGTAATGATCATAACACCAGCATCCTGTACACGATTATTCCTACCAGGACCGAACATGAAACTGAGTTTGGAGTATTGCTTATTCAGTTTAAACGAAATAGTCTCTTTTTTATCCCACAACGCTAATCCGGCAGGTAGCAGATAGTCCTGCAAACTCATTGAATTATAAACGTTTAGTTCGGAATTCTCTCTGAATGGGTATACGTTACGTAGAGCCTTCTCGTCTCCAATCGGCTCCAGCACATCCGTCAGGTACACTTGCGCCTGCGTGGCGAGGGTGGACAGCAAGAGAGTAAGGATGAGAAATGATTTTTTCATATCAGTATTTTTTATGGTTCTACTTTGACCCAGAGTTCGCCGTAGGCGTAGGAAAGTCCGACCTTGTCTATCTGTTTGGATTTGCCGAACTCGATGAAGATGTCGTTGATGCCGTAGTGGAGGACTACGCCGGTGTCCCGCACTTCGACAAGGGTCAGTGCGGCGAGTTTATGACTTACTGCGCTGCGCCACCACGAATCGGTAATCTGCCGCTCCAGGTTCATACCGGGCTGAATATCGTTGATGTCAATCGGTTCGCCCCTGTAGGTCGTGAAATGATTGATACCCGAGTCGCAGGCTACTTCGTAGCCGGTAACAGTAATTTTAGCCATAGTAGAGTAATTTATTTTGATGGTTGTATTTTACCTGGTTAGCATTTCCCACATGCGGTCTTCGTCGTCCTTGTACCAACGGTGTATTTCGTCGGCTCGTTCGGGGTCTTTTTCGCAGCCGATGCCTTCTCTGAGGTAGCGGCAGAGCATACTGACAGAGTCCTCCTGACTGCTGTCGTACGGGCTGGCGGAAGAGTTCTTCCAGACATATTCGACGAGTTCGAAAGCCTTTTTCTCATCCTTCGCGCAGCCGCGTCCGGTTTCGTACCACTCGGCGAGTGTGAGTTTGTATCCGTGGGTGTTGTTTTGGGCGGCAAGGCGCGCCAGATAGCCGAACGCTTTGGCATCGTCTGTGCCTTCATAGTGCCCGAACAGGCGGCGCAGGCAATCCTTATCCTCCATCTCCGCTCCTTTCTCAACGTACTGCCATCCCAGAGCTTTCTTCTCCGCGTCTTCTATGTTGAGCAGGACAGAAGCGGTCTCCCAGCACGCTCCGGGAACGCCGGCATCGGCAGCGCGGCGGAGGAAAGGAAGGGCAAGGTCTTTCCGTGCTGCGAGGATAGTGAAGTTCGGATTCGAGTATTTGGTCTGTATGCCGTGCGCGAGCAAATAGCCGACGACGAACATGGCATCGGGGTCGCCCTGTTCGGCATAAGGCTTGGCATCGTTGTAGACAGTCTCCTGATTCGCCGAGCAGTCGCTGCGGCGATAGAGGCTGTACCAATAATCGATTTTCTCCTTGGGCGCACAGGGATTTGTTTGCACGGTGTCGTCTATCACGGGATAGGTCTGTTGGCCTACATGATTAAGGTAGGCGCGCTGGAGGGTGATGATGAACTTATCGCCAAAGAGCCGGAAGGGGGACTCGAAGTCGGGATGCTCGTTCTCATACTCCATGTCGCCGGTATTGAGGGCGGTCTTGAACTTGGCTCCGAGGGCGTATTTGTATTTCTCGTCGTCATCACACTGACCGAGTTCCTCGTTCAGTTCGTTGATAGCATCGGACATGTGCGGCCATACCTCGAAAGCATAGTCGTCGTCAAGGTCCATGAGTTTAGTGACATAATCTACTGCATCTTCCACCTCTGAGACCATGACGGCGAGGTATAGCAGGATACGCAGTGATCCGGCATCGCCGTTGTCGGCTTCCTGATGGAGGGCAGTCAGATAACCGTTGATGTCATTCTTAGCAAGGTAGTCTTTGAAAACAGGGGTCATGGTATGATTCGTTTAAAAATTTAAAGATTTCAGTAGGAGTAGAGCACACACTTGACTTTGTCAAACCGCTTGGCTTCGAGGTCTTCGGGTTTGATGAGGAAGAAGAGCGTGCCGCAGTCGTAGAACCGTAAGCCGATGTCGTCGTCTTCCTCGAGTTGGACAAGCACTTGGTAATCCGGATAGTCCTGTGCGAGTTCGTCCTGCCAGCATGTAGGTTTGGAAAGGACGAGCGACGGGTATCCGGTCAATTCGCGTGGCTCGGGCACAGCCGATGTACCGTCCTCATAGCGGATCTCGTGCTCGTGGAGGTTCTGCGTAGTCGGTGCATAGAGGACTTTATAGAGGTTAGAGTCCCATTCGCCGATATGTCCTCCGTCGGCATCGATATCTCCGAAGAAATAATCGAGGTCGGCAAAGACACAGGCGCTGCCTTCTCCGAGCGCGAACTGGCATACGAGAGTCATGGGATTATCCTCACCATTAGACGGATATGGTATGTTATCGGGCAGTTGTGCGAAGCCCCAAAAGTGGTTAAGCATAGCTGTTCATGAAGGAGTGTATTCCTAATAAAAGTGTTTTAAATGTTAAGGGTTAATGTTGTTATCGGCTGCAAAGATACAACATTTTTAGGGATTATGCAAGAAAAAAGTGTTTTTTTTGCATTTTTTTAGTGTTTATCGGTCAGCATTATAGGCTGCGGTGGTAGTGGTAGTCGGAGTAGTCTTTGTCCTTGGCGTCCTCGACGGAGCGTGATTTACGGAAGAAGAATTTGATTTTATCGGTCCATCGAGACGCATATTTCCAATAAAGCAGCGGCAGTAATCCGAACAGCATTCCTCCGAGGTGTGCGAAGTGTGCGACATTATCTCCTGAGACGTTAGCGATGCCGGCGAAGAGTTCGATAGCGGCATAAATAATAACGAAAATACGTGCGCGTATAGGGATAGGGATGAAGATGATGAACATGGGGACATCCGGGAAGAGCCATCCGAAGGCGAGCAGGATGCCGAATACGGCACCGGAGGCCCCGATAGTAACGACCATGTTGGCATAATTGAGCATGACCGACTCCGCGCTATATGAATTGAGGAGGTGACTTATTTGGAGTGCCCAAGTAGCCTCTTGTGTGAGAGCCGCACCGAGTCCGCAGAGGAGATAGTAGAATATGAATTTGGTAGTTCCCCACTCCTGTTCGAGCACCGGCGCGAACATGAGGACGGCGAACATATTAAAGAAGAGGTGTGAGAAATTAGCGTGCATGAACATGTATGTGACCGGCTGCCACCAATGGAAGGCATCCGCCCGGAAGTAATGTAGTCCGAGTATATCGGTGAGCATAATGCCATGTTGTTTGAGCAAGGCATCGAGCATCCAGATAATCAAGTTGATTAGGAGGAGATATTTGGTAATAGGAGGTAAATTTCTCATAGTGGTTGCAAAGGTAGTATTTTTTTTGGAAATAAGTATACAAAAAGTGTGCTTTTTAGGCTAAAAATAAAGAAAAAGTTATTTTTTTGTTATTTTTTCGGTGTTTTTCTTGGTAGAATGAGAAAAAGTTTGTACTTTTGCGGTGCATTTCACGTCACAGGTATGTGAAATATAATTAAACGTTTAATTAATAACTTAAAAACACGAAGTATGAATAAAGCTGAACTCGTAGCTGCCGTTGCAGCGAAGGCTGCAGTTTCGAAAGCAGAAGCTGCTAAAGTTATTGATGCTGCTGTAGAAGCTGCTACAGAAGCACTGAAGAAAGGTGAGAACGTACAACTGATTGGTTTCGGTACATTGGCAGTAGTAAAGAAAGCCGCTCGTAAGGGTATCAATCCTGCAACGAAGGCAGTTATCAACATTCCTGCAAAGAACGTTGTTAAGTTCCGCGCCGGAGCTAAACTTGCTCTCTAATAAGGAAAGAAGTTAGATAAACGAGTTGCTCCCCTGAGCAACTCGTTTTTTGCGTTTTAGGGAATTGTGTTTAGAAAATTAGAATTATGTTGAATATTATACTTGGTGGTGCTCCGGGCAGTGGTAAGGGGACGTTGTCCGACATAATTGTATCGAAATACGGTTTAAGTCATTTGAGTACGGGTGACGTATTACGTGCAGAGATAGCTTCCGGGAGCAAGTTAGGTCAAGAAATAAATGAGATTATCTCGTTAGGCAATCTTATCCCAGACAGTCAGATGATAGCCTTGCTTCAGAACTACATCAATAATCTTCCTGCGGATTGCAAGGGCGTAATCTTTGACGGTTTTCCGCGTACAGTAGATCAAGCCTACGCATTGACGGAGATGCTTGATTCTCATAAGATGGATGCCTACATGTTGGATTTATATGCAGAGGAGGATGTTATAATCTCGCGTTTGCTTAACCGCGGTAAGACGAGCGGTCGTGCAGATGACAATTTAGAGACGATAAAGAAGCGTTTGCGTATATACAATGAGACGACCCGTCCGATAAGTGATTATTACTTACGGCGTCATAAATATTTTCTAATCAACAGCAACATCAATCCTGAGTGTACATTCTCCCAGATTGATGTGATACTCAAACAATTAGCCCAATAATGCCATCCGGAAACTTCATAGATTACGTTAAGATCTACTGCCGTTCAGGGAAGGGCGGTGCGGGTTGTATGCACTTACATCGCGCCAAGTACGTGCCTAAAGGCGGTCCAGACGGAGGCGACGGTGGTCGCGGAGGTCATATTATTTTGCAGGGGAACCGCAATCTATGGACGTTATTGCATCTGAAGTATCAGAAGCATATCATGGCGACTGACGGCGGTCGCGGTGGCGAGAGCCGCAGTTTTGGCAAGGACGGAGAGGATAAGATTATCGAAGTTCCCTGTGGGACGGTGGTCTATGACGGTGACACTGGTGCTTATTTAGCGGAAGTGAAGGAGCACGGCGAGCGCATCATCTTGCTTCGCGGCGGTCGCGGCGGTTTAGGCAACTGGCATTTCCGCACCGCCACAAATCAGACTCCCCGTTATGCCCAGCCCGGTGAGCCCTGCGAAGAGAAGAATATCATTTTGCAACTGAAGGTACTGGCCGATGTAGGTTTGGTAGGTTTTCCGAATGCGGGCAAATCGACGTTGCTGTCGGTTGTATCAGCAGCGAAGCCGGAGATAGCGGATTATCCGTTTACGACCTTAGTTCCCAATTTAGGCATTGTGAGCTATCACGACGGTCAGTCATTCTGTATGGCGGATATACCGGGTATTATTGAAGGCGCAAGTGAAGGCAAGGGTTTGGGTTTGCGTTTTTTACGTCATATTGAGCGCAATGCGGTGCTGCTGTTTTTAGTGCCTGCGACGAGTGAAGATATTGCGAAGGAATACGGTATTCTGCTGAGCGAGTTGGAGAAATATAATCCTCAGTTGCTCACGAAAGCCCGTTTGTTAGCCATATCCAAGTGCGACGTACTGACAGAGGAAGAGTCAGACAAGTTGCAAAAAGAAGCGAAGCTGTTGTCGAAGCAATTAGAGTTGCCCGTTCTGCTTTTCTCGAGCATCAGCGGCATGGGTCTCAGCGACCTCAAGGATGCGCTATGGGAAGAGCTGAACAAAGAGCAGAACCAAGTGATAGAGATATCCCACGCTCCGATTGATGTTCCCAAGACAGACGACGAGCCGCCTGTGTCAGCTGCAGAGGATGAGGAAGAAGGCACTATCTATTTGAACGAGGTGGAGGAAGAATGGGATTTGAGCAAATATAAAGGTATCGGTTGGGATGACCAAGATTAGCGGCAAAGAGCAATTATTAGCGTGGCGTGAGAAACATATCAGCGAGAAACAGTTCGTACTGGTTCTCAGTTTTATTGTAGGTGCCTTGTCTTCTTTAGCCGCCGTAGTACTGAAGTCGTTCATCCACTTAATCCAGTATTTTATAGAGCGCTATCTGATAGCTGGTGAGCATGAGTTCTGGTACTTCATCTGTCCGATGATAGGAATTGCCCTTGCCGCGTTGTTTGTCCATTACATTGTCAAAGACGATATCTCTCACGGAATCACGAAGATACTCTATGCCATATCTCAGCGCAAGGCAATTATCAAGGCTCATAACATGTGGAGTTCGGTAGTAGGTTCTGCTCTGACGATTGGTTTTGGCGGTTCAGTAGGTGCCGAGGCACCTATTGTGCTGACGGGTTCCGCTATAGGCAGCAATCTTGCCAAGTTTTTCCGTCTTGACCAGAAGACGATGATGCTGATGATCGGTTGCGGTGCAGCCGGTGCGATAGGAGGCATTTTCGAGGCTCCGATAGCGGGTTTGGTATTCACGTTAGAGGTTCTGATGATGGATTTGACGATGGCTTCCGTAGCCCCTCTACTGATATCCTCCGTCACAGCGACCACAATATCTTACATGTTCACAGGTACTGAGCCTATGTTCATTTTGCGTACGATAGAGCCGTTTGCGATATCCCGTATTCCGTGGTATATCGTATTAGGTATTGTATGCGGTTTTGCGTCGCTCTATTTCACCCGCGGTATGAATTACTTAGAGCAGTGGTTCAAGCGTAATATTCGTTCTTGGGGGCTGAAAATTATCGTCGGTGGTGTGACATTAGGCGTTCTTATATTTCTGTTTCCCCCCTTATACGGCGAGGGTTACGATGTCATCTCCCAACTCATCAACGGTGAGTCCCAGTCCGCGATGACTCACAGTCCGTTTGCGTTATTAGGCGATTCGGAGTGGCTGTTTATCGGTTATATGATAGCAATTATCTTACTGAAGATAGTTGCCTCCGTGTCGACGAACGGTGGCGGCGGTGTCGGCGGTATATTTGCACCTTCCTTGTTTATGGGTGCGTTAGTAGGTTTTGTAATCGCGCGCGTATTAAATATATTGGGAGTTATCGTTCCCGAGAGCAATTTTGCGCTGATTGGCATGGCCGGTCTGATGTCGGGTGTGATGCATGCCCCTCTTACGGGCATCTTCCTTATCGCGGAGTTAACGGGCGGTTATCATCTGTTCTTGCCGCTGATGATAGTGTCCGTATCGTCCTATCTTATTATGAAGCTGTTTGAGCAGCACAGTCTATACGCTATGCGTTTAGCTCAAAAGGGGGAACTGCTGACTCACAATAAAGACCGCTCCATACTGACATTGCTCAAGATGGACAATGTGATAGAGACGGATTTGACGATTGTACCTCCCGAGATGACGTTAGGCGAGTTAGTGAAGTGTATTGCAGCGGGGCGTCGTAATATTTTTCCTGTGGTTGACAAGGAAGGCAAGTTATGCGGTGTACTTCTGTTAGACGAGGTTCGCAATATCATGTTCCAACCCCGTTTATACAACCGTTTTACAGTGCGCGATTTAATGACGTCTCCTCAAGCAGTCATTACGAACGACATGCCGATGGAGAAAGTGATGGAGCTATTTGAAGACACGGGAGCATGGAATTTGCCGGTAGTTGACAGCAATAAAAAATATCTTGGTTTTGTTTCCAAATCCAAGATATTCGAGTCCTATCGCCACGTGTTAGTTCACTTCTCCGAAGAGTAGGCGTCTAACTGTTTCATACAGAAGTCAAGCAGTTTTTTAGCCTCATCCGCTTTTTGGCGATACAATTCCATTGAGAGGGCTTCGGTCTGCTCCAGTTCTTTGACGATAGTTTCGACTTGAGCTATTGCTTGGTCATATGTCATATTATTGTCCTTTTCCATCCACTAAGACTCCGATTGTACGGAGAAGTATTTTTGCATCTAAAGAGAGCGACATGTTCTCGGTATAAGTAATATCGTACATGAGTCTCTGTAACATTTTATCCATTGTATCGGTATAGCCGACTTTGACGGGTCCCCAGCTTGTAAGTCCGGGTCTGACTTTATAGAGCAGGCAATAATATGGTGCTTTCTCCATAATGCGTTTGACGAAATAGGGCCGTTCTGGTCTCGGTCCGACGATGGACATTTCTCCCACAAGGATATTCCACAGTTGCGGTAATTCGTCCAGACGATATTTACGCAAGATACGTCCTACTTTAGTGACCCGTGTATCTCCGACTTGCGACAAGAGAGGAATATCATCTTCTGCATCCACGTACATACTGCGGAACTTAAGGATATTAAACATTCTTCCCCTAAATCCGATGCGTTCCTGCTTATAGATAACCGGTCCGGGACTATCCATTTTAATGAGGATAGCGATAAGGAGATAGATCGGTGCGAGGATAATCATAGCGACAGCGGACATAACGATGTCAAAAGTGCGTTTGAAGACCAATTCCCAGTCCGCCATTTTAGGGTCACTAACCATAATAAGCGGAGACTGGTCGATATGTATAATACGTGCCGCCCCGCTGAAGACGTCGAAGACACGCGGTTCGATAGCGATATCTTTCCCAGAAAGGAATAGCTGACTTATTTGCTCGTAGAGGTCGTTTTCGGTCATACCGGGTTGCATCTGAATAATCACGAGTTCGCGATGCAAGCGTTTCTGCACGGTATAATAGAGCGTGATGCGAGGCAGGAGGACGACTAAGAACTGGAAGATAAAGAGCACAGCCACCGATTTATAATAACGTATAGCGTCAACGATATTCACATCGTCCAAGATGATAAGAAAGAACGCTCCACACGCAATAATCACCGCTCCGACGAATGTGGTCCAAACGACTTGAGAAAGGCGTTGTTTTCCGGGTCGCAAGTAATAGCCTAAGAAATAATACACTATCACACATCCCAGCGGATATAAGAAAGCGGGATGATAGGTGCCGGACAAAGAGAAATCAAAAGCCGGTGCCAAGAAAGCATCGAGTCCTGTCAGATAGTCGTCCAAGACGCTCCATCTGAAGTAGAGGAAAGCGAACCACACGACCTCCGCGAAGAGTACATCGACGATGATATACAGGAGTTGCATCAACCTATGTTGGATCATTTGTTTTCTCATTTACGTATGATAACGAAGCGGTTGTCTTGTTCGATTTTAATTATGGCAGAAGGTTGCTTAGGCGTGCGATCATCTTGCCTGTACCGGCAGATATAATCTACTCCGTTTTTTATTTTTTCGTCTATTTGCGCGAAAAATGGAGCCGGCGGTTCTCCGCTGATATTAGCACTTGTAGAGACAAGCGGTTTCCCCAACAGAGCGCAAAGTTTGTTTGAGAAAGGTTCATTCGTTATACGTATTCCCAAGCTTCCGTCCTGAGCAATCAGCTGCGGTGCGACTCCCCCTGCATTCGGATAGATGATGGTCATCGGCTTTGATTCATCCTGGGCATTCAACAGCTGTCGTGCCGCATCCGGCACATCAACATATTCCTCCAGTTTATCATCTCTGTCAAGGAGGACGAGCATCGATTTAGAATCAGCCCGCTGTTTAAGTTCGAAGATTTTATAGACGGCATCCTGATTGGTTGCATCACATCCTATTCCCCAGACGGTATCAGTCGGGTATAATATGATTCCGCCGTTACGCATCACACGTACCGCTTCACGCAAATCGTTTATTTCAAAGCCTTTATCCATTCAGGCTGCAAAGTTACAAAAACTTTCTCAAATACACAAAAAAAAAGAAGGATTGTCTCACGACAACCCAATCTTTACTTAACCTTAAATCTAATACCATGAAAAACACGGTGCAAAAGTACT
>CAMOJP010000033.1 GCA_946617165.1 uncultured Bacteroidales bacterium
CTTCCAACTACGACCGTCTGATGTCTAACCGTGGTTGGTTTGACAAGCCGATGCCGGATATGAATTTAGAGAACAAAGACCTGCTCAAGTACTTCCAGCAATGGGCTATCTGGTGGATTGAATATGCGGATTTGGACGGTCTGCGCGTAGATACGTATCCGTATATTGAGCGTCTGCCGGGTGCGGAGTGGTTGTCCGCTATCCGCGAGGAGTATCCGAATATCAATATTGTAGGCGAGTGTTGGACCCGTCCGGCTTCGGCAGTGGCATACTGGCAATCGGGAGTCAAGAACTACGACGGTTTTGACAGCCATCTGCCTACTGTTATGGACTTCCCTGTTGAGGAGGCTATCCGTCAGGCTTTGGAGAACGACGGCTCCGGTTGGGGCAACGGTCTGACCCGCGTGTATGACGCCGTAGCGATGGACTATCTGTATGCGGACGTAAATAAATTGCTACTGTTTGTGGGCAACCATGACGTGGACCGTTTCGCGGATGTAGTGAAGGACAAGGACCCGCGCCGCGTTAAGTTAGGCAATGTGCTGTTAGCCACGATGCGCGGTATACCGCAAGTGTTCGCCGGCGACGAGTACGGCATGATTTCGTCGGACATGTCCCTCGGTCACTCCACCCTGCGCCGTCCATTGCCGCAGAGTGACCAACTGACAGCCGCAGAGAAAGATATGTTTGCGTTCCAGTCCAAGCTTTTCAATTTCCGCAAGAGCGAGCCTATTATTCATACCGGCAAGACGATGCATTTCTTCTCGCGCGACAATACGTATTCCTATTTCCGCTATACGGACGAGGGAGCTGTATTCGTATATCTCAATGCATCCGACCAGCCGCGCACGATTCCTACCTCGCATTATGCAGAGATATTGGACAAGTACAAGACATCCGGCAAGGACATTATCTCCGGCAAGAGTTATGACCTCATTCAATCGAATATCTCTATTGCTCCGCTGAGCGCTATCGTTCTCAAATTAGGTAAAAAATAAGTATATGAAAATACGACATCTTGTTATGGCATCACTCGCCTTATTACTCGCCGGTTGCGGTTCTACTCAGACAGACAAAGCCCCTATCACCAAGCCGCAGCTCACTATCGAAGGAGGTCGTCTTACCCCTGAAGCTCTTTGGGCGATGGGACGTATCGGCTCTGTGCAAAGCGATATAGAGACCGGTTTATTGGCATATACCGTATCCTACTACAGCGTAGAGGAAAACAGGTCCACTTCGTGGATACGTATATGTAATCCGTTCGACGATATGCACGTGGTGGATGAGTTTGTTGGTTCCGACCCTGCGTGGTTTGGTAACAGCGGCTGCCTCGCGTACCTCAAAGGCGGCAAGCTCTATCTGCGTCGCGACCGTGAGGAAGTGGAGGTAGAAGGCGCAAAGGACATAGAGGGTTTTCTGCTCTCCCCGATGCGCGACCAAGTGATTCTGATCCAGACTGTCAAGTCACACCCGACGACAGCCGATATCTATCCGGACCTGCCTCAAGCTACCGGTCGTGTGGTAACCGACCTGATGTACAAGCACTGGGACGAATGGGTTGACGAGGTGCCTCAGCCGTTTATCTACCGTTTAGACCTCCGCTATTACGGCGAAGGCGAGCGTATCAAATCCGCCTCGGCAGGCGAACCGGTGAATATACTGGAAGGCACGGCGTTTGAGTGCCCGATGCGTCCGTTTGGCGGTATTGAACAAATAGCGTGGAACCCGAACAATAGCGAAGTGGCATATACCTGCCGCAAGAAGACCGGCTTAGCCTACGCCGTATCGACCAATTCGGATATCTATCTCTACGATGTGGCAACCCGAACGCACAAGAACATCACCGAGGGTAACGGCGGCTATGACACCAATCCGAGTTATTCGCCTGACGGCGAGTGGATTGCATGGCAGTCGATGGAACGCGACGGCTATGAGAGCGACGAGAACCGTCTGATGGTGATGAACCTGAATACCGGCGAGAAGCGGTTCCTGAGCCGCACGATAGATACCAACGTAGATGAGTACGGATGGTACAACGACAGTTCCCTACTCTTCACCGCCTGTTGGCACGGCACGGTACAGCTCTATCACGTGAATATGAACGGTTATGTAAGCCGGTTGACCGAAGGGCAGTTCGACCTTGTTTTGGGCGATGTGAGCGACCATTATGCGTTCCTGCTCGGTCACTCGATGCGTCAAGCCAACGAGATATACCGGATGGATGTAAGCGAATGGCTGCGCAAGGATAACGGCGACTATGCGCACACGGAGATTTGGTACGAGCAGCCGTTTGACACATACAACCAACTGCTAGACAAACTGACAAGCGAGAACGACAATATCTACAACCAAATCGAGCGCGGCGAGGTTATTCCGCGCTGGCAGAAGACCACGGACGGCAAGGATATGCTGACTTGGATTATCCTGCCTCCGCATTTTGACCCGAATAAGAAATACCCGGCGATACTGTATTGCGAAGGCGGTCCTCAGAGTCCTGTGAGCCAGTTCTGGTCGTTTAGATGGAATTTCATGATGATGAGTGCGGGCGATTATGTTATTGTAGCTCCTAACCGTCGCGGTTTGCCGGGCTTCGGCAAGGCGTGGAACGAGCAGATATCCGGTGACTACGGCGGACAGTGCATGCGTGATTATTTCACGGCTATTGACGAGGCATGCGCGAACCTGCCGTATATAGACAAGGACCGTTTAGGGTGTGTTGGAGCATCGTTTGGCGGATTCAGTGTCTATTGGATTGCCGGTCATCACGACAAGCGCTTCAAAGCCTTTATTGCGCACGACGGAATCTTCAATATGGAGATGCAGTATTTGGAGACCGAGGAGAAATGGTTCGCCAACTGGGACATGGGTGGTGCTTATTGGGACAAAACCAACTCCATTGCACAGCGCACGTTCGCTAACTCACCACACCATTTTGTGGATAAGTGGGATGCGCCTATTCTCTGCATTCACGGAGAAAAAGACTACCGCATCTTAGCCAATCAGGGCATGGCAGCTTTCGACGCAGCTGTCATTCGCGGCGTGCCGGCGGAGTTACTCATCTACCCGGACGAGAACCACTGGGTACTGAAGCCTCAGAACGGCATCCTATGGCAACGCACGTTCCGCGAGTGGCTCGACCGCTGGCTCAAACCCTAATCGATTTTGACTTTTTGACTAATGAAATACTTTTTCGATTACAATATCAAATATCAGGAGGTGGATGCAGACAAGCGTTTGCGTCTGCCCAATATGGAGAACTACCTGATTGAAGTAGCAGGTACGGTAGCCGATCAACTTAATTTTGGTATTCAGCGACTTCACCCGGAGGGTAAGACATGGGTGCTCACCCGCATGGCACTTCTTATAGATTATCTGCCTACATATCTGGAGCATATGACGATAGAGACTTGGATTGAGTCGAATGCACATATGATTTCCACCCGTAATTTCCGTATCTATATCACCGAGAAGGACGGTAGCCGTCGTCAGATAGGCGAATGCACGACTCAGTGGGCGGTATTGGATATGGTCAAGCGCGAGATAGTGAATATCTTTGACCGCCCGATATTTGACGCCGACGCTATCGACGGCGAGCGGCTGGATATCCCCCGCGCATCCCGGATGTTGCCTATTACGGAGCCGACAGGTGTTGTGTCCCATATTGTACAATATACGGATGTGGATTATAATAACCACTGCAATTCGTGCAAATACCTGGAAGCGATGGTCAATGCGGCGCGTCCGGATTGGTTAGGTCACCGCATCCGGTTAGACATCAACTACCAGCACGAGGTGCGTCTTGGCGAGCAGATAGACACCTATTATTTGATGCTGCCGGACGGTATCCAGTATCAGCAGAAGAACGCCAAAGGCGAGACTTCGTGTGCTGCCAAAATCACTATTCTGGATTGATATGAAGATTACGCTTTTAGTCGTCGGCAAGACGACCGACAAACATCTTGAATCCCTTATCGGCGACTATTGCGGGCGTCTCGCGCACTATATATCTTTTGGCACACAAGTCATCCCTGACACCAAGGGCAAGATGCCTCTTGACGTACAAAAGAAGCAGGAGGGCGAACTTATTCTCAAAGCTGTCCCTCCTGCTGCTTCTCTTATTCTTTTAGACGAGCGCGGTCAAGAGTTCCGCTCGCTTGATTTTGCAGTCTATCTCCAGAAACACATGTCCGCTGGTCGCGATGTAGTCTTTGTTGTAGGTGGTCCTTTTGGCTTCTCCCAAGAGGTCTATGACCGCGCTAACGGCATGATCAGTCTCTCCAAGATGACTTTCTCTCACCAGATGATTCGTCTCCTCTTCGTCGAACAACTCTACCGTGGCATGACCATCCTCCGCGGCGAGTCCTACCACCACGAATAGTCCGTCTGCTGTCCGCAGAACTTAATCACGACATCGCCACGCGAGATTCGAGTGTTTGGCTAATAAATGCGTTTATGGATTCACCTGCTTGTTTTGCCAATGCGGCAATGCGGCTATGTGTCTCCGGTTTAATGCGAATATTCAGTTGCCCGGAATAGCTTTTGTGTGGTTCTATGCCCTCTGCTACACAAAAGGCAACGTAATCATCTACAGCCTCATGAAAGGCCTCTTTCAGCTCGCTTACGCTTTGACCTTCAAAATTCACAAGACCATCTATGCCTTCTATTTTACCATAGAAGCAATCATCTTTTTCCGAAAAGTTGACGGTACCAAGATACCCTTTATAATTTAATGTATTCATAGTTAAATTTATTTTACATATCCTTTACTCTGTAATTCTTCCAATACTTGTCTTAGAGCATATTGCTTAACGATATTTCCCGGATGCGGTTTATGGAGCATTATCGGATGTCCGTCTTTATCCTTAAACACTACCCTTGATCCGGAAGTCTTTCCTTTATTCGATATCGCATAACCAAATATAGCAAGTAAGCGCTCCAGTTCCTCGAACGTAAAGTCCGAAGGAAGTGTCAAAAAACGCGCGATTAGTTTATCTTTTGAACTCATATTTTAAAATTTTGTGCAAAGGTAACTATTTTTTAGTTACACTCCAAATAATTTGGCATTAAAAGTCAATTTTTTGATATTTTTCTTCGCTTTTTAATCCTTTCCCGACGAAAAAAGGCACCGAAGTGCCCTTTTCTCTAAACTATTCTAAACGCAACGTAGTTGCACTACACGTCCGTAGGACACTACACGCCGCAGGCTATACACTGCGTTTGCGCACTACGCGTATAATAAGGTACGCACAAGCGAGGAGTGCGAGCGGGAGATGTACTCTTTTCGACTGACTTCTTTCATTGTTCTATTGAAAATTTTTGCATAGATATACATTTTTTTTCAATAGGGCAAAATTTTCTTACTTTTTTTGTCAAAATAACACAATATGTCAAAGATCGCGTTCGGCAGTGCCGCGTGCCCCGTAATGTCATCGGGTCGTGATGTGACGTTTATTGTCGGTGGTCCGTATGGATTTTCAAAGGAGGTATATGACCGTGCGGGCGACCAGATTAGTTTATCGCAGATGACGTTCTCTCACCAGATGATTCGTCTCCTCTTCGTCGAACAACTCTACCGAGGTATGACCATCCTCCGCGGCGAGTCCTACCACCACGAATAACATTCCGCAGCGTTGGTACATCAATCCAAATAGCTGTTGCCGCGACCATTGGGTACATGACAATAGCGTTTTTCTTACATTTTTTCATCATTTTTCTTGTGAGATTCAAAAAAAAATAGTACTTTTGCGGCGGATTTAAAGTAGTACTTTATTTTTGGACAATAAATATATTCATCATGTATAATAGAAATATTGAATCTGAAGTGATGCGGTTAGCTCAGTATTATCATGTGTTAACCATCACCGGTCCCCGTCAATCAGGTAAAACAACACTATGTAAAAAGGTATTCCCAGACTACGACTATGTAAATTTAGAGGACGAAACGATGCGTGTGGATATAGAGTTAAATGGGAAAAGCTATTTAATCGCACATCGTCAAGGTTTAATCATAGATGAGATCCAGAATATGCCAAATGTCTTTTCTATGGTTCAAGTTATCGTTGATACATATGAAGATGCAAGATTTATTCTGACAGGAAGTAATAATTTCCTTTTGATGCAGAAGATTACGCAGTCATTGGCAGGACGTACGGCAATTCTTACTTTGTTGCCATTATCAATTGCAGAGCTTCCAGAGGTATCGAAAGCCGTTTCTCCTTTTGAATTGATTTATAAAGGGTTTTATCCTGCCGTATGGGCACAAAAAGTCCCCGCACAAGACATGTATCGTCAATACTTCTCCACATATATTCAGCGTGATGTTCAACAGGTACTGAATATTCGGCACCTGACTGAGTTCCGCAGCTTCTTAATAATGTGTGCATCAAGGATTGGAACTGAGTTTAATGCCCAAAGTATGTGTTCGGAATTAGGTGTGTCTATACCGACCATTCAAGAATGGATGAATGTTTTAGAGGCCTCTTACGTCGTGTTCCGGCTTCAACCCTTTTATCGGAATATTAGTAAGAGGTTGGTTAAAACGCCTAAGATTTATTTTTACGATGTCGGTTTGGCATGCTATCTATTAGGAATCCGTGATGCTTCACAGGTTGAGACTCATCCATTGCGTGGGCAACTCTTTGAAAATATGGTAGTCTGTGATAGATTGAAAAATATATATAACGCAGGGAAAGACAATAATTTGTATTTTTATCGTGACAAAGGACAACACGAGGTGGATATTATTCAAGAGGAAGGGTCTCATTTATCAGCATATGAGATTAAATTAGCCCCTATTGTGCATACCGAGTTTTACAAAAATTTAAATTATTTCCGAGCATTATTCCCTAATGATACGGTAAAGACAATGATTATCAATACAGGTGAAGATGAAAATGACCTTCCAGACAATGGTCATATACATTTTACTACTGCAGGATAAGTTCCAATAATAAACCGAGAGCAAAAACTCTCGGTTTATTATATCTGACTTTTTTCATTTCCTTACTCTTTTACGCGTGTTTTTTATTTAGGAAAATGCGCACACCCAGGTACGCGAGCGCGAGCAACATCAGCGTCAGTACATCAATCCAAATGCCCAGAGAGGAATAATCTGGTTCGCTGCGTATTCTATTTCATCACGCACCACGTACTTATTTAATTTGCACTTTGCAGGGTGCATGTTTTTATACATTATGCACTTTTCACGGTGCAAAATCACTACTTTTTTCGATACAGCCAAATTTTTTACTATCCACTTCCCTCCCGTAGCAAAGGGGGACTTCACCGGGACTTCTCTAAGCTTTCTCAATGCATTTTCTCATTTGCTGCAAAGATAGAACAGATTTCTAATACATGCAAATAAAAAGTGCAACTTTCGTCAAAAAGCTGCACTTTTCATATTTTTTAGAGGAGCGCCTCATGCGCGGGTGCGCTTGCGCACTACGCGTATAATAAGGTACGCACACGCGATGAGTGCGAGCGGCAGTGCCGCATCGCCGATCGGGTCTTCATTAGGTCCAGGAGGATCTGAAGGCGGAGTATCTCCTTCTCCTTCTTCCGGAGCTCTTCTTGGGCCTGCTTTATGTGGTCCGTTCCCATAGTCATAGGTAGTTGTTGTTCCTTCTACAGCCGCTTGTGGCAGGGTAGATCCGGATGTGGGCAGTACGGAGGTGGAGCGCATTTCGTTGTCGGGCTGTTGCGCAAGGCTCTGAGCCGTGGCGTTTGCCACGCTCAGAAGACTTGCTGTACTCAGTATTACTGCTATCAATAAATATCTCAATGTATTTTTCATAATCGTTAATTCTTTAAACATTAAACATTAAATATTAAACATTGAAATTATCTCTTGATAATTGAAACTCGCTTACCTACTGCATCGTAGATAATGCCATTACGCAGGATGTACATCTTGTCATTGTAGATAAACTTCAGCGGTTTATCCGAATCAACACTCGTAGCATTCTCTACACTGGTGACTGTACCAGGATCTTCCTCTTTCAGTTTAAATGCAACCGTGAAACGTACATCATTTGTCTCAGCCTGATTGACATAGAAGTTATAATCTTCTTCCATCAAATCAGTTGTCACCTCAGGACTTACACCGTGGTCAGTAACAAATACATGCTCTATCTCATCCGATACGTATGTCTCGCTAAGGCTTAACATATAATCTCCTGCAGCGGGAACTTG
Organism: uncultured Bacteroidales bacterium; assembly: GCA_946617165.1. Taxonomy (GTDB): domain Bacteria; phylum Bacteroidota; class Bacteroidia; order Bacteroidales; family Paludibacteraceae; genus Colicola. Next base: position 8,191 of record CAMOJP010000033.1, read on the forward strand.
GTATCCGATTGCCATCGAACCTTCAGCTATTTCAGGACTGATAGCAATCCAACTCAGGTCGCCGTGACTGTGAACGCCATAGAGGTTGAAGTTGCTGCTATTCGGAGTCTTCGGATAGTCGGCGTTGTATTCATATTCTTCCGTTTTGCCATCCTTAATCCAGAAATTAACCTCATCAGAAAGAGTTTCATTGCTCATTACTATACCAGTTTCAATATCTACGTCCTTCTCTGTGTTCAATCTCCAAGCAGGCATTAGAGAAGCACGGTCAGTTGTCTTAAACGTCACAACGGTAGCTTCGCCTTCTATCTGCACGAAGAACGCACGACCAGGATATAAATCCCCATCACTAATTGCAGTAGCAACTTTCTTCGCAACATATGTATCGAAGTGAGCATCTGGGATTGTTAGATAACGAATGTTTGTTTCAGTGTTCCATTCCCATTTACCTGTCCAGTTGTTGGCATCCTTGACCTCAACCAATTTACATGCATGCAAACCTGTCGTACTCATGCTCTGCAAGTTCACCATGTAAGGATTACCTATCAAGTTCCAACCATTATCATTATCCTTAACAGCTGGATGAGCGGAAACAGCTACATTCTTATCCTTATTTTCTGCCGTCTTAGCTTCCATTGCGGTAATCGCCATTGTCATACGTTGGATACCCCAATCCGAACGTTCTGCAGTCGCACCACCTACAGAAATCTTCTTCGGTGCGCCCCAGAAGATATATCCCTGACCTGCAGTAACCTCTGTCTTAGCTGGTGAATCTTTCTCAATGTCTTTCCATGCATTATAATCGCCAGTTGCACGAGTTTCTCCATCATAACGTTTGATAACCCAACTGCCGGTATTAGTTTCCAACACATTATCTGCATAGTACTCAAGCGGATAATGGATACTACTCAATGCAGCATTAAACGGCAAGCAGAGTTGATACCAGTTGTAATAGTCTGTTACATATTCGTATTGGATATTATTTTCAGCACTTACCAACGTACCGGAGATTCCTAATTGCGGATATGAGTTGTCGTACGAAACGGTAGGAGACGAACCAATACCACTGGTAATCAAACCACCTGCGCGAAGAATAATATTGTTCACGCCGAGTGTGGTACCAGTTGGAATATCAAGAATACCGCCACCATAGACATAAATGTTATAGTAGTTTTCATTTTCCGTCGCTGTGGCTGTTAATTTTCCTCCATTTCGAATAATGACATTTTGACCATCGCGACCTGTTGTAGCAGAGGTGTTACCAGTAATGATAATAGGGATTTCCTCAATTTTTCGGGTACTTCCATCACCAAACGAAATCTCCAATATAGCACCATCATTCGATGTGAGTGGCTGATTGGTAGTAAATTCATAGATACCGTGCGTCAGTTTGTTATTAGCCAATGTTTGTGAACTACTTGGGGCATTGGTACCTACTTTCGTGGTAGCAGTTGTTTCCGAACCCGTATACATCACTACAACACTATTTTCTTTCCACTCAATAATCTGTGCAGCAGCATCCTCATAGAACGTGGCCGGTAACAAACGGAACTCGGTAATGACTTGACTATTATACGAATACATACCGAACTTGTCGTGTGTAGTGTAATATTTCAACTTATCAGGGGTGCGTGCATTATTCGTAATAGTATAGTTCTTCTTATCGGTAGTTGACAATAACCATTCGAAGTAAGCGGCATCTTCCGAACCTCCGCTATAGGTGCTTATATTAACACCCAAAGAGATATTCACGCCTGAAGGAGCTGCTTTCAATGCTTTTGTGCCCTTTCCAGCCAAGTATGCATAGTCACCATATTGTTTATGGCGATCATTTGTACCAATACTTGTATATACATTGTACAAGTTATAGCGTGCTGATGATGGTGCCAGTGTCGCACTCGAAGGATCTTCATTATCATTTACCGTAATTGGCAAACCGTCCTGTGCTCCGGCTATTATTGACGAAGGCATTGCTACCCACTGTCCGCCAACTTTGGCTGCAATAACAAAGCCTTGACCACTACCAGTTCCATTATCCGGCAAACGACGCACATTAACTAAATCTTCCACTTCGATACTTGATGCTTCAGACTCATCACTATTCAGACATGCAGCAGAAATTGATACACTATTCCAACTGTCATTGGCATATGTTCCTGTCGGGGAATATGCCACATAAATAGTCTTATCCAAAGCGTACGACGAGCAAGTGAGCTTATTCGTACTTGTGATTTCCTTTACTGTACCCGAGAAGTCCGCATAGAATTTCAAATCGTTACCGCTCAATGTGACTACAGATGCAGGCGTCGGAGCACCGGTTACAGTCAAATGTAGCGTGCGAACTGCCTTAATGGCTTGTCCGCTAACAGACGTTATCAATATTGGACTTACTGCGCCATCTGTCTTGGTTAACGTGATTACCGGACACCAAGCTTTGATATTCGCTTCTGGATAGACTGTTGCACTTACTATCACATTATGATCCGGCATCGAGAATTGGTTTTCCGTTACCGTCACTTTATTGCCTGGATTACCTGTTTCATACACATCCCAGCCTGCCCAGTAATAACCGGTCTCCAACCCGGTGTAACTAAGCGTTACGGTAGAACCGAAAGCATAACTGGTATGACCTCCTTCGATGAGACTCGGCACAGTTGAACTGATGGTCACATTATTTACAGAGGCAATAGCCAAGTCTGGAGTATTGGTTGTCCAACGGGCGGTTAGAGTAACCGCTTCATCGATATCCCAGTTGCGCACGCTACTACCATCTGCTGCGTAGTATTGTGTATCGCCGTAATAGTATCCGGCGAACGTGCTACCTGCAGGAGGTGTGGTAGGCATTGTTGCACTCGGCATAGGAGAGCCATAGGAAACCGTTACGCTTGTCGAACCACCACTACCGCCATTTTGGTCGAGAGTAATAGTGTAGGACTTCGCTTGCCACTGAGCATATAAGGTTGTCGCACCTGAGTGGCACCATTTACCATTAGAATCGATATAACTTGCTCTGGCAGCCGTATAACTCTGCAACGCACCGCCCGAAGTAATAATCTCATTTCCTGCGCTCGTTGCATCGAAGTAACCTTTACAAGTATAACCTGTTCGTGTTACGCCTGTGAAGGAAGATGTTCCTTTGCCGTGATAGGTCACAGTTACAGACCCGTCTGCAGAACCTTCGTTCTTGTCCAATTTCACCACCTGTGTCCATTTAGCGTAAATCGTAGAAGGATTAACGTCAACATCCCATACGTGGGCGCTCGCAGGAGCATTAGTATAGTACTGTGTTCCGCCGCCACCTGTTTGAGCATAATAACCGCCAAACGTATATCCGCTGAATGTCGGTGCTGCACCGGCAGAAGGCATATCTTGACCGTAGGTCGCGGTCACGCTTGCAGAACCGCCGCTACCACCATCTTTATTCAAGTTGACGGTGTACGTTTTGGGTGCCCATTTAGCATAGAGAATAACATCTGATGTAATCGTAAAGGTTGCACCGGCTGCACGGTCTGTTCCATTGCCATCGGGTGATGTATTCCAGCCATTGAACGTATGTCCGGTTTTGGTCATTGAATTGGTATTACCCAAAACCGTAACGGATGCTCCGGAAGTATAAACGGTATTATCTGTTGGAGGATTGCCGCCACCGTCCTTGCCGTTGCCATTATATGTCACCGTAAATCCGCACATGCTTAAGGCACTTTGGTACTTATCTCCGCTGGTTGTAACGGTCGTTTGTTTCCAAAGATGCACGTTGTCTGTAGAGCCGCCTGATGCCTTTGCTTTATATCCTCTCCATCCACTTCCACTAACATACCGTAAAAAGTAGCCACATCCTTTATTTGTTAAGTAGAATCCATCCGCCGAGGTTGTATTTACATTCCATTTTGCATAATTAGATGTACCATCAGTAAGCAGAGCTCCTTTCGTATTATCTGCATCAGATGAACTAGGTTCTTCAAGTCCTAAGTATTGTCCGGTGACAATATTTCTGAATCTAAAATCTCCATCAGCAGGCATGTCCACTTCCCATACACAATTGGCATTTGTTGTTGTCATACTCGTGGTATAAGTAACTTCGCCACTTCCAATGGCGGAAACATAATAAGTACTTACAATGGAATTAGCAATGGCACTTGAAGGCTGTGTTACTTGAGTTAAGATTATATATCCATCCATGGGCATATACTGATCCGGCCATTGTTTAACTCCTCCACTTGAATTTAAGGCAAATGAAGTTGATGATGAAAGTGACGATCCTTTCTTCTTATATACCGCATACAATGTGCGGTCTGCATCTGGATGATAGGTGTCACCCGGCTCACCAACAAAATTCGTCGCACTACTAGAATTATTCGGCACTGCTGCTGTAGCCCAACCATAAGGAGCCCAACCTGCTGCACTAGCATCACTACATACCGCTGGTATTGCCGGCAAAGTAATAGATGAACCTGACCTATTGGATGGCGCATTTCCATATCCGACAGAGAAACTAATTGTACGCGAAGGAAGACTGCCATTAACTACTGTTGCCGTTACCGAAATATGCTCTGTCACTTTAGGATTAGCAAATGATATATTCAATACATCATTATAGGTTCCTCCTTTGTTATTGGCGAAATATGTTGAGATTTTTATATAATACGTGCCTGCAGTTGATCCAACGTATGTTCCTGATGTTGTTCCTTCTGAGACATAATAATTATCACCAGTGCTAAACCAAGCATTAACGGCGCCATTATACCCTGATTTAATCACTATCGTAATTGGTACTTCTATTTCAATCTCACTAGCATACTCTGCTGCGTATAGTGTACCGTAGTTGACAGCATCTACACTTACACTGTATTGAGTTTTGTCGATTGCAGCACCCCAAGCCTTTTGACTGAAGCTCATTCCGAATAACATCAAGAACAAGCAAATATATTTAACTGCGTTTTTCATAACCGAATTGGTATTTATCATATTTGTTTTCATAATAAATTCTCCTTTCATTTTACGATTTTCATTTTTCAATTCGATTATTATTCTTCCGCCCAAACGGCATAATAAATTGTTCCATCTGTTCCTGCTGTTTGAACTGTTCCTCCCTTAATAACCGTATATTCACTCAACAATTGCCCTTGAGCGCCTATCTTGCCGGCTACGACCCAACCAATGAAATGAGCATGACCCGAAACACAACTATTACTTCCGGTATCATTGTCGCTCAGATCCGGAACCGTATATCCTGCTCCCTCGCGCACATAACAATTATAACCGGTTGTCGGCTCTGTATGTTCGCCGTCCCAGTTACCGTGCATCCTATCAATAAAGTAATTCTTCTTCGCAGTCCATTTAGCATATAGCGTAATATCTTCATCAAAAGCCGTTGCTCCTAATGTCGTCACCGGATCTCCTGTACAATCCTCATTTGTGTACCATCCTCCAAACGTATAACCACTCTTGGTCGCGCCATTCAGCGTCGTTTCCGTCCCATAAGTGTGTGATGTGGGGTGTGCAGAAGGCGTATTCACATGACTTCCGCTAAATGCTACATTACCTTGATCCTTATACGTGATAGAATATATCTGGGCTGTCCAAACAGCATCCAATGTGATACTTGCCGTCACATTGCTCGAGAAGTTATAATCTGCGCCACTCAACTGCCATTTGCTAAAATCGTAACCCGTCTTAGTCGGATCATCCGGTGCAGTAACCGGCGTTCCGCTCGCTACATACTTTGTATCCACAGACGAACCTCCCTTACTATCAAACTCAACGCTACGCGGAATAAATGAAGACACAGAGGTACTATATTGGTACGAGCCACTCTCATATTCATTCTTTCCATACGCACGATAATAATAGGTGGCATCTACCTCAAATTCTCCTTCTAACGTGCCGTCAAATGTAGCATCCGTTCCGGAAGTCAGGACTTGAACCTTTGTGCAGTTTGTTCCTCCTACCGTCGGAGTCGTGTTTGTGCTCGGACTCCAAACAAATCCTGCATCGGTCCACTTACACCCGCTACCTACTGACAAATCTGCTACGGTCACTCCTACTTCACTCAAACTAAATGTCCCTTTCAGCGAAGCACTCGATGTCACCGTCGGATTGCCATTACACGAACACGAGGTTTTATAATTAGAATAGCTAACGGATGAATAGTATGCAGTAATAGGTCCCCATATCTTGGTTGCACCATCAACTTTGATGTAGAGAGTACTATTATTTCCAGATGACTGGCTTAAAGTAATTGATTTGTTCGACGCAGTACCACTATCTATCGTTGTTCCTCCAGAAGCTGCTGTTTGTAAAGAAATAGTAGCTGTTGCATTTGAGTGTTCATCTATATCCAAATTACATCCAGAGCCAGAGCAACTCGTTAATGTAGCCATCATTGCAACAGAAGTTATTTTTCCCGGTGCAACAATTTTGATATACACATTATTGTCGTTCTTTAATTGCATGTATGGTCCATATTGAACAGCCGAAAATCGTCCTGCCCATGTGATGTTTCCATCTGTCCATGATTTTTCATCATCTCCATAATTAACTGCTGAACTTGTAAAATTGGTTGTGATTTCAGATGCAGACAAGGTCTCACTACTGCTTCCACCTCCACCTGCTGTCGCAAACACAGCATACAACGTAAGATCTCCTGTCAAATACGGAGCATTGGTATAAGTCGTAAATAAATCATCCGGAGCATCTTGATCATCCGCTGATCCTAAATCTTTCGCGCTCCATCCCATAAATGTATCTGCACAATCGCCAATTGCATCATCAGCCGGAGCATCAGGAATGTCACTCGCGGTTATACCCGTACATGCATTGACATTCTTAACTACATCTGATTGTCCGCTAACTTTATAAGTTACCGCATATGTCGGTTCTGCGGGTGTTGTCATATATTTCGAAGAAGATAACTTATACAACCAGAATTCTTCATCTTCAGTTGGATCTCCGGTTCCGACACTCGCACCTGAACTGGTAATCACAAGTTTGTTCCCTGACTTGGTAAACGTATAGTCCATATCATCACCTGAAATAGCCATCGTTGCACTTGATCCGGAAATCATAGGACTGGAAGTGCTGGACAGGTTTAGATACTTACCTGTGGCTTTGTTTTGCAAAACCCAACTACCTGAGCTGCCCGACAGAGTCCATACCGCCGTTTCCGAAGGGTTGTCTATCGTATAATAGTGCAAGCCACCTAATACCTTGTCATGTCTATTATCGATTACATCTAATACTACAGCATTATTATCATCTGCTACACCGGTTAATGCATACTCGTGGTCAGTAATACCCGCATAGGTAATAACGTAATCAGTTAAATCTCCAAATAGTGAACTATTATAAACCGCCAGATACTTATTTCGGCTATACACAGCGTAAAGCGTAAATGCACTTTCTTGCGAACCGCTGTATATAGTTCCGGCAGGATACAAAGTGGCAGGTGCGCTTGTGCTATTCACAGAACTGCTCTCCGTCCAACCGGCAAATGCCCAACAATCCTCATCCACTGCACTGGGGAAGCCAACTGGAGTCGGCAGTGCCACATCTGTATAACTATTACTTGGCTTCGTCACTCCCGTCGGCACATTGAATGTAATAGCCACGCGTTCTGCAAAGTGCGCCGTGATAGTAGCATCCTCTGTACCCATGGTCACCGTTACAGGGTTGTCTGTACTCTTTCCATCAGAAGTATTAGTCATCGTTGAGCCGTCTCCACTAATCGTCCAATAACGGAAAGCATAGCCTTCTTCCGGTGTAGCGGTTACAGTCGTCGTCTTACCTTCACCGATGACAGTCTTTCCTGCAACTGCAGTTCCTGTACTTACCGGAGTAACAGCAGTACTCAAACTATGCGTGGTACAACTCGGGCTGGTCGTGTACGGACCGGATATTGACTGATCGCGTTTGTATAGGGAAACATCATATACTTTACTTGCGCCTCTTTGAAAATATGATGAATATGTAAGGTAATCGCTGCCTGAATAAATCGCCCATTTCCCATCTGACACTTCATACGTGAGATTCTGAGATGAATTCATTAGTGCTACGTGATTACTTGAGAATCCAAAATATTTACTACTATTGGCACTATAAATTGTAATAGTCGAATTAGATTTTGTGAAATGCCAAATGTATTCTGCTTTCGTTGAGGCAGGATTTGTGATTTGGTTGTCAGTTACTGTGCGACTTTCATCAGCCATAGTACTTTCACTTGTTTCGTATGCATTTTTCATAGCATACATACCAGAATAGAACGTTCCTACTATCAAATAATCTCCCGTTACTAACTCTCCTGTAGTTGTAATCTTTGTGTACGTATCCGCTGCATCTGGTGTTACCGTTGCATATACTGCATAGAAATCATTATCTCCCGCAGCCAGCGTCGCACTCGCTCCCGGTAATTTGAAGTTTGCTCCACTCGGTGCTGTCGTCGCATGTTCGTAGTCTGTTGTATACCATCCATACAATCCCATATCGGGACATTCTGCTGCTTCACTTGGCAAGGTATAACTATCGCCCTCATAGCGAGTGCCGGATATAGTACTTGTACTTCCTGCAACGTGTAACTTCACTGTCGCTGTCTCTTTCGCTGCATAACTGATATTGACGGTCATCGCACTCTGCACATTAGCAATCGTTACGCTCGTCGCACTAACCACTGATATTGCTCCATGCGTACCATCTGCCGTTACTGTCGGATTTCCTTTGTAACCGGCATCCGCTGCACAAGTAATCGTCAAAGTCTCTCCGTAACCGATAGGGTTAGACGAGAAATTGAATGTGCTGGCACCCGTGTTAGTACCTTTCGTTAATGAAATCGGCGCATGATAAACCGCGGTAACTGTCACATTGCCGGTAATATTTGTCAAACTATTGCTTGCAGTTTCTTTACTACTTCCCAATTCCGCATTCGATACTTGCCACTCCTTAAATACATATTTCTCGGACCCTGCTGCTGTGGAAAGTGTCGTTCCTGTGCAACTGGCTGTCGGTTTTCCGCTCCCGCTCAATGTATTTCCGACTTCATCTTTTACATTTACCGTCACCGTATACCATTTCGCATAATACGTGGCACTGGCAGTCACCGCAGCACCCCAATTTACAGGTGATGTCAATCCCTCATTACTATACCATCCTGCAAATACATTGTCGGCTTTTGTTGGAGCAGTTGGTGCTGTCATTACTCCGCCGCTTGCAATATACTTTGCGTCCACAGAGCTTCCGCCATTGCTGTTAAATGTTATTTTGCGAGGAGTAAAAGATTTAACATCACTCGCCGGATTGTAAGCCACATTATCACCATTATTCTTTACGTACGACCGATAATAATATGTCGTGTTTTCTGTCCATGTGCCGGACAATGTTCCTTTGAATGCACCGTCGTTAGAGCCATCCGGTGTTCCACCGGCAATATAAGTCACTCCGGTCTCATCTTTTTTCAACGTATTGGATGTATTTGCAGATGAACTCCAAACAAAACCATTCTCACTCAACGAGCAATTAGACCCGGCACTTGAACTTGCAGCAGCGAACACCTCCGACAAGTTACTCAACGATGTCACTCCTCCCGATGCAAACGACCCATTAAGTGAAGCCGCTCCAACAGAAGAGTTGTCAGTACAAGAAGCTGCAGGCATAGTAATGATAGGATTATTGAAATAACCTTGTCCATTACCACTACGTGTTTGACCGGTAAATTTAAAATAAATATAGCTATTTGCGGCCAAATTTGCTTGAGTTGTATATACAGTACTCATCTCCGCCGGATTTCCGTTGCTTAAAGTCCAAGAAGTAGTCCCTAATCCCGTAGTACTGTAGGTGGAATTATCTGTAGAAACCGTAATGTTATACGAGTCACATGGCTTATTCGTATTGTTATTATAACTTGCATAAGCTGTTAATGTTAATTCTGTACCTGATGGAATTGCAGATGCCAACTTCAGCTTAATAGTGATAACCGGACAAGTCTTATTTCCGTTAGTTGTTGTAAAGGCGAAAGAGTTTTTACTCGTATTATAAGTAACACTTGCAATTGCGATGTTAAATGTTGAACCGCTTGAACACGTCCCGGAAGATGCCGCAAATTCGGTGTTTATGGCCGGATAGTTGGTCCCTGCTATTCCGCTGGAAAAACTCCATGATGCTAAAGTCACATCTGTCCCCCATATTTGCCCGACACCTAGGCTAATTAATACTAATGGCACCAATAGCCATCTTGCTTTAAAATTTAAATTTGACTTTTTCATATTATTTTGATTTTTATATTATTTTCGTTGTGAGCAGAGGTCAAACCAATGACCTGTGCCCAAGGAATTTACTTTTCAAAGTCAAAGACATCAAATTGGTACATCTCTTCTGTATATTTCGGATTATTATAAGCTTTGTGAGAAGAGCATAACAAATCAACGACATCATCTTGATGGTGCTTTAGTTGATTTTGTTGATATAGTTCATCTAGTTTAGCTTTGAGTTTGCGTAGTAATGATAATGTAGAGATTTCCCTCTTTGTCGCATAAGTAGATTGATCAATGTTAATAGCCTCCAAACCATCGTCTTGAATAGATGATTGTAAGTAATTTTTAAATTGATCTGCCACGACTTGATTAACACCAGCAAAAGTGTATGTAACCACATACGTAAAATAATCTTTTCTTTTTAAATCAGCCATAATCTTTTTGCCTTGTTATCGTGCAGGCTACACTTTTAATGGTTATTAGATTTATTATTGATAATTTCTTTTTGCACTCTCTCGTGCGCAGTTTTATATTAGTTTCTTCCTTCTTATAATTTTGACACTACCGAGAA
>CAMOJP010000034.1 GCA_946617165.1 uncultured Bacteroidales bacterium
TCACTATAATCTTTCCATGTCGCACGGTAGGTGTGTCCGTTCTTGCTATTTTGCTTTTTGTTTGTCATTGTGTTTTAGTCATAAGCGGACAGGGGTGGTTGTTTTTCTTCTACAGCAAGCCACAACATGTCCGCGTTCCATGCTGTGTTAAGGCTAATTGTATATCTCTTTTCTTCTACAGCAAGCCACAACGAGATTGAATGCCCGGACACGGTCATCAACATTGTATATCTCTTTTCTTCTACAGCAAGCCACAACCGCAAGCGGAGCCTCCCTCACAAGAGTTAATTGTATATCTCTTTTCTTCTACAGCAAGCCACAACCTTCCTCGCTTTACTAATAATCCCTATGCATTGTATATCTCTTTTCTTCTACAGCAAGCCACAACGCCAAGGCGTTGTTCGAGTTTGGCGGTATTATTGTATATCTCTTTTCTTCTACGGCAAGCCACAACGACTGAAGTTCGACCTGTACAAAGGCACGATTGTATATCTCTTTTCTTCTACAGCAAGCCACAACATCAAGTGTACCTATTGTGAACTGTACACTATTGTATATCTCTTTTCTTCTACAGCAAGCCACAACTCGTTTAACAGCGAAAGGAGACAAAATAGAATTGTATATCTCTTTTCTTCTACAGCAAGCCACAACAAGACGGGCATTAGTATTTTAATCTATGGATTGTATATCTCTTTTCTTCTACAGCAAGCCACAACACTATAGGGTGCAGGTGTATGATAGCCAAGATTGTATATCTCTTTTCTTCTACAGCAAGCCACAACGGTAACGCTCAACGGTACGAACCGCTACTATTGTATATCTCTTTTCTTCTACAGCAAGCCACAACCCGGTTGCCGTGCCGGTGAAATCCAATTCCATTGTATATCTCTTTTCTTCTACAGCAAGCCACAACTACTCCCTTGCTGAGTGTTGTTGTCGGACTATTGTATATCTCTTTTCTTCTACAGCAAGCCACAACCGCCTTGCAAAATATACTAATAATAAGGAAATTATAGAATATTTTTGCACTAAAAATTGGGCAAACTGGGAGAAAAAATGGCTTTTACTTCTATTTTTTCAAAGAACACTAAAACATTTCTAACTGAGTCGGAATGTGCATTTGTTGCTTTTGGGCACTACAAAAATGCTCCATATCTCCAAATTGTTTATCAGTAACACCTAACATACTTACATTCCCTTTATCCGGAACAATCCTTCTTACCCGTTTTTTATTAACTTCCATTGCTTCGTATGAGGGACAATGCCGCATATAAATTGAAAATTGCATCATCGTAAATCCATTCTTCATAATGTCTTTCCGAAATTTAGTTGCGATTTTACGTTCCTTCTTTGTCGTTACCGGCAAATCAAAGAAAACAAACAACCACATAATATGATAGGCATTTAATCGTTCAAAACTCATGGTACGAACTCCGGCAAATTAAGATGAGTTATATCTCCTTTCAGTACTTTTAACAGGGATGCAGCACTAATACTCAAAGCTACTTGAATAGGGTGGTTCTGACCATTCATGTATGCATCCATGTATAGGATTTGTATGAGCGTGGCTTTCGTAGAGCTATTTAATTCTGTCATTCCTTCTAAATATAGTTTATAGACAATAGAATCTACAAATGGTCTAAAAGGTTCCATTAAATCATCTGCCAATGGGAATGGATTATACTTGTTGTGATGAAATAGCCCAAAAGCAGGATGCAGACCGGCTCCCATCAAAGCTCGTGCAGTCGCTGACCGAAGTATCGTGTATCCGTAATTTAGTAAATCATTTGGGGAACTACCATATCTATCTCGTATAAAATCCTTTCCATATAATTCTTGCCAATACAGTCGAGCAGCTATTCCCTCGCGATTTTCTATATCTCCCGATTTAACATTAGCATAAAGAGGTTTAAGACGTGAATAATCTTTATTCACACTTCGCAGCATACGCTCTTGATTATGAATTTTAGCTTCTACAATCTCTTTCCACATGCGTTTTGTTGTCGGCAAAGTAGCATTCATTTGGTAGCGATATGCTTCTTGTTGTGTTGCATTAGCTTCCAAAGGAGCCAACATAATTGCAGGCATAAAATGTTCATCGCATATGATAGTTGCAACATTATTGCGGGCTAATTCGTTCAGAAGGGGAAGCGTGATACTTATCTGTTGATTCTCCAATATAACTGCAGACAAGTCTTCTATCGGTCTTGTTATAGTTGCTTCATTCTCCCTTTCGATGACTAATTGCTTTAGTCGGAGTGAGAGCTTGCACGGTTTAGAGAAAAATATTGTTTGCTTAAGCATGCCTAAATTCTATTTTTCCTGTTTCTGACATAATAAAGTCCTGCCCCTCTACCAGGGCTTTTATTTGTGTGTGAAGCATCGTGATTTTCGGACGTAATTCTTCATTGGTCTCAAAAGCTCCATTTTTAGATTTTACTTCGGTACTTGGACGTGCTTCTTGATGATACGTTAACTCAATTCTTCCATAATTAACATTACCGATTAAAGTACTATTAAGTCCTGTTACTTTATACAATCTTCGTTTGAGTATATCATTGTGTGCTGTATATAATTCTTCCGGACTTTTTTCATAAAGAAGGACTAAACTTCCGGAATAAAGGGTCAGTAGTAGATGATAATTATGTTCGTCATATTCGGGGATAAGTGGGTGATTATTGTTATTATTATATATTATAGCAGCGTCTAAATTACTCAGCAACTTAATTGCTCGTTTGGTATTATTACCGACAACTCCTTCGTATATGGCTAATGCATAGTTACTATCACTCATCACATGATATTGGCGTTTATACTCGTACTTAGATAAATCACGTTGTTGACGGATATGGTTGGGTCTTGTAACTGAAGGAGTAAAAACTCTCACTTTTTTAATGGCAATACCTTTTTCTTTATTCATCCAAATAGGACCGGACTCTAACGCCTTCCCGAGGCTTCCGTATTCGGCAATGGCTGCCTCAACTTTGGCTTTTACCTCTAGATCTACAATATTTTTCACATCTGTGAAATTAGCATCCAAGGGTTTGCGAACAACATACTTAATTTGGTCCTCAATTTTTATAGCACCATATTGCGTGTCTTTATGCAGTGCCCCTCTTGCCGTATCACCTTGGGCAAACTGATTAGGAATAATCTTCCCCTTTGCTGTGCGAATGCGTTTGCGTGTTTGTTTACCCATGGGATTATTCGTATGGTGTGCGACTAATAATTCATCCTCAATATGACGCACATCTTCTGTAAATGTTGCCCAAGGCTTGGGAAATATCTTACCACTGTTGTGATATCTGTTTTCTTCATCTTCACGGTAATAGGCAGATAAATTATCATATTCTGTTTTGCCCATACATGCTATCGTAATAGCATCAATGCAATGGTGAACATGATTTTCTCGGTTCTTCTGCTCATAGGCACTTTGTAGTCCCCATAACTTGCGAAAAGCAGCAGTCATTGACCCTTTAACAACATCTACACGATTGAATAAAGATAGCAAGAATAATCGTCCGTAGCGATTAATGACGGATATATCAGTGCCCTGCCTGCGCGTAAAACCCTGAACATCTTTTTCTTCTATAGTAAAGGCTTTGTATTTATTTTTCCAGAAATCACGTTTAAGTTCCAGATAATGCCTCTTACTAATCATACTATCCTTTGTTCCTTTATCACTCACACCGGATGTGTTAATTTTGCGTATTTGCTTATCAAGATTCTCGTATTTTTCTTTCCATTGGGCGATGTTTTGTTTTATTATTTCGTAGTTAGAAAGATCAATGGGTAAGTTGGTTTTCTTGGTCTCACGATTAAATGTACTATCGCAAATAGTTAGGTTTTCCCTCGTTGTATCACCGCCCATACTGCGTGGTATTGTATGTTCTACATCAAAATCGGTTCCGTTATAGAGTGCCTCTAACGAAATTGTCTTGTTGGTATAGATACATTTGTGGCCTTGATCTTCCCATAAAAGATATTTGAGAATATCATCATCATTCGGATTCGGCACATAAGAATTTATTTGCTTCTTGGCCTCTTCTCTCTCCTTTTTCAAATCGTTTTGGTATCTTCGTAATGCATCACGGTGATTGGCATCATTGAGTTCACGAGCAAACTCAATATGCACAATGGTATTTTCGTCTATTGTTCCCTCTTTCAACAGTTGATTCACAACAGCTCTTAATCGGAATAGTGACCGCATTGCCATAGGGTTCTTGAGTGCTGAAATCCGTGGAGAACCCAACTGAAAAACGCCATTAATCCTAGATTCTACTTTTGGATACTCTTCTATCATTGATGGGTGATATATTTTTTTCAGATCTTTTGGCTCCAAATGGTAATGCTCATGCCACTTCGTCAGTAAAGACTGCTTTCGCTCATCACGCGAGATAGTGGGTTTGCCATTTTTATCTTTAGGTATAGTAAGATAATCTCTAATATCATCTTTTAAATATGCCTCTATCTCGTCATCGAAATTATACCCTTTAAGTAGGTCTCTTAATTTTGCTATTAATGTTGCTTCAGTATATTGCATTCCATGATCCCGCATAGGCGGAAGGATATTTTCTATAGCTTTCAAAGATAATGAGGCAAAGCCTTGAGGAAGATGAATCTTAACGAAAGCATCTGCTTGTTCTTCACTTACATTGTAATGTCTAATAACCCACTCTCGTAATTTAAGGTCATCATCAAAATTATCCAGGGCGTGCCATATCATATCAATCTGCGCCCTATCGGATAGAATGTCATCACTAAATATTTCATGCAACCTTGTAGATACGGGGCACCCCGATACATTAGTGTCAAGGTGATAATTAAAACGATATGGTTTTTCTTCCGCAGACTTGTAATAACAGTATTGCCCTTTTCCTGCAATCGCTTTGGCGATATCCTCAAAGTCAAAATTATTTTTAGATTTACGCTGCCATAATGGGAGAATTTTATCAATCTCAATTCCACTTAATGGGCGTAACTCAAAATCATGTGGCCCCATCACCTTGATGTTGCGGATAAAACTCCACATCCTAAATGATTCAAAGAGAGGATGGCTTATAGGAGCACATTGTTTTGCGGATTCAAAAGGGCATTTGGCAACTCCGCGTCGCTGGCTCTTCAAAGGTCTCTGCTCAAAAATAACCTTATGAAGCTCTTTTTTTAACGTGTCGTCTAAATGTTGCTTACTACAAATAGCTTCAAACTCTTTCTCATAATGCTCTTTTCGGTCTGTATAGCAACCTCTAATTCGTTCACCTTTTTTATAGAGTAGGTATAAATATTGGCACAGATATTCGCAGCCGGAGTCCTTTATCTTTTTTGTGAGTTCAGCGATACCTTTCTTTACTGCTCCTAATGACTTTTCATCAGTTTGGTCCTTACGATTACTTAAAAAACCTCGCCGCTGAGCAATATGATATAAGGCGCGACCGATTATATATCGTTCCGTAGCTTTGTTCATGTCCAGTGATTGTTCTATACACATAACACGTGAGGCGTATGGATTGATATTCTTATTTTCATCTGTACGTTGCCATTGTATGAAGGATTCATTCTCCAAGGGGTATTTCCCTTCCACGCGCCATTTGTGTAATTCCTCAGAAGACAATGGAGGACATAGTCCGGCATTGCTTAATACAGCAAGGACGCGAATCTTACGAACCTTACGACGCCAATATGTTTTTCGTAAACTGCGATGTTCTGTACGTTCTGCTGCACGAGATTTCTCAATAGTACCTTTTTCTATATTGACACCTTCCTGAAAAATCTGTACGCCCTTATCTATTAGTTGATAGCCATCGTCTCCACGTTCAACGACAGCCCATCCTAAACTATTGGTTCCTGCGTCAAGACCAAGAATCCGCTTTTTCCCCAAGTTTTCCATGATAATTCTAAAAAATGAAAGAAATTTATATTTTTTTTTGGTTATCTCGTTTTATTATTGTAATTTTGCAGCGTGAAACAAGTTTTTCTTCTACAGCTTGTCACAATAAGGCCATCATGGCCGAAGGCTTTAAGCCTATAGCCCTGCTTCGGCGGGGCTTTTTTAGTGACTTAATGTAAAGTTGTTTCATTCAGCGTGCAAAGGTACTACATTATTGCATATGTGCAAATCTATTTCTCCAATTTAGCACATTTTTTCGCCTCTGCGCGATTTTCGCGCAAAGGTACAACAAATTGTTGAGGTGTGCAAAAAAAAGTGCTGGGTTGTTGGAAAAACAATGCAAGTTCTTTCGTATATCAAAAAAAAGCAGTACCTTTGCGGCGGAATTTTGTGAATTAGGAAGAAGCACTAGCTCACAAGAAGAACACAATTAACAAAACGTAAATTATAAAAAACTAATATTATGAAATCGAATTATTCACCACGCATAAGTTTCGTTCTTTATATATGGGTGCTAATTTCGTTCCTGCTTGCAGGTTTAGTATCCTGGAGTCAGTACGGATTTAAGAAGCATTTTCCGAGTCGTGTATCGGTGGTATTGCCGAAGGAGACAACGTTGACGATAGGAGAAGATGGTTCTTCTCTCCTGCTTAAAGCGGGTGAGCAAGTTTCAATTATGGCATTTGAGAACCGCAATATATGGGTAGAGACATCGAATCATACTCGCGGATTGATTCATCTTGAAGCGGTGCCTAACTGGCAATCTATTTCGGAACGTGAAGATATGCAGTACGAACTGCAGCGTGAGAATTGCATCAATATATCCTATGAGCAGATGTGTGAGCAGTTTTTGGGTCGTACATTCGAGGAAAATGAAACGAACTATTGGCCTGCGCTCTATTGCGTTCATAAAGGTGAAAAGTTATATGCTACGTATCTTCTGCGGATGTGGAAAGAATCGGAGTGCAGTCTTCCGATTATTTGCTATGAGGATAACAAGGCCGTTAGTGTGCAAGCCGGTTCTCCAGCTCCTTTCAAGGGAAATAAGCAATGGTTGCGTTTCACTCCGTGGGCTCAATGGCTGTACACGGAACCATTTTTTCATTGGCATTGGGATCGTCCGATGCTTGAGAGTTCTCGGATGTTTTGTGATAGTTGGTGGTGGATATTCCGCGTACCGGTTAAGTTAATAGTGTTAGTTTTAGCACTCATTGTTTCTTTGTTCTGGGTTACTGTAATTTTCGGTTTTTTTGTATTTCTCATGCAGTGTCTTATACCATTCCGTTACCCATTTTGGCATTTGAGTAACAGTGCCTTAACTATGCTAATGGTAGTAGTTTCTGCTGCGAGTTGTTATTTCTTTATGCCTTTCTTGTTGTTGTATCATGGTGGATTCCTAACGATATGTATTATGTTAGTTGTTTTCTGCCTATTGTGTGCTCTGAATTTGCTGATTATAGAGGAACGCTGTGAGACCTGCAGATGTTTAGGTTTTATCAAAGTCATTCGGAAGGAATATACTCATACAAAAACAACGGAGAGTGAGGAGAAAGTGCTGGATAAACAGCGTAGTACTTACCAAGTATCCATCTACCAAATCTACAAAGTAATTAAGGAAAAGAAATATTACGATCATTATTGCACGTGCCAAGTATGCCAAGCAGAGTCTATTAGAAAAGATCAATTGGGTGAGACGAAGGAAACGAAAGAGCCAACCGGCAAATTTATCACAGAGGTACACACGCACTCGTCTTCCCGTGGTAGTTCAAGCTCCCCTTCCGACTCCAGTTCGGATTTGGATAAAGAACGGAGAAAAAATCCGTACGACTCATATAATCAAAAGGAAGGATTTACATGTTTTTCATGCAAATATTTTCAAGCAGGCGGTTGCACATACTATGGTGATAATCAGTTCATTAGAGCAGATACTACAGCCTGCTATAATTGGAATAGATAAACAGAGTCTTGAAAGTTTATCGGGTTCCTATTGAAATGTTGTCTTATTTTTAGTTGTTAATGGAATTATTGTTCAGCCTCCACTCGGTATCTTCAGGCATTATTCTTTTTCAAATAGTTTGTGGTTTGTGGTTTGTTATTGCTCCAATTTATTCTACCTGCTCGTAGTAATAGGAGTAGTCGATTCCTTTCATAAAGAGCTCGCGGTCGGATATTTGGTCTGTCAATGCACTGTTAAGCAATCGACGAATGGCGGAATCGTTGGTAGTGCTCAGTCGCATAGCATGGAGGTATTGCTTCTTGTCAATCTGACTCCAGTCTATACATTGTTTGAGTGCGTGCTTGAAGATGAGGTCGAGCCAAATACGGGTACTGCGACCGTTGCCTTCCATGAAGGGATGGGCAACATTCATCTCGACATACTTGCTGACAATCTCGTCAAAGGTTGATTGTGGCATGCGTTCAATCCGATCGAGTTCACGAGGCAAATACTCCGCGCGACAGAAGATTGTGCCATCCTTCCAGATAGTCTTGGTTCGAATCTGTCCTGCAAAATCATATAGTCCTCCGAAGATATATGCGTGAATCTTCTGCAAAGCCTTTACCGTACCTATTTCGTCCTCGGCGATGATGTTACTTTCCCAGAAAGTGTATGCTTTCTTGCGGCTCTGCCCGTCAATCGAGTTGTCGGAATAGGTGAACCAGTCGAGGAAAGACATCGCCTTATTGTTCGGAACGGACTTCGCCAATTGGATTACGCCCTCATGGTCAACGGCATCAGCCATACGTCGTTTCCCATCAGGAGCAAGGAGTTTCAACTGGGTAGTGGCACTAACCAGTTCACTTTGTTCCTTTTTCAATTTGGCTTTGAGGTACTTCCAGTAGTTACGGTTCTTTTGGTAGTCTTCCTGCTCATTGATAGCGCCGATGATGTCTAAGACGGAGAAGAACCATTTGTTCTGCTCGTCATCCCAGACAGCACGGACTTTGCTGTCTTTGTAGAATCGTATGGAAACCTTTGTTGTCATTGAGTTCTGCTATTATGCGGTGCAAAGGTACTACAAATTTCCGACATACACAAATTATTGGCTCACTTTTTTGGGAAAAGGCATATGCTTCACATAATCCTTTCATTTCTTGCACATTTTTCATAAAACTTACACTTTTTATTTGCATATATGCAAAAAAAGTAGTATTTTTGCAGCGCAAAATAATATAACATCTGACTATGGCTAATTATAAGTGGACGTTCTCTAACGTCGGGGGCGCTACGCGCGTCCGTATTCAATCAGCTGAGGATATACGACACCTCGGCGAATTAGACAAAAAAATGTGGACAGTTCTCTCCTGCCCTGTCAACGGACTCGAAATCAGTGCCGAATCACTCTCACTTATCGATCTTGACGCAGACGGAAAACTGCGTATCAAAGAAGTGGTTGCTACCGCACAATGGCTCTGCAATACACTCGTTAATCCCGAAACCCTGTTCGACCAAATGGACCAAATAGCTATAGCCAATATCGCTGACGCCGATATTAAAGCTATCGCTCAACAGGTTGCAGGTAAAGAGGCCATCGTTACTTTGGCGCAAGTCAATGCCGCTATAGATGCCGTTACCGTTACACCTGCAGAGGTGCCTGCAGCACCATACGAAGCCAACGTAATCGCTACCTATAAGGAGAAGCAAGCCGAAATAGCCGCTTATTTCGAGGCACTTAAGATGCAGAAACTCGGCCTCCTCACTATCCCGGCTGAGACAGTAGCTCCAACAGTTAAGGAAAAAGACTTTATCGAGATGGGGACTAAAATTGCCGAATACGAAGCGGGAGTGGCTGCGGCTGCTGCAGCAGATGCAGAGGCACTTGCTGCTGGTAAAGCTGTATTTGCTGACTTGCGCAAACTGCTACTTATCCATCGCGACTTCTACCGACTGCTTCGTAACTTCGTAACATTTGAGGACTTCTACGATACAAAGCAAAGTGTTGTTGCTTCTTTCCAAGCCGGTACACTCGTAATCGACCAACGTATATGCCGCTTGTGCATCCGCGTAAACGATATGGTAAAACACGATATGCAGGCACCTCTTTCCGGTATCTATCTGCTTTATTGCGACTGCGAGAGCAAGAAACTTGGTAAGAAAATGCAAATAGTTGCCGCTATGACCCAAGGCGAAATAAAGAACCTGAGTGTTGGCAAAAACGCTGTCTTCTACGATAACGCTGGTAACGACTACGATGCAACCATAACAAAGATTATCGACAACCCGATTTCTATCCGTCAAGCTTTCTGGACACCTTATCGCAAGTTCGGTAACTGGATTCAGGAAAAGATTAATAAATCTGCTGCCGAAAAAGATGCGAAAGCATTTGACGATATGAAAACACAAGCCGATTCTGCCGCTGATCCTAATGCACCCAAGAAACAAGCATTCGATATTGCTAAGTTCGCCGGTATCTTTGCTGCCATCGGTATGGCGGTCGGCATGATAGGTACGGCTCTTGTTGCGCTCTTTAGTGGATTAGCAGAGTTAAAGTGGTGGCAACTGATTATTGTCTTTGTCTGCATCCTCTTGGTTATTAGTGGACCGAGTATGATTATGGCTTGGCTGAAGTTGCGTCGCCGTAACCTTGCTCCGGTGCTTAACGCCAACGGATGGGCTGTCAATGCCGATACGATTATCTCCGTTCCGTTCGGCGTAACACTCACCGAACAAGTACAGTTCCCGCTTATCAAGCTGACCGATCCGTTTGCTAAGAAAGGTATGCCGGCTTGGAAAAAAGCCCTTATATGGTGCGCGGTGATAATCGTTCTCCTGGCAGCTGCTGCCTGCTGCCTCTATTACTTCGGTTTGTGGCCGTTCGAGCAAGTGGCAGGACCTCAACCGGCTGCATTATGAGACGATTGATAACTTTATCTTTGCTTATCCTTACTTTCGTGGCGGCGCAAGCTGTCACGAAAGTGTCTTTTGACCAACTGCAATCGCAGGGGTGGGAAGCGTATCAAGGACAGCGTATCCGTATCACCACGCCTCTTGTGGTATGCGGAACGTTCTATGATTCGCTTATCTTGGCCCCCGAACGATTGTACGTGCCCGAGGAACGCGCCGTAGGACTGGATAAAGGAGATAGTACACTCCTGTTGCAACTCAAGGACTATAACCGGTCCCGCCAACTGAAACTCGTGTGCCGCAAACCCTATAACCTCAATTTAGGCGCTACGGTACGGGGATTAGAGGCGTACGTAACAGGCAACCAGGCTCTGCAGACAGGACAACAGCCACGATTCAAGAACTACAAACCCGCGAAGAAAACGCCTTCCGTAGGACCGGCGGATATGATTGTCTGTGCCACCAATATACAGAATTATTTTGCCCATCAGGGCGGTTATGCCACCAAACGCAACACAGCCGGTCAGCACGCCTTCCAGTGCTACAAGACGGCATCGGCTCTGGTCCATATCAACGCCGACCTGTATGCCCTGTGCGAGATAGAGAAAGGACCTTCCGCACCGGCGGAGTTAACTGCCAAAATGAATGAGCTTGCGAAGAACGATATCTACGCGTTTGTCCGCACAGCCGATGATGACGGGGATACTATCTCGGTTGGATTTATCTACCGTAAGGACCGCGTTCGGCCGGTCGGTGAACTTCGACGCGCCTATACCCAACGCACGAATATCTACTCCAACCGCTTTATGCTGCAGGGCTTTGAACACCTCAAATCCGGTGAACAGTTCGTGCTTTCACTCAATCATCCGCGCAGCAAACGCGGTAATCCCGATATGTCGAATGCCAAGAGAATGGATAATATCCGGCATATTCTGGAATGTATCAACCAAGCCTATGAGGACAGTATTTATACGGACCCGGACATCTTGCTTTTGGGCGATTATAACTGCTATCGTTACGAGCAACCTGTCCAAACGCTTGTAGCCTCCGGTTATGCAGATATGCTGACGGATAGTATGGAGTATTCCTATTCGTACCACGGTCTGTGCGGCAGCTTGGACCGCGTCTTCGCTTCCCCAACCATGGCGGAGCAGATAACACGAGTGGCACCTATCCACTGGAACACCGATTACTACTACTCGGCAGCCTACTACAGCAAGTATAACTTCATCAATAATACCATCCCGAAAGAAGCACCTGCTGATATCCGCAAGTGCTTGTCCAAAGCGGCGAAGCGCAATCTGCTCTTCCGCTACTCGGATCATGACCCGGTATTGATAGGGCTGAAGTTCAGGTAAGAATCAGTAACTTTCCTCCGCTGAAGGGAAGTTACTTTCTTTTACGGCGTTGTTGTATTCGCTAACGGCTCCCTTCACTTGGTCGGCTAAGTGCGCAAAAAGACGGAGGAACTTAGGTTTGAAGCCTTGTGTAAGACCTAACATGTCGTGCAGCACAAGCACTTGTCCGTCGGTGCCGTTCCCCGCTCCTATACCTATCACCGGACACGAAACGGCGTCCGTAACCTGTTTGGCAAGGGCGGCAGGAATCTTCTCAAGCACAATACAGAAACATCCGGCTTCGTCCAATAGTTTGGCATCGTGCAGCAGTTTATCTGCTTCCGCCTGCTCTTTGGCACGAAGACCATATCCGCCGAACTGATTGACGGACTGCGGAGTCAGTCCCAAGTGTCCGCACACAGGTACCCCCGCCTGAATAATATGCCGTATGGTAGGCAGGAACTCCTCGCCGCCTTCAATCTTAACGGCATCGCACCCGCTCTCTTTCATCACCCGGATGGCATTACGCACACCGTCTTCTTCGCTTATCTGGTAGCTGCCGAACGGCATGTCGCATATGACAAGGGCATGCTGGGCCGCGCGTACTACACCTTTGGTGAGGAATATCATCTCATCCACCGTGATGGGGAGTGTATATGCGTTACCGCAAACAACATTACTGGCACTATCTCCTACGAGAATGATGTCCGTGCCTGCTTCGTCCACTAAGGAGGCTAACGTAAAATCGTAACTGGTGAGCATCGTAATCTTCTCACCTTGGGCTTTCATTTGGCGGACCTTAGCCGTCGTGATGCGTGATGATTGAGTATGAACTGACATATTAATGTATTTGTCTTGCGTTTAATTCTTCCTGATAAGCCTTTGCCGCGGCTGCGTGTGTAGCGTAGCGTGACGAGAAGATATGTGTGCCGGACCAGTCGGGATTAGCACACATATACAGGTAGTCCGTCTCCGGTGCATCGAGCACAGCGTCTATTGTCGACCCCATCGCGCAACGTATCGGTCCGGGAGGCAGCCCACGATTGATATAGGTATTATATGGAGACTCTATCTTCAAGTGGCGTTTGAGCACACGACGCATCTTGAGGTCTCCTGTAGCGAAGATAACAGTCGGACAAGCCTGTAGCGGCATCCCCTTGCGAAGTCTGTTGAGGTAGAGGGAGGCAATAATAGGATACTCCTTTTTGTTATGCGTCTCGCTCTCTACGATAGAAGCCAATGTAGCCACTTCGGTGGGCGTCAGTCCGAGCGCTTCGGCTTTACGCAAGCGCTCTTCGTTCCAGAAAGACTTATACTCTTTGTACATCCGCTCAAACAGCTGGTCAGCCGTCATCGTCCAATAGACCTCGTAGGTATTAGGCAAAAAGAGGCACACAGCCGTCTCTTTGTTGAGCCCGAAGCGTTGTAAGTACTCGGCGCTGTCCAATCGCGCCATCACTTCCGTCGAGTCCAAAAGCAGCACCTTAGCCATCCTGCCGGCTAACTGTTCGCGCGTACGTATAGCGTTGGTAAAAGTCAGCTTGACGGGGGACTGTTGCCCTAACTGCAAGCGCACGATAAGATGCTTGTCGCCGATACGTGCCGGAAACTTATAGTAACCTGTTTGTGCGTCAATAAGTGCTGCGTGCCGACGGTGAATACGCCAATCGGCATAAGAGCCTATCGTATAGTCCTCTTCCATTAAATAAATAAGGCTGTCAACAGTCATGTCCGGATACACGTAGTAACCGTGGCTCTCGCCGTCCTTAGAGGTGAAATTACACACTTCCAAGCGGTAGTATTGCTCAATGGCGAAAGCACCTGCACAAAGCAAAGCTATAGCCGCTACCGCCACCATCAACCATATATTTCTCTTTTTTCTGTTCATAAAGACTGAGTTTACAAATTGGAGTTGTAATATTCCTTCCGTCCGGTCACTTCTTGAGCAATGAAAGCCGGCTTGTCGAACGTCTGATTCTCGTCTTCTAATTCTATTTCCGCAATAGTTAGTCCGTCTAATCGTCCGTGGAACTCGTCCACTTCCCATTTCAGTGCCCCGTTTTCCGCAGGAATAATCCACCGGGTCTTTTCAATTATTCCGGGTAGTGCTAAATTCAACAGCTGCTCGGCATCTTCGGTATCAATCGCTTTCTCCCACTCGAAATGGCTCAATCCGTTGTTTGCAGATGCCCCTTTGATAGTGATAAAAGCCTCATTATCCCGGATGCGGATACGTATCGTGCGTCCGCTTTCTTTGCACAGGTAGCCTTGCTTAATCTCGTAACGACGGACAGATAATTGCTTGTAACTCTCGTCCTTAACAAGAAACTTACGTTCTATTTCTATATTTTTACTCATAAAACCGCTGCAAAAGTACTGCTTTTTCTCCGTTTAGGCAAAAAAAACATTTTTTTGTCATTTTTATTTGCCAAAAATTTGTGTATGTCAAAAAATAGCAGTACTTTTGCAGCCGCTTTTCGAGAAAAGCATATTCAGATGCTAACGCATTGCTGCGCTCCGGCGCAAGGAGAGATGGGTGAGTGGCTGAAACCAACAGTTTGCTAAACTGTCGTACTCGTAAGGGTACCGGGGGTTCGAATCCCCCTTTCTCCGCAGAAAAAGATTAGGGACATCCATAGGGGGTGTCCCTAACTCTTTTTGAGAAGGCAGGGAGCCTTCTCCATACCCCGGTCGGGAGTTCTCCGCCACTACGTTCTGTCGATTAATGCGACAAGCGCATTTTTCGAATCCCCCTTTCTCCGCAGAAAAAGATTAGGGACATCCATAGGGGGTGTCCCTAACTCTTTTTGAGAAGGCAGGGAGCCTTCTCCATACCCCGGTCGGGAGTTCTCCGCCACTACGTTCTGTCGATTAATGCGACAAGCGCATTTTTCGAATCCCCCTTTCTCCGCAGAAAAAGATTAGGGACATCCATAGAGGGTGTCCCTAACTCTTTTTGAGAAGGCAGGGAGCCTTCTCCTCACCCCGGTCGGGAGTTCTCCGCCACTACGTTCTGTCGATTAATGCGACAAGCGCATTTTTCGAATCCCCCTTTCTCCGCAGAAAAAGATTAGGGACATCCATAGAGGGTGTCCCTAACTCTTTTTTGCAGTAAGTCTTGTATATTTACGATAAGAAAGAGAGATACTCAACTTTATTATTGAGCGTAGCGAGGTACTGCCGGAACGCTTCCTGTGAAATGACTACCGTGCCTCTGCAGTCGTTCGGATGGAAACTGAGCGAAGAAGCATCTTTGAGCTGGCTGTCCAGAAAGAGAATGACATGACTCTCCGTATCATTGATAAGTCCAAAAGGACTGACACTGCCCGGCTCTAATCCCAAGTAACGCATCATCCGCTCCGGTGAGGCAAAAGAGAGCTTGCCGGGTGCTTTATGGCCCTGTGCAACTAACACTTCTTTGAGCCAGTGCTCGATGTCGTGGATAGCCAAGTCTTTATCGCAAGGGAAACAGATAAGATAATGCTGGTCCCCTTTATGATTGCGCATAAAGATATTCTTGCAGTGTACACTTCCGTCATTATGCCACCACTGCTTGGCCTGCTCGATGGTTTTGCCTTCGGGATGGTTATATGTGGTATAAGGAATATGGTGGTCGTCCAGATAACGGAGGACTTTTTCTTGGCGTTCAGAAAGATACATGTTGTTCAGCATTTATTTATGGTTTGACAAGTATTATGCTCAGTTCGTAGAGCAGGTAGAGCGGCAGTGCGACGAGCAAGAGGGTGAAGGCATCGCCTGTAGGCGTGATGACAGCAGCCAGAATAACGAGCACCACGACAGCATGACGACGGTACTGTTTGAGCCATTGCTTATGCAGGAGTCCGGCTTTACTGAGCGACCAGTGACCGTCAATATCATATCCGACTCTTGCGAAGCCGCTGTATTGGTCGAAAGCCATGTTGGGCCGGTGTCCTGAAGTGCGGGTGTAATTGAATCCGGCAGCTTCTGTCCATCGTCCGAGTTTAAGTTGATTGCTTATTCCTGCGTCGGCAGAGTAGTACGAACCTCCTTGTGCATGAAGAGAGGTTATGATTGTGTCGTTTGCAGGCTGGTGAGTAACGATATTAACCACTCCCCCTAAAGCGTTGGAGCCATAGTAGAGTGCTGCCGGTCCTCTGATAACTTCCACGCGCTGCGCCATAGCAGTCAGGTAGTTATCGGCAATAGGGTGACCATATAGTCCGGCATATTGAGGTAATCCGTCAATGAGCACGAGCACGTCGGTATTGGGTGCGCCTCCGATACCCCTCACTTTGATTCCTCCAGAGCCTCCGGTACTCACACCGTAGCCCATAACACCTCTCGAGGTGACGAATAAGCCCGGCACTTGTTGGGTGAGGGTGGGTAAGATATTGGTTTTACTTTGCTCGTTGAGTATATCTTGGTCAATCACATTGACGGTGACCGGCAGTAACCGCGCGTCGGTAGAGGCTCTTGTTCCGGTAGCAACGACTTCGTCCAATGCCACTACCTGAATAGAGTCTTTCTGTTCGCTTGCTGCGAATAAGCATATCGGGCAAGAGACGGCTAATATGATATGTGCCAGCCGTCGATTCATTGAATAGTGTTATATTGCGTATCATTAACGGGTTCGAGCCACTCGTTGGAGGCACCGGGTTGTTCCTGTGTATGAATAGCCAGATGTTGCATCCAAGAGTCAGCTGCGGCTCCGTGCCAGTGTTTCACGCCTTCGGGTATAGCGATAACTGTTCCCGGAGTTAATGGCACTGCGGGTTTGTTCCACTCCTGATACCAGCCTTTGCCGCTGACGCAGATGAGTACTTGTACGGCGCCGTGGTGAACATGCCAGTTATTGCGGCAACGCGGTTCGAAGGTCACGTTAGCCACCCCGCCGTAATAGGGCTGCAGGTAACTATTTCCTACGAAATACTGCGCATAGGCATCATTCGGTTTGCCTTGTGGCCACTCTGTTCCTAACAAACCGGCTACGCGTCCGGCTTCCTCTAACAGTGCATTGGCAGCGAGGGCTACCACGATACCTTGCAGTTGCTCCTCCGTCACGCCCATGTTACGTGCTCCGGCGATGTGTGCTTTGAGTTGTGGTTCCACACCTTGCAAGCCGCTCAGTGCGCTGACAGTGACCAACTCGCGGTCGGCGTAGGTGAGGTTGTCACGGGCGAAGATGTCTCCGAACAGATGCGCCTTGAGGTAGTAGTCTGTAGCGGGTGCAAACTCGTAGTTGAAGGGTTTGCCGGTCAGTTGGGTTTGTACGGCTGTGCCTTGTTTTAGCGCATTGTAGTCATCGCCGAGCGGACTTGCATCCTCGCCCATCAGTACTTTGACACCTTTCGCCTGACGGTCACCAATGACGCGCTGTAGCACGCCTAAAGCGTTCAGACTGCGCGGAAAGCCCGTGTAGGCATAAAGTTGTGATAGTGCTTCTTTAATCTGGCTAACCGTCAGTTCTGCTTCTAATCCGCCATGAATGGCTGATTCAAGCGCTACGAGGTCACCTTTGGCTTCGTCGCAGGCGATGGCAGACATATACGCCGCCTGCTCGGTAGTGAAAGAAAGTTGTTGCATGTTTTTGTTTTCCTGCGTTTGTTTATTGCAGCAGCCTGCGAGTAGTACTGCTGCCAAACATAAAAATGGGATAGTCTTCATTGTAACAAATTATTTCATATTCCGGTTGAAGAACGCGGCTAACTTGTCCCATGGGATGAGGTTCTTGGGTTCGCCTGTTCCGGCAGAACCAGTAAATCCGCCGTCGTAGAGGTCGCAATGCGAGGCTCCGGGAATAATCAGCAGCTCTTTGTTCTCCGGGCAGGGATTAGGAGCTACGACAGTCTTGTAACCCTCCGCCTTGCCATCTACCATGTAGTGGTACGCAGCCTCGCCGAAATAACGGCTGTGGGCTTTCTCACCGTGCATGACGAGCACCGCCGAACGGATCTCATTGATGTAATAGAGGAAGCGGCTGTTGGCATATGCCTGCGTGCCGATAACACGCCAGCCGTCGTTGGAGTTACCGCTACGCGCATGGTAGCCACGCGGGGTCTTATAGTAATCGTAGTAGTCTTTGACGAACTGCGGTGCATCGTCCGGCAGCGGGTCAACGACACCGCCTGCCATCGCTGACGGGTCTGCCAGACGCTGTGCCGCGAGTGCCACACGCGCTTCGTGACGCGCCTCTTCGGAGTCGGCAGAATCGAAATAACCGTTACCGCTGACGCGAGTCATGTCGTACATAGTGGAAGCGACAGTAGCCTTGATACGCGGGTCGGCAGCCGCGGCGTTGAGGGCGATACCACCCCAACCGCAGATTCCGATGATACCGATGCGGTTAGCGTCCACTTCGGGCAACTTGCTCAGGTAGTCCACTGCCGCCATGAAGTCCTCGGTATTGATGTCCGGCGAAGCCGTACGACGTGGTTCGCCCGAACTCTCCCCTGTGAATGAAGGATCAAAAGCCAGAGCGATAAATCCGCGCTCCGCCATCTTCATGGCATACAGACCGGAGGACTGCTCTTTGGTGGCTCCAAAAGGACCGGAGACGGCAAGCGCGGCACGCTTGCCATTTACCATTTGGTCATTGGGCCAATATAAATCGCCTACGAGGGTTATGCCGTACTGGTTTGGGAAACTTACCTTTTTGTGAGAGACTTTCTCACTTAACGAGAAAACTTTGTCCCACGAATCATTTGCATTTACCATTTTATCATCTTGTTTTGCA
>CAMOJP010000035.1 GCA_946617165.1 uncultured Bacteroidales bacterium
GCAGACCCTCTGCTTGTAAGGCAGATGCTCTAAACCAGCTGAGCTAAACGCCCTTGCTTTTCAAAAGCGGGTGCAAAGGTACTGCTTTTTTTTTAATCCACCAAATTTTTTTGCACTTTTTTTGCAAAAAAATGATAATTGTACCATTTTTTACCCTCAAAACGACTAAAAATGGAGTAACATATGATAGAAATGACTAATCCGACACTCATTCCCCCGAGCACGTCTTGAGCAAAATGTTGGCTCAAATAGATGCGACTATAACCACCCAAAGCTGCCAAAATAAACAGCGTGCAAGGTATCAAAATGATATAAAGGAAGGACTGCCAGTAACTCGGTTCTTTTTGTTTGCTATGTTCCTGATGAAGTGAAGTGACTACCATCGTCAAAGCAAAGAACAACGCGAAGAACGAAGTTGTGTGTCCACTGGGGAAGGAGAAGAGATAGTTCATCTTTACGCCTTCTACCAGAGGCAAATGGATATCAGGATAGTTGTTAGCAAACCACAAGAGTGGTCGCGGAGCTTGCACAATATGTTTAATTATTTGTGTCGTCAGTTCTGAGCAAGCAATACACGATGCGGCTAAAGCGGCGTGACCTGCTCTACCAAAAAGGAAGATTAGTAGGCACAAAACATAGGGCAGATACTCTGCCACATGAGTGTAATACCTAAAGAATATATCGCGCGCGGGCGTGTGGCGGTCGCAAAGGAAAAGATGTAATTCGCCTCGCGGAATAAGTGTAACGGCTAGGCCTAACGCTATAATAAGCATTAGGCTTAGTCCGATAAACACACTATTTCGTTTGAGGAAATCTTTCATTAGTCAAGTCTCGTTCCTAAAACACTATACTTAACGCCATCGCGTATAATAATTACTTGACCTTCCTTGATAATCTTCTGAACTTCCGGTTGATTACAGACATTATCAACGGTAGTAGCAGTTTCATCATACGGATCTCCGTAACTTTGTGTCAATTGGTAGAAGTCCACAACTTCACCTTTTTTGTTTCCCCATATGTATTCCACTAACTCAGGATAGTCAATAAACGGATTGCGGTTTCCTTGAATCTTATTTACCTCAACGGCGCGATCCAATTCTTTTTGGCTTACAGGGTCAAGACGATGCCACTCGAGGAGAAGGTCACGCAACCATGGTTGGAACTCTTCCCAACCATCGTTGGTCATAGCGATTCCCGGCTCGCCTGTGGATACCCAAGTAAGAGAGTCTCCGTAGCAAGCTGCTATATAGAAGTAAGCACGTGCAAAATCGCCTTTATATTGATCCTCCGGGCAGAAAACGCGTTGTAATCCGTAAGCAGCACCGCTACCAGTAACGAACGAACCATTATTGAAAGTGCTGTCGGATGGGATACCAGGTGCGTGGTTGGATTTGCTGCGATTAGCAGAATAATCACCAGGTACGAGATGGAATATATCGCAATATGCAGGGTTTACATCGCCTCCCCACCACGATTTAGGTAGCATATGTTCAATATCGAAATCGGGCACGCTTGCAGTTGGGTGTGCTGGGTCGAAATATCGTACATTGAGCGAATACATATCCAATACTTGGTCGGTTTGCTTGTCGCGATCAGTATGGAAGAAGGCATCCCAAGATTTTTTCTCGCCACTACCATAGCGATAGCGTTTACCGCAGCAGATGATATATCCTATATGGTTCTTTAGTGTCGAATCAGCTGTCCCTTGAGCATATTTGTAATAAGCACCAGGCATTGGTCCAATAGCCATTCGGGTGGTATCCAAATCGAACGTACTTGCACCTCCGGAACTTGGAGGAACAATGGTTACTTGTATTGGTAATTCGCGGCTTCTTACTTTACCGTCTAGGCCTGTAGCTTGTGCTATAACCACATTGTTCATCGGAATAGCTTTCTCAACAGTATCAAGAGTAAGGCTAAAGAAGATTGACACCTCGCCACCCTCTGCCGGTAGTAAGATATCTGATATAGAGAAGGCAGAACTATTGCTTTTCAGCGAAAGAGCAATCTGACCATCAATATGTTTGCCGGCAATTTCGAAGCTCAGTACATCTTCCATAGGTTCGTCCTTACTTGCCCATTTGATTCCACCAAAATCTATCATTGGGTACTGCATCTCAAGAATTGCCTGTGTGGGATGAGGATCTTCAGCTTCAAACTCAATCTTTTGTACATACCAACGGTTACTCGTTGCTACTTTGGCGGCAATGCTTATGGAGTCAACATCAGCATCGATGGTTAATTGGTATGGACGAATTTCTGCACGATGGTTAGTTTCCCATGCAATTTCGTTGCTGTATACAAGTAAGCTTCTATTATCTGCAGTATCTGCTCCGTTAGCGGAGATGTAGGCTGCTGCATAAACCGTCATGTTGGTGATATGGTAGGTGTCATCCAAGCCAATAGTCAACTCTCCTTTGGCAGATCCGGTACCTCCTTTAATTCCATAGCCATCTTTAGCGCGATAAATTTTATTCGCTTTAAGAATTGAACTTACACAATTGTTGGTTGCACTAAGTATAATAGTATTTAAATCCGTTGTGGGACTACTGGAGTCGGCATTACCACTATTGAACACTATCGTGTACGTTTCAGCCATTAGGCCGAGGGTAAACAACGTTACCAAACATAAAGATAAAAAGCGTTTCATGGTTATAGTATTTTATGGTTATTGCTTTACTTTTATCAGGTTAACGGCAAAGTTCAGCACGACGTACCATACGATAACAGCGCAACCGCTGAACAACACGAACTCTACGCGTTGTGCTTCCACACCGCGGTAGATACAGAAGCCCAACAGGACGATTGTGCCGATGAGGAAGAGGTATTTGTCGGCATTGGTTTGCCAGTCGAAACTTTTGAACTTGAGCGAGAAGAACGGCACTTCTGAAATGAGGAGATAACTGCTTACCAACGTCATGGCCAAGATTACCCACGGCATCCAAGTCGGAGCTGTAATCGCATAAGGCATGCAACATAGGCTTCCCCAAAAGATAGCATTTGCCGGAGTTGCTAGACCGATAAACGATGACGTCTGACGCTCGTCCACATTGAATTTGGCTAAGCGCAAGGCGGAGAAGGCTGCCATAACGAGTGCTATCAAAGCCCACCAACCGATAACAGGGCGCAAATAGCACATCACCATCATTGACGGAGCCAGACCGAACGTGATGTCATCGGCCAAGGAGTCTAACTCAACCCCTATCTTACTCGGGGCTTTGAGCAAACGGGCGCTTAGTCCGTCGAAGAAGTCAAAAAATGCACCGCCTAAAATAAGGAGAAACGCCCACATAAATGCATTTTGGGTTGCCATAAATGTGGCTACTGCGCCGCATAAGAGGTTGCAGCATGTAATGGTGTCCGGAATAATTCGTTTTGTCATATATCTATTATCAGTTATAATTTGTTATTCAATCTGCCGGTGTACAAAGTACGTTACGGCAAAGGTCGTTATTGAGCAAAGAACAGCTATCCAGAAGAACCAATAGTAGCCTACGCTCATTTCTATTTTGCCTGCCACGAAGCCTGGGAGCATCATGCTGAGGGCCATAAAGGCGGTACAGATAGCGTAGTGGGAGGTTGAGTAATCCGTGTCCTGACTATCATTTTTCTTCTTGGAGAAATACATCATATACATCATATAGGCGGTGAAGCCGAAACCGTATCCGAACTGTTCAAAACTTATGGCGCTGCCTATTATCCATAACTCGCTTGGTTGGGCGGCACTCAAATAGACATAGACTAAATTGGGCAAAGTCAAACTTGCCGCCATCAGCCATAGCGAACGTTTGAGACCGCGGCGGGAGATATAGATGCCGCCTAAGATTCCGCCTAACAGGAGGAAGAGCACACCGATTGTTCCATATAGTAACCCGACTATATCCGTATCCAGAGCCAAACCGCCTCCGATGAGCTGACCATCACGCTCAATCACTTCGCGAGGATCAACAAGGAAGGGCAGACTCAATTTGACCAGTAAGCCCTCTGCCAGACGATAGAGTAGCATAAAACATATGGCGAGTACGACACCTTTCTTGGTGAAAAAAGTCTTAAACGCCTCTAACAACGATACACCCTTTAACCTTTCACCCTTTAAACTATCACCCTTTAGCGCAAAGATATGGTATATTGTTATGGCGAACAGAACAACGGCGGTTACGCCCAAGGTCAGTTGCCATGACAGGGGGATGTCGCCGGTACTTTTCTCCAGTCTGCCGGCGATGAACACCAACACGCCTTGCCCGAACACCATTGCGATGCGGTAGAACGTAGAGCGGATGCCGATGAACCGCGCCTGGCTGGTCGTATCGTGTGCAATCAGGTAATAGCCGTCTGCTGCAATATCGTGCGTGGCGGAGGCAAAAGCGGTAATAATAAACAGCACTAATGTCAGGCGGAACATACTCACCGGCGTACTCTTAGCGGCAATCATCGTCGCCTCGGGATGAGGAAGTGAGACGGTGAGCAGTACGCATAGGACAGCCATCAGAAGCTGCATCGCTATAATCCACCAGCGTTTGGTCTTAAAAATATCGACAATAGGACTCCACAATCCTTTCAGAAACCACGGGAAATAGAGCAGGGTAGTAAAGAAAGCCAACTGGTCGTTAGGCACGCCCATTTTCGTGAACAGCATCACGGAGATACTATTCACAAGGAAATAAGGTACGCCTTCCGCAAAGTAAAGCGTCGGCACCCACCACCACGGACTTCTGTTGTTCACCGGTACTCTTAAATTCTTTTGCGCTGCAAAGGTACACATTTTTTTGGAAATATGCAAGATTTATAGCATTTTTTTTGTTTATGTAGAAAAAAAGTAGTGATAAAACGAGTGGCACTACGTTAGAACCCGTACCTTTTTAAGACATTTACCCATCCCCCATCACCTATCTGCAAACACAATGCAGGCGGGCACTCTCATTGCCCGCCTGCAGTCTAAATGAATATCCTAAGAGGTTGTATTATTTTACCGATTGTCCTTGTACGGTGTACATTTTATTGATACGTATAACAAAAAAAGAGCAGTCCACAAATGGTGAACTGCTCCGATATGAAAGCCTGTATAAGTTGGGCTGTTATTGGAAGTTATAGCGGTTGTCCACTACGTCAGCTGCTTCTTGCAGGAGTGTGATAGCTTGGTAGGGAATCGTATAAGCTACGCGTGAAGCGAGTTGCTGTTTCTCTGTCTCAGCGTCGAAAGTGGTTTCGTCCACTTCGCTTTTGTGACCGCCTTGTATGAGATAAACGGCACTCCGTCCTTGTACAGGAGCGGAAACTTCGTTCTCGTCCAAAGCGATAGCGGCTCCAATAGCAGCAGGGTCATTGCCGGCACGGTTACCGAAGCGGTAAGCTCCGAAGCTTAAGTTGTCGATAGTCTCAATTGGACGGTCGAGAACTTGTGCAGCCTCTTCTAGCGTGGTGACATCTTTGAGTTGTTTAACCAGATATTCCGCTTTTGCGTTATTGGTAGCTTCCGCCATCAGTTCGGCTTTGACAGACTCGAGAGAACGGTAGTCACCGTCGTTGGTCTCCGTCACAACTGCGACAATGAATTGGTTGCCGCACTCGAATACGTCGCTGACCTGTCCTTCTTTAGCCTCGAAAGCCCAACGGACAATAGGACGGCTGGCTTTGAGTTCGCCAACCTTCTCTGTGTTCTGCGTGAGGTTGAACTGCGGATTAACGGTCAGCCCAGCCTCGGCAGCAGCATTACGGAAGAGCTCTTCGGTGTTGTTGTTAACGACGAATTGTTTAGCGGCGTTATAGGTTGTGGAATAGGTCTTGGAGGACGGCGTAACGGTGCGCTCCAAGATAGCTACTTTCGCTTTAGGAGTAGCGGGAGCGATGTCAATAACCTCAAAGGTCTGTTCGCCTAATCCTTGCGCAACGGTGAAGCGGGTACCGCGTTTGCCGTGGAAAGCAGGCTCGGCAATCGATTTGTTGAGTTCGGTTGCTTGGAACCAGCCGAGTTCAACGTCCTCTTGTCCCTCTTGTGTGGCAATAGCCTTGAGGCATACGCTGTCAGGAAGACTGTAGCCGGTTTCTACGATACGTGCGATAGAGTATTTGTCGTTCTCGAAACTGAGGACAGATACATCACCTGCTTTGGCTCCTTTGGCAAACGCAAAGTCCTTATATTCAGCAGGGATAGTAGCAGCGGAGTAGTCGCGTCCGTCGTACATGATATCGGAATTGGTGTTAACGACAAGCGCTACGTCATCAGTAGTCTTGAGTTCCTGCTCGAGTTGTTTCATCAGTTTGTCTGCTGCCTCGTAGTCGGTCTCGGAAGGCTTAACATCAAACGCTACGTAAGCGATAGCGCGGTTAGGCGTCTGTTTATAGAGAGGTTTGCGCTCGTCGTAGAGCTTCTTGAGGTCGCGATTGGTTACTTTGACAAGGGAATCAGCCACTGCAAAAGTGTTCTGCATCACGTATTGGATACCGGTTGTCTGTTGGCGTGAGTCAAAAGCGAAACGAGCCTCTAACGAGTTAGCCTTGACCAGACTCTGGAGTAAGGTGATGTATTTCTCCTGCATATAGGTCAGACGTACTGCATTCTCCCAATAGAGCCAATAAGACTTGGCTTGTTTGAGATTGGCAGC
This sequence comes from uncultured Bacteroidales bacterium, assembly GCA_946617165.1. GTDB lineage: Bacteria > Bacteroidota > Bacteroidia > Bacteroidales > Paludibacteraceae > Colicola. The sequence continues at coordinate 6,603 of CAMOJP010000035.1, forward strand.
TTGCTCTTGGTTGTCGGTCTCTTGCTCTAACGAAGCGAGAAAACGAACGAGATTGTCTCTGCTGAATCGTCCTGTCTCGTCGTAGAATGCGCGACGAGAAGTAATCAACTCGTGCGGATGTTCACCGATACACAGTTGGCTGAGCTCGTCTTTCGTAACGTCCAGACCGATTTTCTTGCCTTCTGCACGCAGGGAATAGTCCATCAGCATCATTTGCCAAACCTGACTGCGGATTTGTGCTGAAATCTCTTCGTCAAAATCACTACGACCGGTCTCAATCTTATATACATCGGTCAATTGGTCTTTAGCCGCTTCGTATTCGGTATAATGTACGTCGTGTCCGGCGATAGTACCTACGTTCTCTCGGCTGCGGTTGAAGAAACTGCTTCCTGAATTAAGGAAGTCACCCAAAATAAATGCTAACATAGCCGCACCTACTATCACAAGCAGGAGCACACCATGGTTTCTGATTTTTTGTAATGTTGCCATTGTTTATGTTAATAATTTGTTTAGTTCATTAGAAGTCCGGGTTGGACGATTCTGTCATCCAACCGTAGGCAGGCTCGCAAGTGCCGTAGTAGTTCTGGATTTTACTGTGAAGCACAACTTCGTCCCACAGTTTTACTTGTTTAGGATCCACGAAACTTTGACCATCGGTTTTATAATAGATTTTAAATGCAGTAGCACTGCTCTTTCCATCCGTCATGTTAAAGGTGTAAGTGTCTGGTTTTTCAGGGTCTTTACCCCAGTTAACTGTATCTGTTTTTGTATAGTCAATACTAACGACATAGCCACGAATATCGTAATACTCGTCAGATGTCTTGCCTTCCGGTACGGTAGCTCGAACAGCGTCAGCTTCCGTAACATCAATCTCTCCTTCTTTTGTAACAATCGGTTCGAGGGTGGGGAAGACTTGGTTGAAGTGCTCGTTGGTGGACGCCATAACGAAGCAGTTACCCGATGACTCGAAAACACCGTTGTAATTGGTGATGAGACAGCTGATTACCACGAAGTCACCCTCTTTCAGACAGTCCAGGTCAGGGAACTTGGCTCCGTATTTGCCTAAAGCACGGTAAGCGTAGAAATTATGAATCGGTTGCTCGTCAGATGGTTGCACAGCGGAGATGTAGAACAAGTCGTTACCATAGGTCGGAAAATCTGTCTTGAAGGACTCTCCGCGGTTGAAACTGGTCAGGTAACCTTTTATGAGATAGCGTTTTTCCGTTACTTCGCCAAACTTGAGAGATTTAGCTATTTCCACAGCTTCATACACGTTGATAGCTCCTTCGGGAACTACAAATCCCTTCGGGTCGGGAGTAGGAGCGGGCACAACGAGCGCGCCTTGGTTGTTCGTGTTGTCACCCGGCAAAACTTGTTTCTCTTCACAAGCGGTCAATAACATTGCTGTTGCAGCAATTGCTAAAAATAAGTGTTGTACTTTCATATTCATATGATTTTTATGGTTATTAGATTCGGCAGTAAGTGCATGTTTTTCAATTTCGGCGGCAAAGGTACTCTTTTTTTTGTAAACACACAAATAATTATGCAGAAAAATAATTTTTTTTAGAAAATATTTTGGTGATTCAATAAATTATTGTAATTTTGCGCACTTTTTTAAATATAGGAGGACACAACTATAGCAACACAACCTGTTAGACCGAACAATCGCGGTCGAGTAGAAAAAGAGATGCCTAACCGCATCAATGACGCCATCCGCGGCGTGAACGAGGTAAGACTCGTCGGTGATAATATTGAGCAAGGTATTTACTCATTCAAAGAGGCGATACGTATTGCTGATGAACAGAATCTGGATTTGGTGGAGATATCTCCAAATGCCGTTCCGCCAGTTTGCCGAGTGATTGACTATCAGAAATTCCTATACCAGAAAAAGCGCAAGGAAAAAGAGCAAAAGCAGAACTCCAAGAAGATTGAGGTCAAGGAAATCCGTTTCGGACCGCAAACAGACGACCATGACTATAACTTCAAACTGCGCCATGCCCAGGAGTTCCTCAAAGAAGGAAATAAAGTGAAAGCTTATGTGTTCTTCCGCGGACGCTCCATCGTCTTCAAAGAGCAAGGCGAGTTATTGCTTGCACGGTTCGCCAATGACTTGGAGGAGTTCGGTAAACCCGAAGCGATGCCTAAATTGGAGGGCAAACGCATGATTATGATGCTCGCTCCTAAAAAAGGATAAGAACGCAAATATAAGTTACAGAAAAGAAAGCCCGGAGGCCTACCTTAGTTTATGTGCTGCCTGCCGGACGTAATATTAACTATTAATTTTTATATAAAATGCCAAAGGTAAAAACTAATTCCGGTGCAAAAAAGCGTTTCACGCTTACCGGAACAGGTAAAGTTAAGCGTAAACACGCTTACAAAAGTCACATTCTGACTAAGAAGACCAAAAAGCAAAAACGTAATTTGACCCATGCTGCTTTGGTCGATCAGACAAACATGCGCAGTCTCCGCGAAATGCTGTTACTCCGCTAAGTATTAACCACCAAAAATTTACAGAACTATGCCAAGATCAGTAAATCATGTTGCTTCTCGCGCACGTCGTAAGAAGATTATGAGCCTCACAAGAGGTAACTTTGGTGGCCGTGCTAATGTATGGACAGTCGCCAAAAACACATGGGAGAAAGGTCTCCAGTACGCTTATCGCGATCGTAAAAACAAAAAACGTAACTTCCGCGCTTTGTGGATCCAACGTATCAACGCTGCTGCTCGTCTCGAAGGACTGAGCTACAGCCAGTTGATGGGAGCTTTGAAGAAAGCTGGTATCGAAATCAACCGCAAGGTCCTTGCTGACCTCGCTATGAACCAGCCTAAAGCGTTCAAAGCTATTTGCGATAAAGCGAAAAAGTAATCGTCAATCGATGTGAAGAAAAAGGTCGTCCACAAGTTGGGCGACTTTTTTTGTGCCGTCGTTCGTAAGAATAATATCGGCTGAGGCACTGTCGTCATGCTGGGCCCTAATACGCGCGCGTACCTTATTTATATCACTGTGGTCCCGAGCTATCGTACGCGCAATTCGCAGTTCTTCCGGCGCATCTATCCAAACGGTCTTGTTGCACAGCTTGTTCAGTCCGCTGCTGAACAGAATGGCGGATTCAACAAAACAGGTCTTACTCTGTTCTTTTGCCCAGTGATGCAAGTCGAACGCTACAGCAGGGTGTACGACCGCATCTAACTTGGCTAAGAGAGTATTGTCCGCAAACACCTGTGCTGCTACACGTTCCGTGAGATACTGGTCGCCGTCAAATACGTCGCTGCCGAAAATAGTTTCCACTTGCGAGCGCACTGCCGGATTATGAATAATGATACGCTTGGCCTCGCGGTCGGTGTCGTAAACAGGGTAACCACGTGATATGATTTCCCGTGCAATTGTGGACTTGCCACTTCCTATACCGCCTGTCAGACCTATTAGTTGCATACCGATACCGATTAGAATTGGAAGTAAATAAATGGTTGCATATCCGCTGTGATGAACTGGTAGATAATGACGAATGCCACCACGACTACAAGAACCATCAGCCACAATGGCATCAGCGCAAAGTTAATACGATACCACTGCTTGAACTTCGTCGGCAGCCAGTGGATTACCATTCCTAAGATAAAGAGTGTCACCACATAGCGATACTCCCAGATAAACGGCAGAATAATACTATTGTCCCATGCGCCGCCTATCTGGTTCATCATGTTCTTGGCAGTCTCCCAAGCCACTTGGTTGGCTGTTGCAGGGTCCAGATTGGAACTGGATCGGAAGAAGAGGCGAGTGAAAGTGATAAACGTGAAGGTCTGAATCACGTTCCACACCATGGCGAGCCAGGTCTGGTTGTCGTTACGGCGAATGAGCCAAACGATATAGCGGACGACCGTGCCGGCGCACACGATGGCTGACCAAATCTTAAACACATGAAGTACCGGTAGATTCCAAACGATATCGGCTCCGTACAGACCGGCGGTGACAAGCATCATCAGCAGTACACGTATATGCCAGTTCATCACGCGCCAGAACTTGTTGACTATCATCCCGATACCGTTCAGGCCGCCCCATATCATGAAGTTCCAGCTCGCTCCGTGCCATAATCCGCCTAACAGCATCACGATAAACGAGTTCAGGTTGGCATATAGTAGTTTCCGGTGTGACGGCACTTTGAGGGCTACAACAGCGACTATGATACCTATGGCGGCGATAATGACAGCCCCTATCCACGAACCGGTCAGCACTAAAGCGATTAGGGCGATAAGGGCTATCCAGAAATACGTGCCGAACGTGGCGTTGCGGTTGCCGCCAAGAGGAATATAGAGATACGTCTTGAGCCAGCGGCTGAGCGACATATGCCAGCGGTGCCAGAACTCCTGAGGATTCTGCGACTTGTATGGCGAGTTGAAGTTCTTGGGCAGATAAAATCCCATCAGCAAGGCTAATCCTATAGCTATATCGGTGTAGCCTGAGAAATCGGCATAGACCTGCAGCGAGTACCCGAACAGAGCAAACAGATTCTCAAAGCCGGAGAACAGAAGCGGATTGTCGAACACTCGGTCAATAAGGTTTACTGCCAAATAATCGCTCAGAATAATCTTCTTTGCCAAACCGTTGAGAATCCAGAATATTGCCATACCGAAGTGCCTGCGACTGAGGTGGTAGGGCTTGTATAACTGCGGCACGAACTCACTGGCGCGAACAATCGGTCCTGCCACTAACTGCGGGAAGAACGATACGTAGAAGCCGAAGTCCAGCAGGTTCCTCACAGGTTGGATACGTCCGTGGTAGATATCGGCGGTGTAGGAAATGACTTGGAAAATATAGAACGATATACCTACCGGCAGAATAATCGTATCGACCAGAAAGCGACCGGATTCACTAAAACCGTTTCCGATATACGCAAAGATATCGAACACCTGAAGCGACCAACCGAATAGGTCGTTAATCATGTTCGTAAAGAAGTAGGCGTATTTGAAATAAGCTAATAGTCCTAAGTCTATCACAACGCTTACGATAAGCCATAACTTGCTCTTCCACGTGTCGCGGTATTTGTATATCAGTTTGGCTATAAGCCAGTCCGACAGCGTGACGAAAGCCAATATGAGCAGAAAGATGCCACTCGTCTTGTAATAGAAAAACCAACTCACTGCCATGAGGAACACATTCCGCATATGCAGTTTGGCGTTGCTTTCTACGATTAGAGCGAACAGAGCATATACGATGCCGAAGAACGCCCAGAAGTAGAACTGCGTAAAGAGCAGCGGGTGGGTCGGGTCGTATAGGAAGATATTTCGTAGCGTCTCTGTCATTGTTCTTCTATTTTACGTTTGAGCCAGGACCACAGCAGTTCGCCGGCTTTGTTAGCTCCCGAGCGGTAGAAATGCACACCGTCTGAGGACGCGAGTCCTTTGTCTTGCCACTGTTGCATACTTCCTGCACCTCCCATGGACTGGAACAGACTCCAGTAGGCAATACCTTCCGAAGCGGCGATACGAGCGAGTTGTTGGTCCATATAGGCTATCGTCGGATAACTCGTTTTCTCGCCATCTACTACCGTCAGCATATCGGACGGGCCGATGAACAGGATACTGGCGTCGGGTGCACACTCACGCAGGTAGCGAATCTGCCTCCGCATGGAGTGAGCGTAACTGCGTACGCGCTCTTCCGTATTTGCCCAGGGCATGACGTTACCGCCGAACTGAAGGATGATAAGCCGTGTATTTGTCTCGGCGTAGAAATCGCTTAGTTGTTTACGGTTCATCTTGGTAAAGACGTTTCCCGAGCCGCCTCGCATAGGGATATTATCTACGATTACACCCGTGGGCGACTCCAGCGATAAACCATATACTTCGCCCGTGCCGCTCAGGTCGATGTCCAAACGGGTGAGGGTGTCGCGTAATGCACCTTGGTGTTGCGTGGAGCCGTTGACTAAGATATTGTCTGAGGCAAAGACGCGTATCTGGCTGAAGTAATTGGCATTTGTCAGTTTGCCGTACGGCTCGATATGTACAGTTACGCTGTCGCATAGCGAGTCTAATACTGCTACTTGTCCCATAACGCCGTAACTGTCGCTGCTGTCACGTTGTTGGGCTTTCGGACCATAGACAAACCATCGTTTCGGACCGTTCTTGGAGGTGACGCGTTGCCCGTTGACGAGGAGCGTTTGGATTACGGTGCGGGTCGGAATAGTCTGGACTAACGGTAACAGACCCGGTCCGCGTCCGCCGTATTGCGCTTGCAGATGGCTACGCAGGGTAGAGGTAATACGGTCTTCTTCTATTTGTGAGTCCCCGTAATGCACTACGCGTACTTGACGCGTTCCCGCTTCCTGCAAACCGGCAACAAACAAATCCAGCGCCGTACGCTGTCTGCCCTCGCTTATTGGAGGCGTAACCGCTTGAGTCGCGCTTGTCGCATGCCGTAAACTGTCTGTTGTCTGACTACGCTCCATTTCCAACTCTTCTGCCAGACCTGTGCTGTCTGCCAACTCCATCGGAGCCGTTATATCTTCACTATCCTCTCTCGGCTCTTGACTCTCCTTTCTCCACTCTCCACTCTTCCACAGCGTCAGTTCCGGACAGCGCAAATCACCTATAAGCGGGCGGTGCAGGTTCCCAAAAACAACCAGCGCGCCTATTAGCACAAAACAGCATAAGATAAATAGCAGAATATGTCTCGGACGCATTGCTCGCATTATTTTTTCCAGAGGGCTTTAGTGAACAACAGCAGAACTGTAAATATCTCTAAACGTCCGATGAGCATGACGAATGTCATGACCCATTTAGCGGTAGTAGGGAAGAGGGCGTACGTACCGGCAGGACCGTATTGACCGATACTCGGTCCAATGTTACCCAACGCGGATACGGCAGCACCGATAGATTCGTCAAAATCGACTCCCGTGCCGCAGAAAAGTAGAACGGAGGCGATTAGAATCATTAGGTAGAACTGCAAAAAGGCCATCACATTATTTGTAGTCTGCTGACTAATAGGTTTGCCGTTTAGTTTGACAGGTACGATAGCATTCGGGTGGATACGGCGCTTGAACTCCGCAAAACCGCTCTTCACAAAAATCAGGATACGTACCCATTTCATTCCTCCGGACGTGCTGCCAGACGAGGCGCCGGTGAACATAAGGAAGAACACCATCACCCATAGGAACGGAGGCCATGTCATATAGTCCGCTACAGCGAAGCCGGTACTCGTCATGGTAGCTATGGTGGTGAACAGACCTTCACGGAAGGCTATCTCCAAATGGTGGAAGAACTCAGGAGTCGTACATACCACATTATCGATGAACCATTGTACCATCAGTCCGACCGTCAGCACCAACGTCACTACTGTCACGGCACCGATATACCATCTCGTCTCTTCGTCGTGCCACAAACGTCCGGGGCGACCGCGGAAGAGCAGAATTATCAGACCGAAATTAACACCGGCTAACAGCATGAATAAAGCTACTGTGTATTCTATCAGCGGGCTCGCGTAGAAAGCAATACTCAGATTCTTGGTCGAGAACCCGCCCGAGGAGACTGTGCTGAACGAGTGGCATATGCTGTCGAAGAGCGGAACACCTTCTAACCATAGCAGACCGGTCTCCAATAGCGTCAGCAGAATATATGTTATCCATAGCGATTTGGCGGTGTCAGCAATACGGGGGCTAAGCTTCTCGTAACTGATACCGTTCATCTCTGCGGCGTAGAGCTGCATACCTCCTAAACCGAACATAGGAAGAAGGGCAACGCTCAGTACAATAATACCTAAACCGCCTAACCACTGCGTCATTGACCGCCAGAAAAGCGCACCGTGACTCAGTACTTCTATGTCGTCCAATATGGTGGCACCGGTCGTCGTAAAACCAGACATAGTCTCAAACCAAGCGTCAGAGAAAGAGGGAATCTGACCGCTCAACCAGTAGGGGAGCAAGCCGAAAGCCGAAAACACCACCCACACTAAGGCTACTATCACGTAACCCTCACGTTCTCCTACATGCGAACTGGCATTATGACCGATGCCGATCCCTATCAATCCGCCTAACAGCGTGAGTACTGTGGATACCAGAAATGCACCATCGTCTGGATCACCGTAGAAAAAAGATACAGCGGTGGCTATCATCATGAAGACGGACTCTATCACCAACAGGGCGCCCATCGTCTTGAAGACTAACCGTGTGTTGAATTGTCGTATCATTCTTTAAAGAAACGTTCAAGTTTGCGTATTACGTGGCTCTTACAGAATACCACCACTTTGTCACCGGGCAGAATTTGCGTGTCACCATTGACAAGAATACCTTCTCCGGCGCGGACGATACCGGCTATCGTGCTGTCTTCTGGTAAACGCATGTCCCTTATCAGTCCGCGGGTGATGCGAGATTTCTCTTCGGCCTTGAACTCCACTATCTGAGCGTCTGCTGAAGTCAGATTGCGCACATTGAGCACAGAGGCGTTGAGCAGCAGTTGGTAGATATAAGAAGCCGCTATCGTCTTCTTATTCAGTACAGTTCCTACGTCCAATCCCTCTGCCATCTGGATATAGTCGATGTTCTCTACCTCCGCTATCGTCTTATGGACCCCGAAACGTTGGGCTGCCAGGCATGCAAAGATATTCGCCTCGCTGCTGTCGGTTACTGCTACAAAGGCATCAGCGTCTTGAATGCCTTCCTCGCGAAGCGTATCCATATCAGAGCCGTCTGCATTGATAATCAGGGCATTGTTCACTTTCTGGCTCAAAGCGTAGCAAATATCTTTGTCTGATTCGATGATTTTGATGTTCTTGTCGTCCGGCAGATTCTGTACGGCTTTCTGCGCTATACGACTGCCGCCGTAGAAGATGATGGTTTGTATCTCGCGCTCGGTCTTGCCTAACTGTTCACGCATGAAGTCGATGTTCTCGTGGGTACAAACAATATACGCCATATCGTTGGCTTGTACTTCGTCGGTTGCGGAAGGAATCAGCGTCTCGTTATCGCGTTTGATGGCTACTATGCGGTAGCGACCGTGACTATAATAGCCGGAACTGAAAGCTTTGCCAACGGCTTCGGCGTTCTTACGCACTTTGACTACACACAGCTCCAGTGCGCCATCGCATAAACTGATGTGATAACGAAGCCAGTTCGTCTTCAGCGACTCCACTATCTCGTTCGCCGCAAGCACCTCAGGGTAGATGAGGTGGTTCAAACCCATGGTCTCGAAGAACTGTTTGTTCTCCGGCAGAAGGTACTCGTAGTTGTCTATCCGGGCTAACGTCTTTTTGGCTCCTAACTGGTTCGCCATGAGACATGCGGTCATGTTCTCCGTCTCATGCGGAGTAACGGCGATGAACAGGTCGCAGTCTTTGACGCCTATCTCCTTCAGGTCGCGGATAGAAGTGGGACTTCCTACTTTGGTGAGCAGGTCGTAATCGGCATCCAAATCGCCTAAACGCTCAGCGCGTTCGTCCATCAAACTGATTTCCATGTTTTCGCGAGAGAGCAGCTTTGCCAAGTGCGTACCTACTTCTCCAGCGCCTGCAATAATGATTCGCATATACCTTCTATATCTAAGTGCAGCATGTGATATAACTCTTTCGTGCTGCCGTGTTCTACAAACTGATTATTGATACCTAACCGTTGGACGTGAGGTGTATAGCCCTTGTCGGCAAAGTACTCCAAAACGGCACTTCCTAAACCGCCGCTTATCACACCGTCTTCTACGGTAATCACTTTCTTGAAATGTGTGCCTACATAGTCTAAGATATTCGTGTCAATAGGCTTAAGCCACCGCATATCGTAATGCGCAATGCTTTCGACATTTATCGGAGTGCCCGTAGGCACCTTTTGACTTTCGACTAACCCAATAGCGTCTGAAACGGTATTACCTATAGCGCCTATACTCAGTATTGCCACTTCCGTCCCCTCACGCAGACAAACACCCTTGCCAACCTCTAAACTCTCACTCTTTAACTCTTTACTCCCGTAACCGCTCTCCGCTACCCGTCCCCTCGGGTATCTGATTGCTACGGGGCCATCCATATGAACGGCCATACGCATCATATCCCGCAGGTCGTCGCCTGTCATAGGCGCTCCGATAGTCAGGTTCGGTATAGGACGCAGATACGCTAAATCAAACAACCCATGGTGTGTCGCACCATCGTTGCCTACTATCCCCGCACGGTCGATACATAGTATCACGTGTAAGTTGGGCAATGCTACGTCGTGAATGATATTGTCATACGCACGCTGCATAAAGGAGGAGTAGATATTACAGAACGGCACTACACCCTGGCTCGCCATGCCCGCCGAAAAGGTCACAGCATGACCTTCAGCTATACCGACATCATAGACGCGCTCGGGATACTCTTTCTGCATTATCGTCATTGAGCAGCCGCTCGGCATCGCAGGAGTTACTCCTACTATACGACTATCCTCACGAGCTAACTCTAACAGCGTCTCACCAAATACCTCCTGCCATAACGGAGGAATGCCTTCGACTTTCGACTTTCGACTTTCGACTATGTCACTACGGCGCTCGCCGGTAGTGACATTGAACTCCCCCGGAGCATGCCATGTCGTCACATCGTTCTCCGCAGGACCGTAGCCCTTGCCTTTCTTCGTAATGATATGCAGCACTTTCGGACCGCGGAAATCCTTTATTTCCCGCAATATACGGACAAGGTCGGTCACACTATGACCGTCGGCAGGACCAAAATAACGGATATTTAGACCCTGGAATATGTTATGAGGCTGACGGGTCAGTATCGTCTTGAGGTTATTCGTGAAACGACGCATACGGTTCGTCTTCTGCTCGTCTAATAGATGAAGCTTCACTAATAACTGGTACATCTTCCAACGCCATTTGTTATAGCGCTTACTGGTCGTTATATCTACCAGATACTGGGTAAAACCGCCTCGTATAGGGTCTATGGCCATGTTGTTGTCATTAAGGATTATGAGCAGGTCGTTCTTATCCATTGACGTGTTGTTCAAACCCTCGAACGCTAATCCGCCCGTCATCGCTCCGTCGCCGATAATAGCCACCACTTTCCTCTTCCTCTCACCCTTTGAACTCTCACCCTTAAACCTTTCATCCTTTATCCCGGCGCACTCGATGCCTAACGCGGCGGAAATACTATTGCTCGCGTGACCGGCTATAAAGGCATCATATTCACTCTCCATAGGACTCGGGAAGGGAGCCAAACCCTTGAACTGCCTGTTCGTATGAAAACGGTCACGCCGACCTGTCAGTATCTTATGAGCATAAGCCTGATGACCTACATCCCATACCAACTTATCTGACGGCGTGTCGAATACATAATGTAATGCAACCGTCAACTCAATCGTCCCTAATGACGACGCTAAATGACCAGGGTTATGACTCAACTCATTGATGATGAAATCACGCAACTCTGCACACACATCCGGCAATACTTCCAAGGGTAACGTCTTCAAGTCCGCCGGACTGTCTATCCTATTTAAATATCGATACTCCATAAAAAGCCCGCAAAATTACTGCTTTTTTTGTATATATGCAAATTTATTGCAGGTTTTTTGCAACTTGATAGCGTTTTTACTTATAAATATTCTGTATTTTACCTCCCCGGCATCCCTTTGGCTTTCGACATTTATCCGAGTGCCTGTAGGCACCTTTTGACTTTCGACATTTATCGGAGTGCCCGTAGGCACCTTTCGACTCTCTACTTCGTTAGCTTCGCAGGTCTTTAGCCCCGCGTTGTTTTCTGACATCGGATGTCGGTTTCCCTACCCGTCGTGTTGCCTATTTCTGCTTATTCCGGCATATTCCTGCCTATTTCTGCCTATTCCTGCCTGTTTCTGCTTATTTCCGCTTATTCCTGCCTGTTTCTGCTTATTCCTGCCTATTCCTGCCTATTCCTGCCTATTCCTGCCTATTTCTGCCTATTTCTGCCTATTCCGGCATATTCCTGCCTATTTCCGCTTTTCTTTGTTCTGTTTCCGGCGGTATTCCGCCGTTGTTAGCGTCTACGCGCCGCATAGCTATGTGCGGCATTCTCTCGACTCTCGACTCCCCTCCTTTCCCGCTAAACTCGAAAAAAAGACGAAAAAAACTCGAAAAGAACTCGAAAAAAAGACGAAAAAAACACGAAAAAAGGACGAACTATATTAAAAAAATGATAAAAAAGTTAATTTTTAAGCAAAAGATGAT
>CAMOJP010000036.1 GCA_946617165.1 uncultured Bacteroidales bacterium
TAACGACGGTCTGATACAGGTCTCTATTGATAATCTTCAGGTCTTGCGGCATCGTAACTACGGTGTATTTCTCTCTGTCGGCACTGAACGCAGGTGTCAATGTGGAAGATGTGGTCAGAGAGATTGTCGCGTCTGTTGTTGCGGACTCCTTGTAGCAGATGACATAGGTCTGTGCTTCACCTTTCTCCGGAGTAACGACGATAATCACACTGTCGTTGCGGTGAGATACGGCTACATCTTGGTGAACGCTATTCGGCTCAATGGTTACCGTAGCCGGCATTGCTACAATCGGGGCTAATTTTTCAAGCTCGCACTTATTGTTCACAAAGGTGACAGTCTCACTACCCCACTTAACGCTCTTGAGCGTAGCAATCGTTACAGCCGGACGAGTTACGGTAACGGCATAATCCGTATAGGAGTGGTCCTCACCGTAGTTACGGAGTGTACCTGTACGAACCATATTGTCGCCCACTAACTTCTCCTCGCCCCAAGTCATTACTTGCTCTTGGTCTGTTACTTGACCAACAACTGTAATCTGCGGATCGGCAACTACGTCCTCTTGGTCTAAAGTAATGGAAATAGTCTTCGCCGTATTATTCACCGTCGCAGCCTTGCCGTTAATCTTTGCGGAAGATACAAGTGAGTTATAAAGGAAACGTAGATTTTGAATAAGTAATGCAGTCGTTTTCGAAGTACCACCTCCATAACAATCAAGACTTGTTCCACTAATTTCAGATGAGCAAATCAAGATATTTGCTCTTGAAACATTTCCAATAGAACTAAGATTCAAATTCATCGTTGCAGTTCCCCACTTCTTAAGAGTATTATAATTACCTCTAAATGATTGTTTATTTTTATTCGTGCCATCAGAAATAATGATCCATGCATCCCAATTTGAGATACCTCCTTTTGTAGCACGAGGATTATAGTCGAAAGCGAATTGCTCTGGCGTATTTTTAAATTCAAATCCCAAATTAGCCTCTTCACTGGTAGTTAAGGAGGAACCTCCATTAATTCCCCATTTAAGAGTAAGTTCACCAGTAGTCATCACACCCGGCATTGAACCGTTCATGCTACTGCTTCGACATGTGGACAACAAAGCCCCTTCTCCTGTTTCGATTACCTCTAGACCAGTTTGATAGGTAAAATCACCTACAACAGGGACACTATAGTCCAAACCCGTAGAATAGTCCCCTGGCACTTTCCACCCATTAGGTTTTGTTCCTGCCGAAGAAGTTGAAGAACTTGCAGTAATCTTGGAACCCGTAAGATTTGATGTATGGCCATAAGCAGGATCAGTATTTACCCACTCAAAGTCAAACGGAGGCGCATAGTTCGTGTAGAACCAACTTACGGTATAAACTTCGCCACCGGCAACGGTCAGCGTAATCTTCTTATATTTCTTGTCCAAAGGGGATTTGGTAACGGTTGCGCCTTCAAACGCTGTACCTACAAAGTCACCTACAGCAGGCTGAGCCGTTACATTAACCACGTAGTTATATACATCCGGCTGGAAGTTTGGAACAGTAGCGCCCTTGAACTGCAAGTCAGTCAACTTACCAGTCATGGAGTATCTCTCTACTGTCGGATTGATGGTATAAACCTTGTCAGCCACATCCGGATGGTTAGCGCAGACAATGAGTTTGGTCGGTTTGGTAACGCCGCCGTTATAAACGATAACGGTCTGCTCATCAAAGTTCTTCTCATACTCAATCGGCAAAGTAGTAGTACCGAACGGCAGAGTAACATTGATTACGTCACCGGCAGTCAGGTCTTTCACCTCGTTATTCACCGTCAGCGATTTCAGTACATTATCAACGGCAGGTTTAACCGTGGTGAAGTGAATCTTATAGGTCTGATACTGACCGGATTGAGCAATAACCTTAATCTCAGTATCGCCACCGCGGAGACGCGTGTATTCGACGCGTTGCTCAGGCTCAGCGGCTGTGTATTGTACAGTAGGCAGACCTGCTGACGGGTCATATACAAACGTGTGCTCAAGTTTGTTGGCATCCAAAGTCTCGTCGTATATATCATTAACGACTTTCAGTTCAGCCAAGCCGGTATTTGTCAGCGGCCGTACCTCGAACTTAACCGTATATAAGCCGGTTTGCGATTTATCTTTGGAGATGACTTTAATAGTCGTATTCTCGTTCACGCGCCCGTACGTAATAATATAGGTCTGTCCCACGATATTACTTTGGGGAGTGATAGCGGGTACTTGTGCCGTGCGCTCGTCGAGCTTAACGGTGTACTCGCTTACGGCAGGATCAAAGCCCTTGATAGCCACACCGTCCACCAAGATACCGCTCAGCTGCACGTCATCACCGTTGGTCAGCGTGTAGTTGATGATATATTCTTTCTTAGCGCCACTCTCGGCTACGACCAAGATACGTTGTTGCGTTGCGCTGACATCACTTAATAATACGTTCTGCCCTTCTTTCTTCACGTAAGTGACAGTCGGCAGGATAGCACCGTCCGAAACAGAACCGCCATCGTACTTGTCATCTACAAAGCCATCAATGATACTTACGCCGTCCAGCATAATATCGGTCAACGTAGCGTCATTGTACTTCTGCGTTTCCATCGTAACGGTATAGGTTGCGGTGTTACCTTTACTTGCAGAGAGGACAACGATCTGATATACGCCGGCGTCTTGCTGACCAAAGACAACTGTTTGTTCTTTCTCAGCCTTTTGCCAAGTGATAACCGGCTCTTTTTCACCGGCTCCCAGCTCTTTCGTGTAGTCATGCACGTTTGCGTTCCAGTCTGCTATCAGGGTGCCGTCCAAGTAGAGACCAGCCAACAGGGCGTTATCGCTTACTTTTTTCGTAAGGTTGATAACATATTGGGTTGTCTCGCCGTCAATGTCAACAATAAGAACGACCTTGTTATTATTCTCTAACTTGGTTACATTCTGGCCTTCCTTGCTGTCAAACGTAATAACGGGCATATCCTGGGTATAGGTAACCGCGTACTCTGTGGTTTCAGCGTTCCAGCCGCTTATTAACTTACCGTCAACGTAAATAGCGTCGAGGTACAGCGATGCGTCAGAGGCTTTCTTAAATTCAATCTTATACACGTTCGACTCGTCGGAATTAGCGTCGGGCACGACAACGATAGTAGCGGTACCGGCGCCTACCGGCATCGTCATTGATACCTGTTGAGCCTCGTTCGCCTTATATGCCAATACGGTCGGAAGAACACCGTCGTAAACGTAGGTATATTCCAATTTCTCTTTATTCCAGCCCTCAATCAGTTTGCCGTTTACGGTAATACTGTCCAGATAGGCGTTCTCGGACTTTTGGATAAAGACCGTAATCTTATACTCCTGATAGGATATCTTATCCTCAGCCGTTACGGCGTAGGTATAGACACCGTTTGCTTTGGAAGGCACGACTGTTTGTCCGCTGCGCGCAATGGCTTCGAACTTAGGAGTAGCGCTTCCCGGAGGCAGAATAAGGGTGTATTCGTACTTAGTCGGGCTGAACTCATCCCACACAGCGCCGTTTAGTTTCATGCCCGCTAAGGTAGCGTCATCTGACAGATTCAGGCGGAAGTGAATCGTATAGGTGCGTTTCTCACCGTTCTCAGCGATAACCGTGAGTTTATAGTCACCCGGGGCGGCAGAGATTCGGCGCTCGTTCACGATTTGCACGTCCTCAGCCTTTACGTATTCGACAACGGGGAAGGCTTCGTCTTTCTCCAGCGTTACAGTGTATTCCAATACGTCTTTATTCCAACCGGCAATCTCTTTTCCGCCTACTTTGATGGAGTTCAGATAGGAGATATTGGACTTGGCTACCTCGATAAAGATTTGGTAGGTCTTGGTACTTCCGTCACCGGCGGTTACGTTAATACGGGTTGTCTCGTTGAGGTCTCCTTTAACGATTTCCACTGTCTGGAATTTGTCACCGGGTTCCCAAGTAATAGTTGGCAGACCCTGTGAGCGGTCTTCAAGGCTATAGGTATATTTAAATATGTTCGGAGAGAAGGCGGGGCTGAGTTCGCCGTTGCCTTCTACGATAATGTTCTTGAGTGTAGCTACATCGGACTTAAGGGTAGAAACCAATATACTGTAAGCCATCTGCGCGCCGTTACCGGCTTTAACGATGACGTTGGTCGTTCCGTCCAAGCCGCCGTATTGGATAGTTACGTTCTGGGATTGTTCGCCGACCTCGTAGGTCACCTCGGGCAGTTCGCTTGTTCCCATCGGAAGGATAACGTAGTAGGTCTGGTTATCCGGATTGAAGTTCTCAATATAATCAATTACGTTCGACTCGGGATCTGTCGGGTCAACGGGAGCCATCATGTGCAAGGCTTTGAGCTTCGTGTAGGAAGAAGCCTCCAACTTGAAGTTCAGCGTATAGACCTTTGGAACGGGGTTACCGGGAGTGGTAACTTCAATCGTTGCTTTGCCTCCATCTATTTGTCCGGGTTTATTGACGACAATTGTCTGTGCTCCTGCCTCGTAAGCTGATACGGGAGTAATCTCCGGCACTGTCGTTGTGGAGAGCGGCAGGGCAACCTTGTAAATAGTCTGTGAAGGAACGAAGCCCGGCAGGCTCTCGCCGTTAATAAGGATATCCTTCAGGGTGTTATCCTTCAGTTGGGCTACCTTGAAGGTGATGGTATAGGTAGTGGTAAACGAAGGATTGGCAGCTGTAACCTTAACGGTAGCTTTGCCTGTTACGGAAGCAGCCTGGGTAATCTCGACAGTCTGGCCGTCCTCTTGTTTCTCTACGGTTACGACAGGAGCGTTCTTGGTGCCGTAAGGGAGTTCGTAGGTATAATCGAAGGTATTGGGGCTGAAGTTGGCGATTGCCTCTCCGTTAACGCTGATACCTGCCAACTTGGTGTTCTTGGAGGCTTCCTTGACGAAACGGATTTTATATACGCGGCTGTTGCCGTTGATATCTTTAACGGTAATCGTTGTCACTTCGCCTAATTTACCTTTATTGATAGTCATTTCGCTTGAGGTCAAGCTGCGTCCGGAGAAAGCAACGGTTTTGCTTTTGGTATTGGTCAGGGAGCCGACACCTCGTTTAGCTACGATATTTGGTATTTCGGTTGCGTCGCTACCGAGCGAATAGACTTGTTCTTCGCTGCTATTGGGGTCGAAGCCGTTCCACGCCACGTTATCGAAGTAAATCTTCTGAATCTTGTTGGAGTAGATGAGTTCAACGTCATCGACGTATAGTCCGTTACCGGCATAAAGACCGCTGTTTGCGCGGAAGTTAGGATAGTTACCGGCGGAGAAGATAACGTTACATTTGCTCGGTGTAGCATCGCTCATATAATAAATAGGAACGGACACGCGCGTCCAGTTATTGTATTTGGCACGTGCACGGTACCAGCCTTCTGCGATCTGTGTACCCGGAGTTGTCGTTGTACATTCGTTTCCGTCCAAGGCAATACGTATATCGGACTCCTCGTCGGTCATTGAAACGGAGGTACATTTGCCGGCTTTGTTTTTATAATCCGTACCGGATGCAGTACCTGTCCACGAGTAAAACAGGAGGTGGAAGTCCTCGCTGGTGGCGTTATCACCGGTACGTTTAATCCACACTACCATGGAGTCCGGACGATACTTGAAACTGATACCGCCATATGTACCGGCAGTAGCTGAGCTGGTGTTGATACCCTCTAACTTCTGCCAGGAGGTACCTAATCCGAAGTAACCCGGTCCGACTTCGGTAATACCGAGTGCTCCGACCTCTTTGTCGGCTACGTAAGCGCAGTAGCCTGTGCGACCTTCTTTCTGATAAAGGAAGGTGAATTTGAAGCCGACCTGCTCCACGTTAGAACCGTGCCAACTCTTGGGCTGGGCATCGCCGTTAAATGAATCGGACCAGTCCTCGAAGTGCGGGTCCGGCAACTGTTGTGCTTGAAGCGTCACTGCGGTAAAGAGCAGACTTAACGCCATTAACTTGGTAAAAATCTTTCTCATATCTTATTATTTTACGAATTTAATCTTATACACATGAGACGAAGAACCGTCTTCCGCCTCTACGGCAATTATTGTCGGTGCACCGTTGATGGTGCCCGGTATAATCGATATCTCTTTGCCTTCTAACTTACGTCCGGCAAACTTGGCGGTCTCACCTTTGATATTCTTCAGCGAGCCGGCTCCGCGGATTGCGGTGATAGCAGGAATCTCTTTCGCGTTTTCCGGCAGCTTATACGTCTGAACGGCAGAGGTGTTGGGATTGAACCCTTTCCACTCCACACCGCCTATCAGCAGCTTCTGGATAGTCGAAGCGTAAATCAACTCCACGTCATCAACGTACAGGCAGTTGCCGTCGTACAAACCGTCATTCGCACGAAAAGCAGGATAGTTACCTGCTGAGAAAATAACATTACACATCGTCGGTGTATTGTTGGACTTGTAGTAAATAGGCACTTTTATTTTTGTCCATTTATCATATTTGGCGCGTGCGCGATACCAGCCTTCTGCCACTTGCTTGCCGGCAGTGACGGTCGAGCACTCGTTTCCGTCGGTCGCGATACGTATATCGGACTCCTCGTTGATTTTGGCTACCTCCGTGCATTTGCCCACTTTGTTCTTATAGGATGCACCTTCGGCAGTACCCGTCCAGGAATAATACAACAGGTGGAAGTCCTCCTGATCCGTTGCCGGACCCAAGCGTTTAATCCAGACGGTCATGGTGTCAGGCCGATGCTGCCATTTGATTCCTCCATATGTGCCAGCTGTAGCCGACTTGACACTCAAACCGTTCATATATTGCCACGGCGTTCCAAGGCTGAAGTAACCCGGACCTACTGCCGTAATACCAAGAGCACCGACTTCTTTGTCCTGTACATAGGCGCAGTAACCCGTACGTCCCGCCTCTTGGAACATAAACGTAAACTTCAATCCGATCTGTGACACGTTACTTCCGTGCCAGTCTTTGAGTTGTTTGTCTTTGTTAAACTCTGCAGACCAGTCCTCAAAATGAGGGTCCGGCAACTGCTGTGCCTGCAGCGTACCTGCTGCAAAGAGCATGAATAACGCTGTCAATGTGATTACTTTCTTTCTCATTATATTCTTTGTTTGCCAATTTTCTTCTTTGAGCGCTGCGGTCCTGGACTTTACCTTGCAAATTCCAATTGGGTAGCAGGTCGTGCAAACCGTAGCCATAACCAGTCGCGCCGAAAAACGGCGCAAAGGTACTGCTTTTCACGCATACGGGCAATAACGCGCATTACGAAAAAAGTACCGTTTTTTAAGATTAATCATAATTATTTACAATTCAGCACTTTACAAAGTACTATTTTTTTAAGATTAACATTCATTTTCTTATGCAAAGCACTCTAAATCACATCATCACACATCTCCTACCGCTATCTTGTCGCCTCACTACCGCTATCCTGTCGCCTCACTACCGCTATCTTGTTGCCTCACTACCGCTATCTTGTCGCCTCACTACCCCGTTTTTCCCGAAGGTCGCCCGAAGGTCACCCGAAGGTCGCCCGAAGGTCGACCGAATGTGAACCATAAGTCAACCGAAACTAAACCGGAGGTCAACCGAAGCCAAACCGGAAGACGAACCTTATCATCACGTCACCAACTAATTGTTGCCAAGCAACTCATACCTTCTACACGTCGCAGAGCAACATTACACTTCAAAAAATGCAGAAAAAGAGTTATTCTGCACTTTTTTCTTGCGTATATGACAAAAAAGCAGTATCTTTGCGGGCTGATTGTGCAAAATTGAGAATAATATAACTACACGATATGAATATATCTTACAATTGGTTAAAGCGTTACATTGCGCTTGAAGATGATGCAGAGACCGTAGCTAAAATCCTGACTTCCATCGGACTGGAAGTGGGAACGGTAGAGAAAGTACAATCCATTAAAGGCGGACTGGAGGGACTGGTCGTCGGCGAAGTGGTGACATGCGTACCACACCCTAACTCCGACCACCTACATATAACTACCACGCGCGTCGCACCTGACGAAGAACCGATACAGATTGTGTGCGGAGCACCTAACGTAGCCGCTGGGCAGAAAGTCATCGTTGCCACTATAGGCACTGTGCTCTACTCCGGCGACGAACACTTCACCATCAAACGCGGAAAAATACGCGGAGAAGAGTCACTCGGCATGATCTGCGCGGAGGACGAGATAGGCGTAGGTTCATCGCACGACGGCATCATGGTCCTCCCGCCCGACACTCCCGTCGGACTGCCTGCCAAAGACTATTTCCACTTGGAGGATGACTATGTGATTGAAGTGGATATCACGCCTAACCGCAACGACGGTGCGTCTCATTACGGTGTTGCGCGTGACCTATATGCGTATTATCAGGCTCACGGGCAGAATATTGCCCTTACCAAGCCTTCTGTAGAAGCATTCAGCGTACAGACCAATACTCTTCCCATCCGCGTTACTGTTGAGAATTCAGACGCGTGTCCGCGCTACTCAGGCGTTAGTATTAAAGGTGTTACGGTAGCCGAATCTCCCGACTGGCTCAAGAAAGCATTGACCACTATCGGACTGAGACCTATCAATAACGTGGTGGACGCAACAAACTTCGTGCTTCACGAGATGGGACAAGCTCTGCACGCTTTCGATGCCGACAAAATCAAAGGCCAGCAGATTATCGTTAAGAACGTAGCCGAAGGTACTAAATTCGTCACATTAGACGGCGTAGAGCGCACATTGTCCGAGGCCGACCTGATGATATGCAATGCCGAAGAACCGATGTGTATCGCCGGCGTGTTCGGCGGACTCGACTCCGGCGTAACCAACGAGACTAAGAACGTCTTCCTCGAGAGCGCGTACTTCGACCCGGTGTCTATCCGCAAGACCGCTCGACGCCACCAACTGAGCACAGACGCATCCTTCCGATACGAACGAGGCTGCGACCCGAACGCCGTTATCTACAACCTCAAACGCTGCGCTATGCTGATCCAAGAAGTAGCAAGCGGAGAGATTGCGATGGACATCGTCGATGTGAAAAACGGAGACTTTGCTCCTTGGCAAGTAGAGTTTAATATCGACAGAGCATATAAACTTATTGGTAAGGAAATCGGCGAAGATGTAATAAACACCATTCTCAAAGCGCTGGAAATAGAAGTTGTCGAAAAGAACGGCGACAACTTATTATTGGCCGTTCCTCGTTACCGCGTAGATGTACAGCGCGAGTGCGACGTAGTGGAAGATATCCTCCGTATCTACGGCTACGATAACGTCGAGTTCCCCGAGAAACTGAACACCAGTCTTTCCTATAACCCAAAACCTAATCCCGAAGCACTACAGAAACGTATCTCAGAGCAGCTGTCTGCACAAGGCTTCTACGAGATCATGAACAATAGTCTAACCAAGACATCCTACTACCAAAACGGTACATGGCTGGAGACCTGTGTGAAGATAATGAATCCGCTCTCGCAAGACTTAGGCGTAATGAGACAAACACTCCTCTTCGGAGGACTCGAGTCTATCCAACGCAACGCCAACCGCAAGAATGCCGACCTAAAGTTCTACGAGTTCGGTAACTGCTACCACCGGAGAGTCTCCGGAGACGGTTCGCCATGCGGCATAGAGGCATATACGGAAGAACCGCATCTCGGCCTGTGGATTACCGGTAACAAGACTCTCCAGAGCTGGGTAATGAAAGACGAGAAGACCACCTTCTATCAATTGCACGCGTACGTGAATAATATCCTGCGCCGTCTGGGTGTGAACATGGACAAACTGGTGCTCGAACCGGCGATTGACCCGACTAAAGATTGCTGCTGCGGAATAGCACAATGCTTCAGCGACGGACTCGTTATCAAAGCAACCAACGGTAAAGTGCTGGGATACATGGCAGTAGTAGCCAAAGACCTGATCAAACAGTTCGATATCGATAACCCTGTTTACTACGCAGACCTGTACTGGAAAGAACTGCTCAAACAGAATAAGCAGTACAAACCGGTTATTAGCGACCTGCCTAAGTATCCGGAAGTAAAACGTGACTTCGCTTTACTCGTGGACAAAGGCGTGCAATTCGCTGACCTCGCCCGCGCTGCATTTGAGACCGGAGGCAAACTGCTCAAAAACGTCTATCTGTTTGACGTCTATGAGGGCAAGAACCTCGAAGAAGGCAAGAAATCATACGCCCTCTCCTTCATCCTGCAAGACGCGGAAAACACACTCCAAGATAAACAAATCGAAAACATAATGGGTCGCCTGCAAAAGACCTTCGAGGAGAAATTCAACGCCAAGCTACGCTAACCGATGCTCAACACTCAGCAAAAAGAAGAGATATTAAGAAGACGTACGTTCGCGATTATATCGCACCCTGATGCCGGTAAGACGACGCTCACGGAGAAACTGCTGCTATACGGCGGTGCTATTCACGTAGCCGGTGCCGTCAAATCCAATAAGATACGTAAAACGGCAACTTCAGACTGGATGGAGATAGAGAAACAACGCGGTATCTCTGTCGCTACGTCCGTGATGGGGTTTGACTACCGAAGCGGCTCCGGACCCGTAAATTCACAACATGATGTAACGTACCATATTAACATCCTCGACACTCCGGGACACCAGGACTTCGCGGAAGACACCTTCCGCACACTTACAGCTGTTGATAGCGTAATCATCGTTATCGACAGCGCAAAAGGTGTGGAGACCCAAACACGCCGCCTTATGGAAGTGTGCAGAATGCGCAAGACACCGGTTATGGTCTTTATGAACAAAATGGACCGCGAAGGCAAAGACCCGTTTGATTTGATGGATGAGGTGGAAGCGGAATTGGGTATCACCGTTACACCCGTTACATGGGCGAACGGACAAGGACTGAAGTTCGAAAGCGTATTCAGCCTTGCTGACCGACCGGTCAAACTGAGTGAGAAACTCGAAGCGGACATGGAACTGATTGACGGCGTCTATCCGCTCTTCGACCGCGATAAATACTTGGCGGGCGACTTGGCTCCGGTCTTCTTCGGCTCTGCATACAAGACCATCGGCGTGCAGGAACTGCTGGACTTCTTCGTAAAGAACGCTCCGTCACCACGTCCTGTCGAAGCCGTGGAACGTAAAGTGGACCCAATGGAAGACAACTTCACGGGTTTCTGCTTTAAGATACACGCGAACATGGACCCCAACCACCGCAGCTGTATTGCCTTCTTTAAGATATGCTCCGGACGCTTTGAACGCAACGTATATTATAAGCACGTGCGCGAGAACAGACAGATGCGTTTCTCTGCCCCGACCTGTTTCATGGCGCAGAAGAAAGAGACCGTGGACGAAGCCTTTGCCGGCGATATCGTCGGACTGCCAGATACCGGTAACTTCAAGATCGGAGACACCCTTACCGCAGGAGAAGAACTGCACTTCAAAGGACTGCCTTCCTTCTCACCGGAGATGTTCAAGTACATCGAGAACGCTGACCCGATGAAGCAAAAACAGTTGGATAAAGGCGTGCACCAACTCATGGACGAAGGTGTGGCGCAACTCTTTATCAGCCAACTCAACGGCCGCAAGATCATCGGCACCGTCGGACAACTGCAGTTCGAAGTGATACAATATCGCCTTGAGCATGAGTATAACGCCAAGTGCCGCTGGGAGAACATGCCTATGTTCAAAGCCTGCTGGATAGAGTCCGACGACGAGGAAGAACTGCGCACTTTTAAATCCCGCAAAGCGCAATATATGGCTACGGACAAAGAAGGTCGCGACGTCTTTATGGCTGACAGCGCCTACATCCTCAACATGGCACAAAATGACTATAAACACATTAAGTTCCACTTCACTTCGGAGTTCTAATAACATATCGTCATAACGGAATAACAAAAAACAATTTAACTTACTAAAAATAACTATCATGAAAAACAGATCTCTTCAAATCCGCCTCATCGTTATGAACTTCTTAGAGTTCGCCGTTTGGGGTGCGTACTTGACATCTATGGGCCGCTATTTGGGCGCTCACGGTTTTGGCAGCCAAATCGGCTGGTTCTACTCTATTCAAGGTATCGTCAGTCTCTTCATGCCCGCACTGATGGGTATCGTAGCAGACCGTTGGTTACCCGCTCAGAAAGCGCTAAGCCTGTGCCACGGCTTAGCCGGTATCTTTATGTGCGGCGCAGGAATCTACGCCTTCTCAATGGGAGCCGATGTAGCCTTTGCTCCGCTGTTCTCCCTCTACACCATTTCCGTAGCATTCTTTATGCCTACTATTGCGCTCACTAACTCGGTAGCGTTCAACGCTCTGGTTAAAGCCGGAATGGATACCGTTAAGGACTTCCCGCCTATCCGCGTGTTCGGAACCGTTGGTTTCATCGCCACCATGTGGGTTGTAGATCTGGTAGGCGCAATGGACACCCCCGCCCAATTCGTTATCAGTGGCGGACTGAGCTTGATATTGGCAGTTTACTCGCTTACTCTTCCTGCTTGCGAAATCAAGAAAGTGGAAGGCAAAGTGGACTTGGTAGAAGCACTCGGATTGAAAGCTTTTGCACTCTTCAAACAGAAAAAGATGGCGCTCTTCTTCATCTTTTGTATGTTCCTCGGCGTAAGCCTGCAGATTACCAACGGCTTTGCCAATCCGTTCCTTGCAAGCTTTGGTGCCAATCCTGAATTTGCAAACACCTTTGCCGTACAGCACTCCGGCATTTTGATTTCCATCTCCCAAATATGCGAGGCAGTGTGCATCCTCCTTATCCCGTTCTTCCTCAAACGGTTCGGTATCAAGAACGTCATGCTGCTCGCCATGTTCGCTTGGGTACTGCGTTTCGGCTTCTTCGGAGCCGGTAATCCGGGCATGCCGGGCGTATTACTCTTCGTACTCAGCTGTATCGTTTACGGCTTTGCATTTGATTTCTTCAATATCTCCGGCGCCCTCTATGTGGACCAAGAGACCGATCCTTCAATCCGCTCGTCGGCACAAGGTCTGTTTATGGTAATGACCAACGGCGTCGGTGCTACTATAGGTACGCTCTCCGCACAAGCCGTTGTAAACAAATTCGTTTACCACTTGCCTGAAACAGCTACCTTTGCTGAGGTCTGGGACGGTTGGAAAATGTCCTGGTACACCTTCGCAGCTTACGCACTTGTCGTTGCCATCGCGTTCTGGATCTTCTTCCCGAAGACTCCGGTCAATAAAGATATCGAAGTTAAACATTAAATAACCGACAGCTACAAGTGTACCGGAAGGAATTGGCATATTACTTCTCTACCCCGATAGCGTATATCGTTATAGGTTTATACCTTTTAGCTGTCAGTTTGTTCTTGTGGGTGATCCCGGGTCAATGGAATATCATTGACTCGGGTTACGCCCAGTTAGACGGTCTGTTCCAACTCAGTCCGTGGTTACTGATGCTCCTCTGCCCTGCGCTGACGATGCGTCTCTTCGCGGAGGAGCGGCAGTCCGGCACATGGGACATGCTCATCGTACAACCCGTCTCTGTCACACGAATTACAATAGGTAAGTTCTTTGCCGCGTGGACACTGATGCTCATCGCGCTGCTACCTAATATCGTGCACTACTTCATCGTCTATACGATAGCTGAACCGGTGGGTAATATCGACGGAGGGCAGTTTGCCGGCTCCTTTATAGGCCTGATTATGATGAGCGGAACCTTTCTGGCTATCGGTATGTTAGCAGGCTGCTTCACAAAAAGCCAGATTGTAGCGTACGTGCTTGGTGCATTAGCTTGCTTTATTCTCTACTGGGTTCTCCTCCAAGACCACTATTCTGCCGTCTCACGCGGCGTAATAGACTTGGTGGACATACTCGTATTCGTCGGTGTTGGTATTATATGCCTTGCCCTGACGAGTCTTATTCTTAATAAAATCTCCCGCGTATGACGCGTATCGGCGTATTATCGGATACTCACGGCTACTTAGACCCGCGTATAAAGGATTATTTCCGCGACGTGGATGAAATATGGCACGCCGGAGATATCGGTTCGTTTGAACTGCTACAAACCTTGCGCGAATTTAAACCCACCCGTGCGGTCTTTGGTAACATGGACGGAGGAGATGTACGATACAGCCTAAGCGAGTTCTACCGCTTCCGTGTGGAGGATATCAATGTACTGATGACACATATCGGAGGTTACCCGGGACATTATAACCCGTGGCTTATCCCTATGTTTCAAAAGGCAAAAGCACATTCTGACGACCCTAATCAACGAATTGACTTGTTCGTGTGCGGGCATAGTCACATCCTCAAAGTAGCATACGATAAAACGTGGAAAATGCTCACTATGAATCCCGGAGCTGCAGGTCTGCAAGGTTGGCAAACGGTACAGACACTACTGCGTTTTTCCATCGATAAAGACCAAATTAAGGACCTTGAAGTAGTCGAATTAGCACGAAAAAGGTGACAAAATGCATTTTTTTACCAAAACATGTTGTACAACATATAAAAAAATTTGTAGGGGTGATAAAAAAGCAGTAATTTTGCAGCCGAAAAGAGAAATCAAGACAACACAATCTTTTTTGTACCTTAAAATTTAACAGACTAATACCATGGAAAAAAGGACGCTGAGAAGCGTCCTTTTTCAGTTTTATGTCCGTGGATATGTTATTCTACGATTCTGCCTGTCAAGTCATATACTCTACCCTCACGTAGGATAAGGACTTGTCCGTTACGCAATACTTTGCGCGGTTGGATAGCATCGGCTTCTTCCAAATCAACATATTCGATACCAGCATATGGGCTGCCGCCTTCGCTGATATAATCGAGCGTTACGACTCCATTAGCAATCTTAATGTTCTTCAACGGTTTGCCGGACAACTTGTTCCATGAGCCACCGGTTTCGAAGGCGTCATACGATGTGCCGATACCGGTTGTTTTTCCGGTAGCAGACACAATGGTAAATAACGGAGCACCGGAAGTAGAAGTAGCGTTCGGAGCATTATCAGCCCAAACGGACTTTTTATAGTTCACTTTCCATATCAACATTCCGGTTCCTGGGAGACATCTGTCCCAACCTGACTTAGCGCGATACTCGATATAGTAGTTCAGTCCTTCGGTATTATATGCTTGCAGCACACCGGAAGCGTTGAGTTGGTAGGCGTTGTAGTCCTCAGAGCCGTTAGGATAGAGCGTTAACTGATGTGCCTCACTTCCGGGGTTCTGGAGAGTAAGCCAGCCCATAAAGGCTTTTTCCCACGCGTTGTAGTTAGGCGGGCAGTGACCACCGCCATTATACGAGCCACCGTCCATGATGTCCCACTCGCCGGGTGTTTTCTGACTTTCATATACATTACCGTATTCAATATCGTAATGGTCAGGCAATCCCATTACGTGGCTGAACTCGTGGCAGAGCGTACCGATACCGTCCAAGTCGGAGCCGGATAACTCAGCCGAGCACGCGTAAGTATTGATTTGTTTGCCATCTACCTTACAATCATTTTTCGTAGGATAGACGTCCGTGAAATAGGTATCTTGATACTCAAACTCTTCGTCAATCGAGAATGCGTGTGGCCATATCTGATTAGTCACATCGGTAGCGTTTTCACCTTCTCCTGCGTACATCATATAGACGAAGTCCACTTTTCCGTCGTTATCAGAGTCGTAACGGGTAAAATCGACCGTGCTCTCTAATTTCTTACAAGCCTCCACAACTGCTACAGCTGCTCGCAGATCGTTTCCTTCAGAATCATTTGCGCCGTAATACTTCATGTTATTGCTGAGCGTTACAGGACCATATACATCAAATACAGGATGATAAGCGCCGTTAGACTGGTCTTTGAAATACTGACCGGCAGAAGGATAGCTGGTACTTCCGTTCTTATTCACCTTACAATTGACCGCATTACAGAGTGAGTCAACGACTTCTCTTGTGTGGGAAGAAGAAAAAGATTTGTCTTTGAAATTGACCATAATCACGATACCCCTCGGTGCAAGGTTAGGAGTATATCCAAATACTTTACGGGCACGGTAACGCGGAGCCGCTTCACGACGAGCGCGTGCTTGCAGACCGGTGGGAGCAGTACCTACCACTTCGTACATGCCCGCCTCGTTAAGACGAACTTGCTGTCCTTCACGATTGACTGTGTAGTGATAGTATTCATCACCAACAGTTTGCACTTCGATAGTTGAGCCATCAGCTTGGGTGCGCGTTTGCCAACCGCGCTTTGCGGGAACCGCATAAACAGTAGCTGCCGCAAAGAGCAGAGCCGCTAAGAAATAGATCTTTTGTTTCATAAATTTAATAACTTGCTTATTAGTAACTATATCTTATTTATATTGTCGTATATCTTATTGTACAAATAATGTGCCAAACGGAGTTTTACTCTACCCTACGGCCTGTCAAGTCAAAGAGGTGTTCGTTCACTTGAATGAAGAGTTGACCGTTCCGATAAATCATCTGCCGTGCAGGAGCTTCGCTGTCAGGTGCTACGTAATCTATAGCAGAGCCATCACCTAATTTGACATCCACTACGATACAGTCATGGTCCGAGAAACGTCTGGAGGAATATGAGGTATTGAAGTGATACGGTGTAGCAGCCTTTACTTGTTCCGCCATAGAGTTGTTAGCCAGCGCGTGGTCAATAAGCTGTTTACTACCGTAATATACATAGGAGTAAGCAGTCGGATCAAAGCGTACCAGTTGCTCCTCATAGCCGGCATCGATAATCGTCTGGATGCACGCCTCGTCGGTCTCTGCATTCAGGTCACCTACGATAAGGATATCCGGATCACCAAAGTCCTTTAGAAGCGCTGTCACCAAAGTAGTTGCTTGTGAACTACGTTTAGCCCCCGAAGGGTCACTGTTCTTAGCTTGCAAGTGATTGAGTGAAAGGATGAATTTCTCGTTAGTGGCTTTTTCCGTAAAATCAATCACCTGCATTCTGTTCTTAAATGTAGCATCGCTCGGATTGGTAGAGGAACGCTTACCTTCTTTAAATTTATCGAAACGGTAAATATAACCGCATTTGATAGCACCGTAAGAACCTGCAGCAGGGTTATTGTAGTGCGTGCCATCCAAGACATAGTCATATACGTTCTTGCCGTACAGATTATTCATCGCGTCCACAAGATAACTCAGGATTTCATCATCCTGCTGCACTTCGCATAGCGCCACGATATCCGCCTTAAGATGGACAAACACAGTAGCCATATTTTCAGTCTTGGTGTCGAAAGCTTCTTGAGAGGAGCAGGAAGCATTTTGCGCCTCGAAATCGGACAGGTAGTTTTGGACATTAGCTCCGACAATACGGAAACAACCGGAACTTAACGTAGGAGCTGGGATATCCGGTACCCACGCAAAGAGTTGTACACTAAACGCAATCAGAGATACAAAAAGGATAGACTTTTTCATGATTATTCTATATTAATTATTATTGTTAAGCCTGCAAAGGTACAACATTTTTGTCACATAGACAAATAAAAAAAGTATTTTTTGCTTAAAAGAGGCAAAAAACGGTGTATTAATGTTAAATATAAGCAGGATTGCTACGTAAAGAGGAGGCCGGATTGCTACGTAATCCGTAGCCCTCGCCGTGGGCGTGTTCTACAATTCAAAAACAAAAATGCGCTTGAAAGTAAACTTTCAGACGCATTTTCATTTTTGTATGTGATCCATGCAGGATTCAAACCTGCAACCCCCACATCCGTAGTGT
>CAMOJP010000037.1 GCA_946617165.1 uncultured Bacteroidales bacterium
GATGTAGGTCATGAAAAAGAAGCTTTTCTACACTATCTGGATTTAGGTTCTCAATTTTTGACAATCCGTGATTACCTGACCAAAGCTGTTAGTGACCGTCGCAAACTGCCATCTATGTCCCGTATTCAGCATCAAAAGGATGTCGGCAAAGATGGGCAGATAGCAGACTACGTGAATGTCGGTGATTTATTGCTCGTTCAAGTGAGCAAAGAACCCATCAATACGAAGGGTCCTCGTTTGACAACCGAGCTTAGTATAGCCGGTCGTAACATGGTTTTGATTCCTTTCGCAGAGAAAGTGATGGTCAGTTCAAAAATCAAACGTGAGTCAGAACGCAGTCGTCTCAAACAGTTGGTTCAATCCATTAAACCTTCCGGTTATGGTGTCATTGTGCGCACTGTTGCAGAAGACAAACGCGTAGCAGAATTAGACAATGAACTGCGTATTCTGGTCAAGAGATGGGAAGATACAATTCGTACGCTGCAAAAACCCAAAGAAACTGAAAAACAGCCTGCGAAGAAGAACAAAGATGCAGAGGTGCGATTGGTGAGCGAAGAACTCGGCCGCACCATAGGTATCATTCGAGATGTGTTCTCTCCCGAATTTGCCAGTATTCAGGTTAATGACGATACTATCTACAATGAGGTTCGCCAATATGTAGAACTGATCGCGCCTGAAAGCGTTAAAATTGTCAAGAAATATACGGGCAAGGAACCCATTTTCGACAAGTACGACATCACTCGTCAGATGAAGACCGGCTTAGGTCGTACAGTTGGCTTTAAAAACGGAGGCTATTTAGTTATAGACCGTACCGAAGCTCTGTTTTCGATTGATGTTAACACGGGGTCGAAGAAATTATTTGAGGACCATGAGGAAAATGCTTTCCAGTATAATATGCTTGCCGCGGATGAGATTGTTCACCAACTCCGTTTGCGTGATATAGGCGGAATCATCATCATCGACTTTGTCGATATGGATACGAAAGAGCATCAGGATCAGTTGTATAAACACATGTGCAATTTGATGGCCAATGACCGTGCGAAGCATAACGTACTTCCTCTTAGTAAGTTTGGATTAATGCAAATCACTCGTCAGCGCGTGCGCCCCGCGGTGGAAGTGAACGTGACAGAAGTCTGCCCGATGTGTTTGGGAAAGGGTAAAGTTCAGCCTACAATTCTGTTTACAGATAATGTGGAAGAACAGCTTGCCCATATGCGTGAGCACTTTGGCAGGGGCATCAGAGTACATCTTCACCCCTACGTATATTCTTATGTGACAAGGGGAACTATTTTTAAGCGTCTTTCAACGCAATGGTTTAAGAAGTACGGAGCCCGTATTGTTGAAAATCAGTCACTGGGGATGTTAGAAATGAAATTCTACTCCCGCAAAGGCGAACTACTCGAGCTTCCCAAGGAGGATAGTGAGAAAAGTTAACAAAACAGACCGTCGAATATAATATCCGGCGGTCTGATTTTTTTATAGGTGTGTCAATTTATCTTGTGTAGATTCGCCAACTCCAAGGCTTAAGAGTTATCTGTTCTTGTGCGGCGAGTTCCTTCTTCTTGCCGCAAGAGCATTGATAGGTTCCTTGGTAACCGGTAAGGTCAAGTGTTACCGTTTGCTCTTCATTAGACATATTGAGTACGGCAATCACTGTATTTTGGCATTTAGGACACTTGGTAAGCGGACGGACACAAGCAAAAATATGTTCATTATCCGCAGGAATCCGGAACATAGGTGCCCCTTTCTCGTTGCTCCATAAAGCCGGGTTGTCCTTGCGTAAATGGTTAAGTTTCTGATAGAGAGTATATTGCGGAGCATTAGGCATGCGGTCAATCGTATCTTTCTCGAAGAACTTCAGCCGGTGGTGATTGCCGCTGAGTTGGCCCGTATAGATAAGGGGCATGCCCGGAATAACATAGGTAAAGACGGCAAACAAGTCTGCTCCATCGCCCATTCTTTCGTATTCCGTACCTTTCCACGAGTTCTCGTCGTGATTGGTGATAAAGTTCATTCGAATCGCGTCACGGCGGATAGTGGTATCGCTTTTAGCGAAATATTGCCACAGGTCTTCAACGGTCTTTTTTCCTTGCGCCACTTCGT
Source organism: uncultured Bacteroidales bacterium (assembly GCA_946617165.1). Lineage (GTDB taxonomy): Bacteria > Bacteroidota > Bacteroidia > Bacteroidales > Paludibacteraceae > Colicola. The sequence goes on from CAMOJP010000037.1 coordinate 2,104, forward strand.
TCATCATAAAGTGAAGCGTCCAACCGTAATACATATCGAAAGCGTATTCGGTCAGGGCTTGTGCTTTGTCCTCATCTTCAGCCAGCGTGAACATATCCGGATGGGTTTGGCGCAGGTCTGCCATAGCCCAGTTCCAGAAATCAACGGGCACTTCACCTGCTACGTCGCACCGGAAACCGTCAATACCAATCGTATCCATCCACCAGTGCATCGCTTTTAACATCTCGTTACGCATGTCCTGGTTGTGGTAGTCGAGTTTGGAAATATCGGTCCAGTCATATTGTACCATTAGGTTGCCTAAGCTATCGCGATAATGCCAGCCTTCGTTTTTTGTCCATTCGCTGTCAGGTGCTGTGTGGTTTGCCACCCAGTCTAATATAACCTTGAAACCTAAGTCGTGAGCTGTTTTGAGAAAGTGTTCAAAGTCGGCGCGTGTACCAAATTCAGGGTTGATAGCGCAGTAGTCTTTGATAGAGTAGTAACTGCCGAGTGTGCCTTTCCGGGTGAGTTCTCCGATGGGTTGGCAGGGCATCACCCAGATGATGTCAATACTATTCTCACGCAAGTCCGGAAGTAATGCTTCTGCAGCTGCAAAAGTGCCTTCAGGTGTCACTTGGCGTGTGTTGAGTTCGTAGATGGTGCTGTTATACGCCCATTCAGGATGGCGATGTTCGTGTTTGGGAGAGGTGCAGCCCGAAAAAAGTACTACGGCTACAATAAATAAAAAGTTTTTCTTCATAATATTATAATTTTAATTGCTATTTTTACCTATTTCCATAAGCCTAAACCGTTAAGGAAGATAGCTATAATGGCAAGAGGTACTAAAAAACGTACGATTTGTATATAGCAGTCTGCTATATAAGTCTTGATTCCCGGTTGGTTGCCTAATTGATGTGCAATGCCGTCTTTAGGAAGAAACCAGCCCACGAACAATGCCATAGCAAACGCATTAAGTGGCATGAACACGCAAGATGATAATTTGTCAAACCAATCAAATAGCGTATGTCCGCCGATAATGAGCCAAGAGGGTGCTCCCGTCATAGAGGATATACAAGCGGTAACCATCACCATCACTGTAATACTCACTAAAATAACGGATTTGTGTCTGTTTAACGGATGGCGTGTGTGAGCAGAGGCTTCGGTGACAAAGGCTACTACCACTTCCATTAGTGATATTGTGGACGTGATGGCGGCTATTCCTAATAGAGAAAAGAATAGTATGCCGCTCAGCCACGAGAAGGACATCTTTTCCAGTATCTCAGGTAGTACTACGAAAACCAATTCAGGGCCCTCTGCCGGATTGACGCCAAAGGCAAAGACTGCAGGAAAGATGATTATTCCGGCGAGGATAGCAACTAAGGTGTCTAAGAATGCTACCTGGACAGAGGTAATGGTAATATCCTGCTCTTTAGGCATATAAGCTCCATACGTAATGAGTGCCCCCATACCGATAGACAGGCTGAAGAAACATTGCCCCAAAGCGGCAAGGACCACTTGAGGTGTTAGCTTCGAAAAGTCGGCTTGGAAGAAGAATTGAATACCGATATTGCTTCCGTCCAACATTAAAACCCTCCCTGCCATAAGGAACATCATAATGAGTAGCAACGGCATCAGTATCTTACTCAAACGCTCTATACCTTTGTTTACATCAAACCACAGAACGGCGGCTGTCAATAGCACCGCCAAGAAGCTGTAGCTTAACATAGTCGGGAAGTCGCTCACTAATCCGTGAAAGTGGTCCAAAAGGGAAGCGGAGTCCATGCCCTTGTAGGCATGAGTAATGGCTGCAGTCAAGTAATGGAAGCACCAACCGGTTACAACAAAATAAAAGCCCATAATAACCAGGCCGGTCAGCATACAGACCCAACTTAACCACTGCCATCTGTTATTCTTCCTTAAGGTGCGGAAGGCTCCATAAACGCTTTTACCGGATTGTTTTCCGATATATAACTCGGTCATTAATAATGGCAGACCGAATAGTATCACGCAGATGATATAGACCAGTAGAAACGCGCCTCCGCCGTTTTGACCGGCTATATAAGGGAACTTCCATATATTTCCCAAGCCTACTGCGCTGCCGGCAGTAGCCATCAGTATGCCTAATTTAGACGAAAAGGATGGCGCTTTGGGTCGGTTACTCATGCTTGTCAACTATTTCAATAACGGGCTCTGAGTCGCGTGTTATGGTCACTTGAACGACATTATCCATATATACACGTTGATATATCAGCGTGTCTTGCGATGCAACTACAGGGATATAATCGCCGTATATAAGTGCCATATTGTGGCGGCGAAGGGCAATACACTCTCTCACTTTCCTGCGGAATGCCTCTTGTTCAGCACTGAGTGAATCGAAGCGCATCATGTGTCGGTTATCCGGGTCGTTTCCGCCTACTTCGGCATATTCGTCACCTTGATAGATGCAAGGAACGCCCGGGATTGTGAGATTAATCACTTCCTGGGTGAGGGTGCGTTGGTATGCCAAGTCGGCGTTACCGATACCTACATCGCTCGTCCAGCCTTCTTCCTTACCGTTGGTATTCAAGCCGATAGCCTCACCCGCCATTGAGGCAAAACGTATCTGGTCGTGGTTGCCGCTGATATTACCCATCGTGTGGTGAGCGCCATAAGCTGCCAGCGATTCCAGAATAGTGGCATTAACCGTCTCGAAACTCTTACCGAGCACTAATGCATCGCGTATCGCAAAATATACATTAAAGTCGAATTGTGCGTTGAGCATGCCGGATTTGACGTACGAACCAATCAGTTGAGGGCTGCCGTATGTTTCACCTATCATCCATATAGCTCTGCCCGGGAAGCGCGTCTTCATCTTTTGCGTCAGCAAACGCCAGTAGCCTTCCGGAATATGTTTGCAAGCGTCATGACGGAACCCGTCTAACTCGAAGTTCTCAAGCCAGTACAGAGCGGAGTCTGTCATCGCTTCGCATATGTCTGCACGCTCCAGGTCCAAGGTCGGAATATGGCGGTCGAACCACGTTGTCAGTCGCGCTTCGTCCCATAACTCGAAGTTACGGCGACCGTCCGGCAGAATAGAGTCCGTATGCCAGTCAGGATGCTGCTGATATGTCGGGGAGTTGATGTGCATGTGATTGGCTACATAGTCCAGTATCACGTTTATATTGTGTGCGTGGGCGGTTGATAATAACTCGCGGAACTCCGCTTCTGTACCGAACCGCTTGTCTAAACGTGTAGCGTATATCGGCCAGTAACCGTGATAACCGCTGAACTTGGTATAGAGCTTGGTCGAGTCGTATTTATTACCGTTCTTAAATTCGTATTTACCCCACGCGTCCCAAGGGTTCTGCGTAATGGGGGACACCCATATCGTATTGATTCCCAAACTGTCGAAGAAGCCTTCTCGTATTTTCGCTGTGATACCCGCAAAGTCGCCGCCCTGATAATCGACGATATCAAGCACTTCGGGCGAATTCATTTTCCAGTCGTTCTCCCGATTACCGTTGTAAAAACGGTCTACCATCAACGAGTAGAGCACTTGCGCTTGAGGGTCGTGACGCGTGACAGATGACACCTCTCTTACCGGCTTGCCGTCCTCGAGTGGAATCAGCAAATCGTTATATAAATGGTCCGCGTCGGTCGCATAAATACGAAGATACGAACGCCCTTTGAGGCGGGTGGAGATGCCTATCGTGTACGAACCGTCACCGTTCGCTTTGATATCAGAAGCAGGTACTTGTCGGTTTTGGATATAACCGACTATCCGGGCTTCGCCAACGGGCAACTGTACTGTTACGTGATTATCGTCACTGCTCACCGCCATTAAACCCGTAGCAAAAGGCTTGTTCGGAAGTACCGCTACGCTGAAGGTAGTCTTCCCGTCGCTAAATGGTATTTGCGAGATAGTGACTATACCGCTTATTGTCATCCGCTCCGGCATATTCGTCTCACCGCTGAAAAGAGTCGGTACGTAATCCGTTAGGAATATCTCACTACTGTCCGAACTCATACGGACCGGCATTATCGGATCGCCTTCGGCAATCATTTGGTAAGCACTCTTCTCCTGACCGCAGCTCACAAGCGCACAGGCACACAATAAATAAAGTAATTTCTTCATATTCATATTTTTTTCAAACTGCACTGCAAAAGTAGTGCTTTTTTTGCATTTATGCAAATAAAAAGTGAAGAAAATATCACATTCCGCACTTTTTGGGGTATATCGGAAAAATACACTACCTTTGCACGCAGTATTGAAACACAACAATATTTGTTCCTATTAATCGGTCGTTTCTACGTTTGGCACCGCGAGTGGGAAAACTACGGCGCGTAATCAGACCGCTGCGCTCAAGGAGTAAGGAGTAAGGAGCAAAGCGAACGGCCTTTAACGCCCTTTATGTGCAAGCACCTAAGTGCATAACAGAGCCCCCTATATAGAAAATATTTTCTATTCGCTTCATTTTTATGCTCGAAAATTTGCATATATGCAGTTTTTGTAGTACTTTTGCACCATATTTGATATTTATGGTACTCTATCTATTACTTTATCTGTTCTTATCACTCGGCATCTCCTTCCTATGCTCTATTCTCGAGTCAAGCCTGATGTCCACTACTCTCAGTTATATAACCATGCGCGAAGAAGAGGGATACAAACCCGCTTTCCGCATGAAACAATATAAAACCGATACTGACCGACCACTCGCAGCTATCCTGTCTCTCAATACTATCGCTAACACTATCGGCGCTGCCGGTATAGGACAACAGGCAACACTGCTGTTCGGAAGCAAATGGTTCGGACTCGTCTCCGTAATCGTGACACTACTCATCCTAATCGTCTCGGAGATAATTCCTAAAACACTCGGCACGACCTATTGGAAACAACTCATGGGATTTACAGCTAATGCCATCACTTGCCTTATATGGATTATGTACCCCGTCGTACTGCTCATCGAATTTATTACTAAACTCTTCCCCGAAGCCGAAGAGGCTACCGTCAGCCGAGAAGAAGTGGTGGCGCTCGCTAATGTCGGCGAAGAGGAAGGAGTAATCGAGGAGGACGAGAACAAAATTATACGTAACGTCATGCGCTTGGACGACGTGAAAGCGTACGACGTCATGACACCAAGCGTTGTCGCTGCCATCGCTCCCGAGAAAATGACACTCAAAGAGTACTACGATGATGATAAATACGACCACTTCAGCCGTATTCCCGTATATGCCGAGAAACCCGAGTTCATAACCGGATATATTCATCGTAATGACGCCCTCGAAAACCTCACAGAGGATAAGTTCAATATGACACTCGGAGAAATCAAACGACCACTGCCGATGTTCAACGAAGAAGCTTCTATCGGAGATATATTCGACAAAATGCTCAAACAGAAATCACAGATAGGCGTCGTGATTGACGACTACGGCTGTTTCCGCGGCATACTTACACTTGAAGATGTGATAGAAACAATCTTCGGATTGGAGATTATTGACGAAAACGACGAAATCGCGGATATGCAGGCTTACGCAAGAGACCGATGGACTCAACGGCAGAAACGCTTCAATAAACCAATACCTAAAAAGAATAATGCAGAATAAACTGCGCATATTATTAGTCGGGTTGATAACTTGGCTGACTGCCTCCGTTAGCGCTAATATCATCACAGCAACGGTTGATTCCAAAACCTCGGCTGAAATAACAGGAGACGAAACGGGTAGGGTAACTGCCGACTTCTATACTACCGGAAACTACAAAGACCGGTTGACGGAAGGAAATAAGGCCGTTATGACACTGGCAAACTTGCCCGACGGGACAATCGAATACGTAACCCTATATATGCATTCCAACAAGGCTGCCGGAGCCGGAACAATGACACTGACTATCAACGGACTGACTGTGGCTTACGTCTCGGACAGAAAATTCTCGGAATGGCCCGGACTAAATGACTTCACAACCGATTATGTGCCTGTCTATTTTTCCGGCTCTTGGGAAATAGAAGACGGCGCCACAATGCAACTCACAATTAGTTCTTCGGCTAACTCTCTGTATTTTAGTAAAATGGAGATGTCCCTTTCTGCAGGGGAAGCCAAAGCCCGTACCGTTACATTCAATTGGAACACCCCTGAAGGAGATAAACAAACAACCATGACTGAGCCCAGTATCGGTGCGGGAATTATCTTGCCGCAGTGCCAATTGCAGGCATTCGCCCTCAACGGTGAAGAATGGACCTTTGCCGGTTGGGCAAGAGACCGCGTCGTCGCTTTGATGAAACGGGCTCCGGAAATGCTGTTCCCGGGAAAAACGTTCTACCCGCCTCATAACACCTCCCTATATGCGATTTATAAAACCGTATCGGATGAGACACCGGTCATGCAAGATACACTCTATCAGTCCGGAATATACGCGCTTGTTATGAACGGGGCATTTGATACCTACTATATGGCCCAAGGAGGCGTGCAGGACAAGAAGATAGCAACGACTACATGCGACATCCAAATGCAACAGGACGGACGTTACCGCTTGGCACAGAACTTCGTGCCCCCCGATTCAAGATATCAGATCGAGTTTGAAGACGATAGACTGACCATAACAACCGCAATTGGCAGTAAGCCTATCGGACACACATCAACTTATTTAACGGAGAATAGCACAGAATGGAACTGGAGCAAAGGACTTAATCATTCCGTAGCAATGTATTTCGCTCCGGAAGTGAAAGACGGGGTGACATCCGCAAGAACCCTGATGATGGATATTTCGGATAAATCTAATCCTAATACCCTCATCGCTATGAATGTCAATTTGATAGACAATTATCAATATGTATTGCTCTTCGATGTAACCGATGTACCGACTGTGGCTCAGTCAGGAGTCTGGACCAGTCATCCCTTCGGGTACGAAGAATTAAGCGCGATTAGCACTCCGACATCCGCCAAAAAGGTTATTCGCAACGGAATAATGCTCATAGAAAAAGACGGCGTGCTTTTTGATTTACAAGGTAGAAAATATAATAACTAATATATGCAATTGATTTTTTTATCAGGTGGTTCAGGAAAACGTTTATGGCCCCTGTCCAATAATGCCCGCTCAAAACAATTCTTGCCGTTATTGGAAACGGAAGACGGGAAAATGGAGTCAATGGTTCAGCGGGTAGTGCGTCAGTCTAAAGAAGCGCAGTTAGATGCGCAAATCACTTTTGCCACTAATGCCGCCCAACGCGACAGCATCATCAACCAGTTAGGGACGGAAGTGGATATCGTTGCCGAACCGGAACGTAGGGATACCTTTCCGGCAATCGCATTAGCGGCTTCCTACCTGCACTTCGTCAAAAAATGTGATGACTGCGAGACCGTGGTCGTAATGCCGAGTGACCCTTATACCGAATTAGGCTATTTCGAGACCATTAAGAAAATGGCTCGGGAAGTAGAGAAGAATACCGCGGATTTGGTATTGATGGGTATAACGCCAACCTATCCCTCTGAAAAATACGGATACATCGTACCCAAACCTGCTAACAGTGATGTTCGACCTGTAGCGCGATTTACGGAGAAACCTACCGTAGCTTTGGCACAAGAATTACTTAAAGAAGGAGCACTGTGGAATGGCGGCGTATTTGCGTTCAAGGTGGGATATATCATGAATATAGTGCGACAATATATTCAAGCCTCTTCGTTCGAAGAAACCTATTCCCGATATAGCGACTTCCCGAAAATCAGTTTTGACTACGAGGTGGCTGAGAAAGCGAACTCCGTCGCTGTTGTCCCTTATTGCGGAAAGTGGAAGGACTTAGGAACGTGGAACACACTTACCGAAGAATTGGGCCGACACGCAATAGGAAATGTCTTGATGGGGGATGCCAACGAGAATACACACGTAATCAACGAGATGGATGTTCCTGTATTCTGTAATGGATTGAAAGATGTTGTGGTAGCGGCGAGTCCGGATGGTATTCTTGTCTGCGCTAAAGAGAAATCCGAGACGATAAAAAAGTACGTGGATAACCTCTCGCTCCGTCCAATGTACGAGGAACGCCGATGGGGCACCTACAAAGTGCTGAGTGATATTGAATATCAACCGACTGAACGCGCCCTGACTAAAACTATAACCCTAAAAGCGGGAAAGAATATATCCTATCAGCTGCATCACCATCGTGATGAGGTGTGGACCGTTGTTGACGGAAAAGGTGTTTTTGTCTTAGACGGGGAGCAACGCCAAATACAACGCGGTGACGTTTGCGTTATTCGCAAAGAACATCTGCACGCTATTAAAGCAGAGACCGAGTTGACATTTATAGAAGTACAACTTGGCAATCCACTCATTGAAGAGGATATTGAACGCTTCGATTACAAGTGGTAATACTATACTATGAGACTACTATTATTAGCAATTGTTCAAAGCTTGCTCCTCTGCGGTAGTCAGACACTGCTTAAGATAGCGATGAGCAAGATTCCGTCTTTCACTTGGTCATTGGCTTTCTTTGGCAAAGTGTTCAGTAATTTATGGCTCTTAGGCAGCGGTATCGGTTTCGCAGCGTCTGCAATAATGTGGATGTATATACTGCGTCATTTCCCGTTCTCCCACGCTTATCCGTTGATAAGTATGGCATATGTGTTAGGAATGTTAGTAGGTGTATTCTTCTTCCACGAGTCCGTTAATTGGAACCAATGGGTAGGAGTGATACTCATATTAGGCGGATGTGTTTTTATTGCTCAGTAGGAGGACTCGGATTCAGCTTGGAGTATAGCTCCGAGCGTTTAAGGTTACCGGATAACTTTAAACCTTTCGTTGTGGAAGCACCGGTAACCGAGCAGCTTTTTAACCTTACTATATCTTCAGCCGGATTTGATAACCGCGATATAGGTTTTCCTCCGCTATATGTCGATGCGCAGGAACCGGATATGCCCCGATTGGAGTTCTATCATAATGCCAATCGGTGGATTGTCTTTATGGCTGTCCATCGTGACGCTGATTGCTGCGCACGCATCGAGTCGAACGAAGAATGGTCAGACGCTACTTTATACCTCCGTGATACCGCACACGATTTCGCTATCAATAATGCAACGATGCTCTTGTATGCGATATCAGGTCTGAAGTATAACGTGTTGGAAATGCACGCATCCGTCATAATACGAGGTGATTACGGATACCTCTTTCTGGGTAAGTCCGGAACCGGTAAATCTACTCACTCCCGCTTGTGGCAGGAGGCTTTTGATGACGCTTGGCTGCTTAATGATGATAATCCGGTTATTCGGATAGAAAAGGACGGCTTATATGTTTATGGCACCCCCTGGAGCGGTAAAACACCCTGTTATAAAAACAAACGCAGTCAGGTAGGTGCTTTTGTTCAGTTATACCAAGCGCCTGATAACCACATCGAAGAATGTCGTCCAAGTAAGGCGTTTAGTCTTATATATAGCTCCTGCAGCGGACTGAAATTTATACCTGAATCACGGGAGACGCTTTATGATATTATAGTGCAAACAGTTAATCGGGTGAAATGCTACGAACTATACTGCTTGCCCAATCATGACGCGGCTTATTTGTGCTGTGAGTCCGTGTCAATAAAAAGTACCTGACGCTCGCTGACCAGTGCGACAATATGGTTGCTGTATTTGTACGCAGTGAAGAACGGGGCGTCGCTTTCTATACGTGTTTTCAGCAACATTTCCCCGGATAGTGAGGACAGTATGGTTTGATGCGGTAGAACAACAAGGTAGTTCGTGTCCACTGGAAGGATAGTTATCACGCTGTCCTCAAGTGCAAAATGCATGTCGTGGATACCGAACGTCTCTCCTGAAATATCATTGGTATAAGACGTGATGGACTTTGCAGTCGGTCGGATATGTGCTGCAAAGGTAGTTGCGGTTATGGTACAACTGCTATCTGCAAGATGGAGATAAGTCGAGTCTTGATAGTGGAGTTGGGCGTAGTGGTATTGTAGTTGTGTATACGCTTTCTGTTGGTTGAATAGAAGGGCAAGATTCTGTTCTATATATTCATCGTCCGCCTTGTCCTGTTTGAAAGTAGGCGATTGTTCGATGCTTTTGATGAGTGCAGCCTGTTGCAGAAGTGCAATACTGTCTATGAGTGGCGACTGATAATCCATGCGGTTGATGCGGTTCAGTAGGATATCGTTTATCCGTATCTTGGCATTTGGATGCGCTATGGCGTGTCGCATCGCGTTGTACTCGTTGTCGATAGCGGCAAAATAGTCACGGTAGGTGTGGTCCTGCGCGTATAAGAAGTCCTTAGCCCATGAGGAATAATCCCATAGGACGACTTCGTTCTGGAGAATGTTGATGCTGGTTAATCCGTCAAGACGGTAGAGATTGATGGCTTCAAAACGGAAGTTAGGATGGTAGTCCTTGACAGGGAAGTCATTAAGGGCCTGTTGGAGACTTTGGATGTCATGTTGGAGCGAATCGGCTTGTGTTTGCAGATAGAGCAGTTGCTGTTTATCCTGGTCAGAGAGATGTAAATGCGCCATTTTCTCACGACCGTACTTTTCCGAAAAAGACGAGAATACAATACGGCATAGATTATAGCGGTTAACGAGTTGGTTGTAACTGTCGTATAGTGCCTTAGCTGTTTGAGATGTCTGATTGACGAAGTCTAATCGTTGCTTGATAAACTGCTGTAAATCAGCGTATTCCGGTCTCTTGCCGGTATAAGGTAAACCTTCGTAGTGGATGGGCTTAAGGGTTTGGTCTTTGGCGTAGTGCAGGCAATTGCCGTAATAGAGTTTGGTGCGATAGAGGGACTGGGTCAGTTCTTCGTAATCGCGGATAGGGTGTTCCGTCGGGATAAGGTCATAATAGATGTTTCCCAAGTGGAAGTAGGTGGCATGGAACGTGGGAAGAAACTGTTGGTATTCGGACCATATATAGGCAGCCTCATGGGGCGTGGCTCGTTTTGCTTTAGCTGCCGTCTCGCTGAAATAATCTTGTGCGTGTATGCCGGCACAGAGGGAGACAAAGATGAGTATAAGTAGATAGCGCTTCATATTACATACCGGTTACTTTAAATTCTACACGTCTGTTGATAGCCCGATTGGTCTCGCTGTCATTAGGTACGAGCGGGCGTTTCTTGCCGTATCCGGTGGCTGTGATACGTTCTGGATGGATACCATTCTTGACAAGATACGTTCGTACGGCTTCACCCCGTTTTTTGGAGAGTTTGTCGTTATAGGCATCGGTGCCTCGGTCGTCGGTATGGGCAGAGAGCTCGATGCTGATAGTAGGATTCTCCTCAAGCAACCGGACAACCTTATTCAGCTCGTTATAGGATGATTCCATGAGTACAGCGGAGTTGTACTCGAAGAGGATATTGCGTAGTTGCAGAACGAGTTCCTGCTTCAGCTGTCTCAGTCCCAGTGCCCAGTTAGTCGGCATAGCGGAATAGGGTAGAGTAATGGTGGTATCGCAGTAAACATATTCGGTTGCAGAGGCGTGTAGGGCATAGGTCTCGCCTTGTCTGAGGAACGTGGAATCAGCTATGTAGTTGATGTTTTCTTCATACGCCGGATTACTGAGTTGTACGGAACCTGTGATGGGCTCTTTGGTATCTATATCAAATAGTGCGATATGTACAGGTACTTTAGCGGGAGTGAGGTCAATATCTAATTCGGATTCGGTGAGAAGCACCTCTTTCTTGGTGTTGATAGTGAGCGGGGCCTCTCCGTATCCGTTTTTAGAGAAGACGATGGTATAGAGGTCCCCGATAGGCAAATCGAGAGTGGCTTCTCCTTTTGCTGCTCGTGCTACTTTGTTGATTTTATTGCTTGAAATGCGGTATTGGACGTCCTTGAGCGGAATCTGCATGTCTGCATCAAAGATATTGATGTGAATACGCAGGCTTTTGGCAAGCGTTATCGTTTGGCTCTCGATGGCGTTGACCTTGAGTTGCCTGCAGTCCTGCTCAATGTAGTGATGCGAATAATTTGGAGCGGTGACATCGATGTGGTAGGATGTGCCGACAGGCAGGGCGATAGTGTATTGTCCCTCATTGTTCAGGCGGCAGAGCAATTTGGAGGTGATGGCATCGTAGATAGCGATGGTGTTGTTGATTAAGTGGCCGGTGTTTTTGTCCTTGACCATACCGGAGAGTGTCATAACGGGCAACGCGTTATAGGCGCTGTCTAAAGGTAGGTAGTCGGTGGTGTAGGTAGTGTCTTTTTTCGAGCATGTCTGTTTGGTAAACTGAATCGTCGGATTGGCAGTAGATGCAGTAATGGCGATGCCGTAATAGTTTATGCCTTTCTCTTCTGGTGCATGGATAAGTGTTGGTAAATACCAGTTATATTTGCCGATTTTGCGCGTGAAATAAAGAGCATATTGGCGTTCTTTCTTTCCGGGAATTTCTCGTTTTGACGCAAATAGAAGTGTTCGGTTATCCGGCAGTATAAGTGGGGATATATCTTCTCCGGTAGAGATGATAATAGTTTGTCCGCTTTCCCAACTGTCGTTTTGCTTGGTGCTCAACAGAATAGTGTATTGGTCTTCGGATTTTTTGTTGTTCGGTATGGCAGGTGTACGTTGAACGAAATAAATCTGTTGTTCGTCACTGGTCATGCTTGGCCATAGTTCATCCAGTGGCGTGTTGATGCCGTTGAGTGCGACAGGTGTGGTCCATTTGTTGTTTTGTTTGTGCATTTCGTACAGGTCAAATCCCCTACTGTTAGGTGTCTTGGCGGAGAATATGATGGTACGCTTGTCGAATGAGGTACAACTGTGTTGTATCTGCCATCCGGCCCGCTGCAAGCCAGATAATTCGGGGAAATTGCGCACTTGGTGTATCTGAGCTGTGGCAAGGCGGATACAGGCGAGTAATATAATCAGGAAAGTGAATCGTTTCATACGTTGATTGTTACATGTTCAAAAGTATTGATTTTCTCCTTGCAATAAGGACCGTATATCTTGATATAGTTCTCTGTAAAGCCGCTCATTTGGTTTCCTGTTTTCTTTGATTCCCATAGGACTGTGGCTTGAGAGCCTTTGTTTTGGGCATAGAATTGTGCAAGTTTGTCCTCACTTATTTTATGAAGAATCTTACTTCTGCGTTCACGTTCTTTCTGTGGTACAACGTATAAGTCCATTTCCAGCATGCGAGTATTTGCCCGTTCGGAATAGGTGAATACGTGTAATTGACTGACTGGCAAATTAGAGATAAATTCAACATAGTCAGCAAAATATTCGTCTGTCTCTCCTCTCACGCCTACCATACAATCTACTCCTATGAATGCATTGGGGATGACGCGCTTGATGTGCTCGACACGTTCTTGGAAGAGTTCGCGCGTATAGCGGCGGTGCATAATCTTGAGCACTTCGTTGGAGCCGGACTGTAGCGGAATGTGGAAATGAGGCGCAAAATGGTGACTGTTAGCCACAAAATCAATAATGTCATCACTAAGCAGATTGGGCTCGCAACTGCTAATACGAATACGGTAATTAGGAGCAGAAAGCCTGTCTAACTCCTTAAGAAGGTCGAGGAATGTCTCATTAGTAGAGCGTCCAAAATCGCCGATGTTAACACCGGTGAGAATAATTTCCTTAGCTCCATTAGAAAGTGCCTGCTCTGCTTGTGCAACGATATCTTTTATATATGGATTGCGCGAGCGCCCGCGCGCGAAAGGAATGGTGCAGTACGTACAGAAATAGTTACAGCCGTCTTGTACTTTCAGAAAACAACGTGTTCTGTCGTCCCTTGAGTAGGCGTTCACAAAATGAACCAAGTCTTTCGGCTTGAGGATATTTATTTCCTCTAATATATGGTCATCCGCTATAGGAAGCGGCTCCCCCTTATCTTTCTTTTGCTGTAATAGGGCTGCATAGCAACCTGTCAGAATGATTTGCGCATTAGGATTCTCTCGCCTTACGCGATGGATAGCTTGCCGGTCTTTATGGTCTGCCGTGTCGGTTACCGTACACGTATTAACAATAACGATATCCGCTTCTTCACCCTGCTTGGCTTTGGTGTGACCTTCGTCCGCTAAGCGCTGCATAAGAGCACTCGATTCCGCAAAATTGAGTTTGCACCCTAATGTGACAATCTTAATCTTCATCTTCAATGAGGGAGGACAGTAACTTATATATCTCGCGGTATTCGTTCTTTTTTAGCAGTGCCTCATGATGTTCCATAACCGCCTTGTCATGCCGTTTAGCCGGACCGGTCTGCGCTTCCTTAGGAGTTAGCGAATGTACTTTAGCGGCTGTTTCGTCTATGAGCGGTAATAAAGCCGAAAAAGGAATATGGGTATCAGATAAGATGTCTTTAGCAATCGTGTACATGAGATTACTGAAGTTGTTAGCAAATACTCCGGCTACATGTAGTCGCTCCCGATCTTCCTGAGAAGCTTCATAAATATGGGGAGTAATCGTGAGAGCTAATGTGTATAAAGCCGATACGTCATCAATTCCACGGGCTTCTATAAATACAGGAACAATTGAGAAATCCTCTAAAATATGTTCCTTTGACAGCGTCTGGAAAGGATAGAGTATGCCGCAGTGGGGTTTATCTTCCCCGAAAACAGAAATTGGGACAGTTCCGCTATTATGTATATGCAGCGCACGTGGCGGTGTGTGAACTTTACTGATAACTTCTTCTAAAGCAGAATCCCGCACTGCGTAGATATATGCATCGGCGTTTTGAGGGATAGTATCCAGATTTTCATAACTGGATACCATCTCCACAAATACGTTATTTCTTCGAAAGGCAGCTTCTAAGTTGCACGCTACGTTGCCTTGACCAATTATAATTATGCGCATTATCGTATCTTTTTTGCATTAGCCTTGGCATTCTCACGAGCTATACGCTGTTGCTCGCGTTGCATTGCTTCCAAGCGGGCCATAAAACCGGACTTCTTAGGATTATTGGCCTTCTTCTTGGCGTTCGCTTCCATTTGAGCCAATAACTTCTTCTCGTCAATGGAAAGACGGAAAATCATAGTCTGAACGATAGTGAGCAGTAAGCTCAGGAAATAATAGTAACTCAAACCGGCTGCATAGTCATTGAAAATGAACAGGAACATCAGCGGCATCAGATACATCATATATTTCATGAACTTCATATTCGGGTCTGTAGCCTGAGACTGCATTG
>CAMOJP010000038.1 GCA_946617165.1 uncultured Bacteroidales bacterium
TGCTACCTCGGTGAACATGTAAGCTACATGCGCCGCAGCGGCGTTACCATCCATAGTCATAAATTTCTTTTCTTTCATGAATATATTGTTTTATGTTGTTATTGCATTCATTAATAGAGGAATCCGAAGAGCCAAAGCGGGATTTCGTTACCTAAACCGATTTGGAGGTTTCCGATAGCAGTGGGACGAATACATCCGCGCTCCGGCGTGGAAGCCTTCACGTCAAAATAAAACTTTCCGTCCAAAACAAACATGGCATTACGTTCGGTAGCATTAATCTTATGGTAAACGTGAACCATATTATAGAAGAACGTCTCATAGATATCCTGCTTAACGAACTCCCGCCCGATACACATATACGCCATATTGGTGTTCTGCATATACACGCGGACCGGTTTCATAGGATAAGCCTTGCCTTCCTGATAGAGCAGATTGAGCAGTCGTGCATCCTTGAGATACTTGATATAGTTCATCGTCGTGGCACGGGAAGTATCAATAGCCTCGGAAATAGAGCTGATATTGAGCGGACAAGGCGTCGTCTCGAGCATGATTTGCAGCAGGCGGCGCAACTTAGGCAAGTTACTTACCTCAATCTGCTTGATGATGAGCACATCCACCTCCAGCATCATATTCATCTGCTTAAGAATATCCGCTTCAAAGTTCTTGTGCTCCATAAAGGCCGGAAAATATCCCTCGCGCAGATAATCATCGAAGTAATCCAAGGGATTAATCTGCTCACATAGCGTGCGCGCGAAAGAAGCATGGTTATGCAATATAGCCTCCAGCGTCATGGACTCCAACTTCAATCCTGTCTTGAGCACAAGGTACTCGCGGAAAGAGTACCCTCGCAGGTTATACATCTTTACGATGGACGCGAGATCTCTGTTATCCTCAACGAGTCGCATCACCGGCGACGCGACAAACACGATATGCAGCTCCTTAAAGCGGTCATGACACCGACGCAGTTCACGTGACCAGTTCGGGTACTTAAACGTCTGGTCTATTAACAAAGTACGCCCGCCAGCTTTCACGAACTTACCGGCAAACTCCACAAGAGAGTGCTCCGTGAAAAAGAAATTGTTAAGGTTAATGTAAAGGCAAGTACGCGGACGAACTTTCTTGCGCCTTTTCATCTGGCTCTTCTCCCACGCAGCTTCATCGGCCGCTTCTACCTCTTTAGCACGCGCTAAGAGGAAATCGGTCTTACCTACTCCACGGCCGCCTTTTATCGCTATCAAGCGATCTGACCAGTCTATTTCGTCCATTAACTTACGGCGAATAGGCGGATTAGAATTGGCCACTAAATAGTCATAAATGCGAAAAAATGGGTCTAACATGGTCTCTTTTTTCTAAAAAACGCGCAAAATTACTACTTTTTTTCGGAATTTGCAACTTCTAAGTAACATTTTTTGAAAAAAAATGCAAAAAAATGGAAACGGGGTATCCGTTTCCATCATTTTTGGGGCAAAAATAAGTGACGCTTATTTTGAAATGGCACCACTTGGACAAACCTCTGCGCAGGTACCGCACTCTGTGCAGATTTCAGGGTCGATAGAATATTGTTCGCCCTCAGAAATAGCGCCCATCGGGCATTCGTCTTTACATGTACCGCAAGCAATGCAGTCTTCTGAAATTTTGTAAGCCATAATATTTTGTTTTTAGATTAAAGATCGCTTCACTAATGGAATAAGGAATAAAGACTTAAATGTCTCGTCTCTGATTTTTATTGCTTTTAGCGCAGCTGTCCTTACTCCAATTGCGACTGCAAAAGTACTACAAAAAAATGAAACTACCAAATTTTAGGGATAGAAAAATCATTTTTTCTTCTTTTGACTTCCTGCCAAGGCTGCCATCAACTTGGCGTTAGGGCCTGTTAAGTCTTTGTCGGTCAGTCCCTTGCGTTTGGCATAGGTTGTCCAGTCTTTAGCACCGCCATCACTACTAATGGGGAGTCCTAATTGCAGGAAATGACAATAAGCAATCGCTAAAGCATCGGTCGCATCCAATTTCTTAGGCATCTGATCATCAGGAATATGCATATAACGCTGCAGCATGGCAGCGACCTGCTCCTTGGACGAATGGCCGTTTCCCGTAATAGCCATCTTGATTTTCATCGGCGAATACTCATTAATAGGTATATCGCGCGAGAGAGCAGCCGCTATAGCAACGCCTTGGGCGTGAACAATTTTAATCATCGTCTGGGGGTTCTTGTCCACGAACTGCGTCTCAATCGCCAATTCGGATGGCTTATATTTATCTATCAGTTCCCGAAGAAAAAAGAACTCTTTCTGCAAACGGGGATACTGCCCTTCCATCTTATGTACATCCAGCACGCCAAACTCAACGATTTCGGCATTACGGCCGCTCGTGTCCAATAAGGCGTACCCCATATACAAGGTGCCGGGGTCAACCCCTAAAATACGGTGATGTTGAACAAGTTTATCTATCATCTTCAGGCACTAAATACACATCTTCGTTCGGAGTATGCATCAAGTATTTCTCCCGTGCAAATCGCTCGAGGCTGTCGCGCGAATGGAGTATCTTTAGCTGGTGCTGAGCCTCTTCGATAGCAGAATTGTACACATCGCGTTGTTCTTCAAGCTCTCGGATTTGCCGACCTTTATGCAACCTGACGCGAATACTCTGGTCGCCGAAAAAAAACATTATAAAACCGAACACAACCAGCGTCAGGATGTATTTATTGAGCAGATAGCGACGCAAAATCGCCCAGATTGCGAACCAATTTATCGGCTTGTGCATAATTTATTATCAATTCGGGTGCAAAATTACAAATATTTTTGGAAGTGTGCAAATATTTTTGTATCTTTGCGCCATAATTTTATGACTATGCCGAGAAAAATACATTATTTATTAACTATCGTGGTGCTGTGGTTCTCTTTCCACGGCGCGACTGCCCAACAACACATTTCTATTCAGGACCCGCAGAACTGGACGGTTGCCGATCTGACACCTTATATAGGGCAGACGGTGATATTTGATGTGCCGATGTATATATGCAGCGCGCCCTCTGCAATTTATATTGGTCCAAGACGGTTGTTTACGCCTACCAATCAGGTTCTTCCGGGCTCTTTGGAGTATCGGAATCTGCTAACGCTCAACAACAACGGTTCTATCCGCCTTGATAACTACGAGGCATCCTACCCGGAAGCGCAAGTGCGTACCGGAGTGAAAGTCTATAACCTCAAGGCGAAGGTGTATGCGGACCACTTGGAGATGCTTGACGGCGAATGGAGGGACAACTTACGCAAAGACCTCGAAGCGGAAGTGCCTGATGTGGATATGGTTGGAGAGCACACGCTCCTTATATGCGGCATGAACCTTGAGTATTACCTCAACCAGCAATATGACCCGTCAAGCTCGATGGGACCCGATAATAACACCGAGCACCAGGCACAACGGGCGAAGGTGAGCAAAGCACTCGCTAAAATCAATGCCGACATTTACGGATTAGTGGAGATTCAGCAAGGCGATAGCGCCATTAAAGAAGTGGCACATGATTTGATGGCTAATACAGGACGCACTTTCCGCATCATCTCGGACGGAACATCGGCTAACGGCACATATACCAAATCGGGATTCATCTACTGTCCGGATAAAGTTAAGCCATACGGCATGCTCCAGGAAGTTCGGGTGGGTGTCAAACTGCGTAAATATATGCAAATCTTCGAAGAACTCGCTACCGGAGAACGGTTTATCTACTCCATTAACCACTTCAAGGCTAAAAGCGGAAGCGGGGCAAGCGGAGCAGACGCAAACAGAGGCGACGGACAGGGAGCCTTTAATGCATCGCGGGTTGCTGAAGCAAACGGAGTAATCGATAAATACAACACGATCCGTGCCGCCTTGAAAGACGATGATATCTTAGTCATGGGTGACCTCAACGCCTATGCGAAAGAGGACCCTATTACCACCTTCCTCAAAAACGGATTTTACGACCTCCATCGTTATTTTCACGCAGACTCCAGCTATAGTTATATGTTTGGCGGCACGGCGGGCTATCTCGACCATGCAATCACCAGTGCTTCACTCGTCGGACAAGTTACCGGAATGGCGGCATATAACATCAACTCCGACGAGAATGACAAATACACCTACGACAAGTCCTCCGACCGAACTATGTTCCGATGCTCGGACCATGACCCCGTCTTGGTCGGACTGCGATTGGACAGTACTGCTCTACCTGATACCACGATTAGTATCGCCAACTGGGGCATTGACTACGACAACGGGCGTATCTTTATCCGTCACGCACTGGACTTGGACGCACCTGCTTATTACAGAATACACACCATCAGCGGCTTCTTAGTCGAGCAGGGACAGATTGTGGCGGAAGACCAAGAGATTGCACGACCTCAACAAAAGGGGCTTTTCATCATTAACATATATACGAAAAAGAATACCTATCAGTTTAAAATTATCAATCCATGATGGACCTATTCTCAGATATTGACGCCGAAGAGAGACAGGAGATAGTTTCGCTGCGAAAAGAACTGGAGGAGGCTAACTACAAGTACTATGTACTGAATATGCCTACCCTGTCCGACCGCGAGTTTGACGAGAAGATGAGGCGGCTGCAGGACTTGGAAAAAGCACATCCTGAGATGGAGGACAAGAACTCGCCTACTCAGCATGTCGGGTCGGATTTGCGGCCGAACGCGCAAAACAACGGTACCGGCGGAAAAGGTAAGGCTTTCGAAACCGTTATACACCGGTACCCGATGCTCTCGCTTGCTAACAGCTATAGTTTGGACGAGATTCAAGACTGGCTGCGCAAACTGCCGCAAAACGTGGAGATTGTGTGTGAGTTGAAGTTCGACGGACTCAGTATCTCCTTGTGGTACGATGAGGGACGTTTGACCAAGGCGGTTACGCGAGGAGACGGCCAGAAGGGAGATAATGTCATCAATAATATCAGGACTATACCTACCATCCCGCAAACCATCGACCATGGACCAGCACACTTTGAAATGAGGGGGGAGGTCCTACTACCGTGGAGTAATTTCGAACGGCTAAACAAGGAACGCGAGGAGCAGGAGGAACCGCTCTTTGCCAACCCGCGTAATGCTGCTTCCGGCACGCTGAAGCTCTTAGACACCGACGAAGTGAAGCGGCGCGGACTCACCTGCTTTCTGTATTATATGTTGGGCGAAGACCTGCCGGGAGATACCCATTTTGACAGATTGCAAACGGCGAAGGCGTGGGGGTTCCCTATCTCTGATGCCGTGAAGGTCTGCCACACGCTGGACGAAGTGAACGACTACATCCGTTATTGGGACACCGAGCGTAAGAACTTACCCGTCGCTACCGATGGCATCGTGCTTAAGGTCAATAACCTCGAACAACAGCAACAGCTCGGATATACCGCTAAGACACCCCGATGGGCAATCGCATATAAGTTCCCCGCCGAGAAACAACTCACAAGGCTCAAACAAATTACATATCAGGTAGGCAGAACCGGAGTCATCACACCCGTAGCCAACCTGGAGCCTATACAGCTCTCAGGAACAATCGTACAACGTGCTACGCTCCATAACGAAGACTTTATACGCTCACTCGATATTCGCCCCGGGGACTATGTCTGGGTGGAGAAAGGAGGAGAAATCATACCGAAGATTGTCGGTCGTGCCGACCGAAATGATGAAATGAGCGCGACTTCGTCGCTCAATGATGGAATGATGTATTCTTTCCCGGATGTTTGTCCCGAGTGCGGGACTCCACTCATCAGAGTGGAAGGCGAAGCCGCGTGGCGGTGCCCCAACGAGACAGGCTGCCCGCCGCAGATAAAAGGCAAGATAGAGCATTTCGTTTCCCGCAAAGCGATGAACATAGACGGACTGGGAGAAGAGACCATTGACCTGCTCTACCGCCAAGGACTGCTCCATAACATAGCAGACATCTACGACCTGAAAGCATCCGACATCGCATCGCAAGAAAGATTCGGGGACAAGTCTGCCGATAATATCTTGGCGGGTATCGAGGCGTCCAAACAGGTGCCGTGGGCACGGGTTCTCTTCGCACTCGGTATTCGTATGGTCGGAGAAACTACCGCCAAGAAGATTACCAAACGCTATCCCTCTATTGAGGCGTTAAGGTCTGCCACGAAGGACGAACTGACGGCTATCGAGGATGTCGGGACGCAGATTACGGAGAATATCGTTGCCTATTTCGCTAACGAACAGAATCAACGTATCATCGCACGATTACAGCAAGCCGGACTGCAGTTCGAGCTCTCCGAGGAAGAGCGCTCCACACTCGATGCTCCACTCTCGACTAAACTCCAAGGTCAATCAATTGTCATCTCCGGCACGTTCGAGCAACATAGCCGCGACGAATATAAAGCCATGATTGAGGCGCACGGAGGCAAAAACGTCGGCTCGGTCAGCAAGAAGACATCCTTCATTCTCGCGGGAGATAATATGGGACCTGAGAAACGCAAGAAAGCCGAAGAGCTGGGTATTCCTCTCGTCACCGAAAACGCCTTCCTCCAAATGCTCAGCTAACCCTTTACCCCTCACCGGTAAATTGTAAATAACTAAATTGTAAATCCTTTAACCTTTATATGCTACACCAATATATCTTCGACCATTACCGCGCCAAACAACCCCAACGGGAAGTCGCTTTCCCGCGCTTCGACGAAGTCAGAAGTGTGCTCATTCTCTTCGAGAGCGACCTTATCGAGAGAAATGACACCATCAAAGCTATCGCTCAAGACTTGGCGCAGTACGATAAGGATGTCGTCTTGTGGGGATATTGTCCTAAGAAAGAAATCACTTCACCTATCCTTCCCCAACTGCGTATCGTCGGAACGAAAGACTATAACATATTTGGCGTACCTAAACAGCAACTCATTGCCGACCTCCAAAAACGGCAATACGACTTGCTCATCGACCTCACGCAACACCAGTCACTCCCCCTTGCCTACTTGGCGATGTACGCCAAAGCACACTTCAAAACAGGAATGGCTATCCAAACGGGTATTCACGACTTGCTCATCAGTACACCACCTCAGGATACGCCTCTATTCCTCTACCAACAGATTGTTAAATACCTCAATATGATTAAGCCATGTTAGCTACTGCCCTTATCACGCCCTTCAAGGCGGACGGAACGATTGATTTCAACGCCTTACAACGACTTCTCGATTTACAAATCGAAGGACAAGTCGATTATATCGTCGTTTTAGGCACTACTGCCGAAGCGGCTACGATGACCGAACAGGAACAAGAACAAGTGCGCACCTTCGTCAGAGATTATTGCACGGCTAATAACGGTCCCAAACTCATTCTGGGGCTCGGGGGCAATAACACCGCTGCGGTCTGCCAAAGACTGCAAAGTACCGACTTCACAGGTTATGACGCAATCCTATCCGTCTGCCCGTATTATAATAAACCAACTCAGGAAGGCCTCTTCCAACACTTCACAACAATCGCCCGCAACTCGCCGATACCGGTTATATTATATAATGTACCCGGGCGCACGGGAGTCAACCTTCTGCCCGAAACAGTGATGCGTATCTATAACGCGTGCCCCGATAAGATTATCGGCATCAAAGAAGCATCCGGTAACCTCGACCAAATCAAGCACTTGATTAGTCTTTCTACTATAAGCGATAGCAATCTGTCAGTTCTCTCCGGTGACGACGCCCTCACGGCCGATATCATGCAAGCCGGCGGACGCGGACTTATCTCCGTTCTGTCTAACGCCTACCCGCGACTCACCAAACAGCTTGTCACTACGGCGGACCAACAACTGCAGCAACAACTCAACCCGCTCATCAGTCTGCTCTTCAAAGAGGGCAACCCTGCCGGCATCAAAGCACTGCTCAGCCAAATGGGGCTCATCGAAAATGTTCTACGCCTCCCGCTCGTCCCATGCTCCCAACAACTCGCCGACGAACTCAATGCCATAACCCTTTAAACTTTCACCCTTAATCCTATAGTTTAAAGTTGACTTCGTACGATGCAATAGCACTGCTATCGCAACGTTTATTTATTTACTTCACTTTTTGACCCGTAACACTTTAGGAACATATAAAACTTTTCGAGTTTTTTTGTCTTTTATGGTTCCGTACTTTGTGTGCCCCTTTCATACAGCACATGATGAACATTCTCAAAGATAGGATAGCGCTCGCCGAAAATACGCTTCGCACTCTCCGTAAAACCCGCACCATCTGTTGTCTGTTCAAAAGAGGTAACGACAAAGCCTCCGTCTTTCTCTTCCAGCGTCATACGACCGGAGTGATTGCCGCCGGACACAAAACATAACGATTCACCGGCATAGTTATACCACTCTACCATAAAATCCCCCCACAGAGTAAGTGTTCCATCGCCATGCTCTTCTACATCCACAAGCATTATAGCGGGAATACACCTGTCCCCCTTCACGTAGTAAGGAGCTATCTCGCGCACCAAATACGCACTGACAGCATCCCGCTCGGCTTCCTCACGTCGGCTGATAGCAATATGGCGGATACAATCAGCCTTGTGGTCATCGAAATCGGCTATCATCCACTGACCTTGAACTCTCTCCATCAATAACTGATGCCGCTCTATATCCGTTTCTTCATCAAACGAACCATCCTCCCATTGCTGACGGACTAAGATGGTCGCTACGGCGTGAGTCTTGTCTAATCGCTCTACAGTGTCAACTTCATAGTCTGCTATCGTCCCCCCGTTACTTGTCACAAAATAATACAGCCACTCGTGATCCATCGCCTCATATTCCGGCAAGTGGTTAAACATCGTATCCAATACCGCATAGAAATCCGGTGTAATGAACTTTTCCGAACCGGCTACCAATTCATGGTCTGGTATATACTGACATAACTCAGCGGCACGATTACGTAACTGCTCGTCCGAGCTACTGCAACCTGCCGCAAGAACTGCAACCAAAACTAAAATAATACGAACTTTCATTTATCCATACATCAATACATCATTTCATCAACAGCCATGCCACCCCAAGGCCGACAAAAAAATGATTGGCGGGGGAACTGTCTTCACGGTTGGAGTGATAGCAATTAAAACCGCCACTCACATCTAACTGGACTCTCGGATGAAGAAGATACGTAAGACCGAAATCAATCTTGATATCGTACGCCGTGCCTGTTCCCGACTTGCGGGTCGAACCGTCACAGTCAAAGAGATTAAAGCTCTCAACAAATAGACCTAACCTGTCTATCGGCGTGAAGTTTAACGCAAGGGACGCAAAGAAATCCGGCATGGGTGCCCAATCGTTCCAATAGGAACCGAAATCATAATTGATATTGAACCACTCCGTGATATCATTCTCAAACAGGAGGTCAATCGTTCCCGTAACAGGTTTCTCTTTCGCCATCTGCTTTGTCAGAGGAAGCCCGATATTAGCCAACACACTGACTCGAGGTATCCACTTCACGCCCGGCTCGTCCGTACCTCCCCATAGTTTTATCTTCGTTCCTATCTTCAATGGGTCAGGCTCATAACTCGCACGGTTCGGCACTGCAGGCAAACGGTTATCGACATAGACACCACTGTACTCCAATCGTAACTCGGCATAGTCATGTAAGCCAAAGCGGAACAATGTGGTCGGTAAGGTATAGAATAAGGCATCGGATGTGTAATCAAACCCGAAACCTGTCTCCCATTGGATTATGCCAGATGAAAGAACAGTCGTCCCCGTTCCTTCTCCGGGTCTGTCAGGCTGGACAACAACGTCCTCCGCCATCATCCATGCCGGAATAAGCACTAATATCAATATAACCCGTAAGCGATACCCCATAACCTGTAACCCTCTCTCACTGCGGCCGCTTCGATGCCGGTAGCATCTTGTTGATATGATAGGCTAAATTCTGCTGAAATACAAGCGGGTCGGACTTGGCATATGCATATCCGTTCTGCGTGAGGTTGATGACACGCATATGACGACTGATAACAAGCCCCGTAATCGTGATATTACACTTGCGGGCAATCTCCTCACCTTTTGGGGTTGCCAGGTCTATCTCATAGAAAATTATATCCCCGTCCTTAACCTGCTGCTCATAATTTTTCTTGAGCAGGTCCTCCGTTAAACCGTGCATTCTTTCGCCAATACTGCTCGGTATCCGGGAGTCATAGAAATAGTATATCTGTACGTGCCCCATATGCGTCAACGGATTCTTGTTCGTACCCGCTAAATTACCCGATGACAGAGAAAATAGCATCAATAAATAGTATAAAAACGAGATACTCATAGTGGTATTATTTTATGCGCCAAAGCGCGGTTAAAGTTCTATAATTGTCAGCCCTGCTCCTCCTCTGTCCGGGTCTCCGTCGTGATAGATTATCTCACCGGCACCGCGTTTTTTAAGGGCCTTGTTCCGCGAAGCGAGATGGTCACGCACTATCTGCTTTAAAGCACCAGTTCCCGTGCCGTGCAGAATTGTAATCGTGCCGGCATTGACCATGATGGCATCGTCCAAATAGGCGATAAAAGTCTCTAACGCTTCGTCTCCCCGCATACCGCGTAGGTCTAACGTGTGCTCAAAAGACAACTTGTGCTGACGGATAGTATTGATAACAGACGGCTGAGAGGACGGCATCGACTTGGCGATAGGCTTCAGGTCACGGAAATCACGAAGCACGCGACTCTTGTGCACTGCCTCCTCCTTGGGTGACGGAGTCGTTACTTCCTGCTTCAGTTTCTCTACATTGGACCGGGCAGCCCGGGTCTTCATCTTGTCCGCCTTGGACTCTTTAATCTCTCTGATTGTACGTTCAATCGTGGCATTGGACTTCGCCAAGATATCGGCTGCTTGTTTATTTGCCTCGTCTATAACGGCTTTCTTCTTCGCCTTCAAACCGGCTATCTCCGTCTCGTAATAACTTATCTTCTCCTCCAAATGCTTCTCACGCTGACGGATATTCTGACGTTTGTTCTCCCAATAACGCTTGTCACGGGCAATATCTTGGAGCTGTTTATCGTAGTCTATATGCTCTTCGCCAACTAACTCAACGGCACGGTTTATAATATCATCCGGCAGTCCTGTCTGCTTGGCTATTTCAATAGCAAAACTCGCCCCCGCTTGACCTATAGAGAGCTGAAAAAGAGGCTTGAGTTGTCCGCGGTCATACAACATGGCACCATTCACCACCCCGTCCGTCTGCTCCGCGAAGTGCTTGAGATTGGTGTAGTGGGTCGTAACAACTCCGAAAGCGAACTGTCTGTTCAGGCGCGTCAGGACGGACTCGGCAATCGCGCCGCCTATCAACGGCTCCGTACCCGTACCGAACTCATCTATCAGGAACAGCGTCCGCGCATCAGCATGACGCACAAAAGCCTTCATATTACGCAAATGCGATGAGTAGGTGGATAAATCATCCTCTATACTCTGCTCGTCTCCTATATCAATCATCAACTTGTCAAACAACCCCATCGTTGACGCCTCGCTAACCGGCACCGGCAAACCGCATTGTAACATATACTGGCATAAGGCTACTGTCTTCAAACAAACCGACTTACCTCCGGCGTTAGGACCGGAAATAACCAAGATGCGGTTTGTTTCTTTGTCTAAACGCAACGTAAGAGGCACTACCGACTTACCCTCTTCCTCAAAACGCAGATACAGCACCGCATGACGAGCCTCACGGATATCCATCACCGGACTATCTAAGAAATTGGGTGCTATCGCATGCAAACGCTTGGCAAGGAATGCTTTAGCCATTATAAAATCGACATGAGCCAAAAACTCCTGCGTGAGCATAATCTGCGGAATAAGCGGACGGATATAGCCTGTTACCTCGTGTAAAATACGTAAGCGCTCACGCACCTGCTCCGCCTCTAACGAGCGGATTCGGTTATTTGCTTCAACGACCTCCTGAGGCTCTATAAACACAGTTTTCCCCGTAGCCGACTCATCATGAACAATACCTCCTATCTTTTTCTTCGCTCCGGCGGGAATAGGAAGCACAAGCCTCCCCTCACGCATCGTAGGCGTAGCATCCTTATCAACCAATCCTAAAGCCTGTGCCTTACGTAAGATAGCGGCAATGGAGGACGATACAGCTCCTTGTGCCAGACTTAACTCCCTGCGGATACGCTGTAACTCCGGGGACGCACTGTCCCGTAGTTGGCCAAATGGGTCAAGCACCTTGTCAATAGTGCGTATCACCGGTTGCAAAACACTTGAAGTCGTTTCGCCGGACAGGTTCTTCAGACTACGGGTCGGGAAAGTCTTTAGTTGTGGAAAACGCGTTGGGTCTAAATTCAGAAAGAACAACTCCAATTGAGCAGCATAGGCAATCGACTTACGCAATTGAAATAACTCGGCTTCATCAAGATATAGTCCCTCTATACGAACACGCGCAAGAGACTCGCGTAAATCATTAATCTCACCGCGTGGAAACTGTAACGAGGCATCATTGAGGATGTGAACTAATTCTTCCGTCTCGCGCAAACGATGCAGAATCGTCTGGTAGTTCGTCAAGAACTCCATCGCATCCACCTCGCGACGACCAAGTGAAGACGAGCACCCCTTATACAGCTGCTCACGAATGACACCAAAATCAATCTTCTGCTCTATGTTATCAGGATATATCACACTTAGCCTAATAGTCTGACGTCATCAACTACATTTCCACCTACCGACTCGTTCAGTTTGATAACTAACTCTCGTCTGCACTCGAATAGCTGCGCTTTCAGCGCTGCACTACTGATATGGACATATAGCACACCGTTCTTCAACTCCACTTTACGCGTAAGACGAGCCACCATCGGCCCCATAACATCAGGCCATTTCTCCACGACGCGATGCTCCAAGAGCGGTTTTTCCAAGCCGGACTCACGCAAGTAATCATTGAGGAGACTTCCTATCTTCTGAACGCTGTGCTGTTGCATTTTACTTGTCCTTGAGTTTACGTAACAGAACTTGTTGGCGGGTCTCAAACACGCGAACATCTACTGGTATTCCGTTCAACTCGCGGAAAGCCTTCTCTGTAATACCCTCTTTTTGTATCAACTCCCATACGCTCTCACCGGGCTGCACCCAAGTATAAGGGTGCTCCTTGGGAGCCTGGGTCTTCTTCTTGGACATATAAATACGGTCGCCGGGCTTAAGGTCACGGCCGAGCGCGTCATTGTTCTCGCGCAGACTACGCTCAGTCACGTTAAGACTAAAGGCCACGGTAGCGTATGTATCACCTTCACGGGCAAGCGTGTATTTCACACCATTGCACTTACCTTTACCGTGATGAGCAAAAAACTCAGCCTTCTCTTCTTTAGCAGTCAAAGGACGAACGTAAGGCGGCTCCGGGTTCTGCGAGAAAGAAGCAATCACAGGAGCAGCTGTCAGTACGACTACATCATCTTTCGAAGGCACTTCTGCCTTTTTATCAGTTGTCAGCACAGGCGCTACATCCTCTTGTGGTTTGTCTTCCTTAGCTGCAATAACATAGTCATTGAGTCTGTATTCCTCTATTATACGAATAAGCTTTTTAGGATAAGTCGGGTCCGTTGCATATCCACAATCTTTCAGACCTTGTGCCCAAGCAGGATAATCCGTAAGCGAATACGTAAACAGGCGCTCGTAACGGGAACGCTTGAGAAATAGCGCATGGTCTTTAAAGGACTCCTCCGCATCTCTGTACATACGGAAACACTCAGCCTTTCGGTCATCGTCATGACGATACACATCGCCTAACCAATCCGATGTACACTTGATACCGAAGTGGTTATTTGCCTCCGTCGCTAATTCCGACTGACCGGCACTTGACTCTAATAATCCTTGAGCCAAGGTAATGGAAGCCGGGATACCGTAATCTTTTTGATGCTGCATCGCAACATCCTTCCACTTCGCAATATAATCCAAATAGGTTGTGTACTGCGTGGCATAAACGCCACTACCCAGCGCTAAGAGCGCACTAAACAAAAGAATACGTTTCATATAGCAAAAAAAATTATACTTTCTGCCCGCAAAATTACAAAAAATACTTTAAATATGCAAAAAAATTTGCTCGGTTCAAGAAAAAAGTGTAATTTTGCGCTGTTTTTGGGGTACAAAAAGACCAAAACAATTAGAGAATTATTATTACAAACGTTTTAAATTTATAGCATTATGAAGAAAATTGCATTTGCTGTAGCATGCATCGCAGTTGCTTTCGCAACTATGTCTTGTTCAAAGAAAACCAACGATCCTGATTCAATCAATCTGAAAGATTACAATCCTCAAGACGCTCCGTCATGCTGGGCAGTAACTGTTAACAACAACAACGCTTCTGCTACCACTTACACATGGGCTAATGAGTACACTATCGCTCTCAGTTGCAAAACAACTATGGAGCTTTCAGGTACCAAGAGTGTTTACTATTCATGGGAGAAAGTAAGCGGCGATACCGAAGAAGCTTGCACGCAAAAGAATCAAGAATAATTTCTACTTCAAGCAAACAATAAGCCCCGAGGTTAACTCGGGGCTTATTTATTTATCTGTCTTTCAGTTTCTCTATTTGGCGGTCGATAATCTCGAGGCAAAGGTCAAGGCCTTCCTCAAAGGTATTGCAAGTCTTCTCTGCAAACATCTCCGGTCCGTTACCCATGACGCGAACTTTCGTCTCCTTATTAAGATTCGTCTCCGGTTTAACTACCGACATACGAATTTCCATTTCAGCACTTGCGTTGTTCAGAATCTTCTCGTAACGCTTTGTCTTTTTCTCGATGTACTTCTCGAGGCGCTCTGCCATCTCGAAGTTAATGGCTTTAACTGTCAGTTTCATGGTAATAAAATTTAGTTTTTCTTAGCGCGTGGGTGCGCTTGTTTATAAGTTTGTTTAATTTGTTCAAATGTGGTATGTGTATAAACCTGTGTTGCCGCAAGGGAAGCATGCCCCATGAGACTCTGTATTGTGCGGATATCGGCACCGTTATTGAGCATCGTCGTCGCAAAAGTATGGCGGAGGACGTGAGGACTTACCTTCTTTAGCGTGGATACCTCACGCATGCGCGAGCGCACGATTGTATATAAGGTATTCTTATCCATCGGCACAACCTCGCCGCTGCGCTTGATCCGCACGAAAAATGATGTCACAGGCTCTAATTCTTTGCGGAAGCCGAGATACTGCTCTATCAGTTTCACTAACGAGTCGCCAATCGGTACAATACGCTCCTTTTTGCGTTTACCGAAAATCCGAATCTGCCGTTGGCTAAGATCAATATCGCTATCGGTCAGTCCTAACATCTCGGCTTGACGCATGCCGGTTTGGTAAAGCATCTCTATTATAAGACAGTTGCGCACAGACTCAAAGTCATCAGCTTGTGATTCATATGCAAGGGCCTGTTGCATCTCACTCTCCTTAAAAAAGACAGGCAAAGGCTTGTTTTCCTTGGGCGAAACAATTTTACGAGTAATGTCCTTGTCCACAGCTCCTACTCGCAACATAAATTTATAGAAAGACCGCAAGCTACTCAGGTAGCGCTTCACACTCCGGGGCGACTTCTTTTCATCTAAAAGTTCAATCAGCCACCCGCGAATATCATTCTCATCTACTATTTTCGGGTCATACTCTTTGGGATCAAGATTCAAATAGGCACAAAATGCGTATAAGTCATCTCGATATGCCTCTACCGTGCGGTTGGAATACTTCCGCTCAATGGCAATATAATCCAAAAAGCGTTGAATAACCATAGCAGATTATTTAATTTCTTTACCTACGTCCTGCGTCGTTTCAAACGGGAAGAGGCCGAACAACTCAGCGTCAATACGGTCTGTTACCCAGCGGAAATCCTCAGGATTATCGCCGAACTTAATCTTATCGCCGTCGATAATAAGCAGTTTGCCTTTGTAATCACTGATCCACTTCTCGTATTTGTCGTTCAATCCTTGGAGGTAGTCAATACGCATAGAAGCCTCGTAAGAACGCCCACGCTTCTGTATCTGAGCTACCAACGTCGGAATAGAACACCGCACATATATCATCAAATCCGGCATTTTTACAAGAGACATCATCAAATCGAACAAGTCACAGTAGTTGTCAAAATCACGATCCGACATAAAACCTTGCTCATGCAAGTTCGGAGCAAAGATACGGGCATCCTCATATATCGTTCGGTCCTGAATAATATACTCATCGGATTTGGAGATATCCACTACGTCCTTAAAACGCTTGTTGAGGAAATAGATTTGCAAGTTAAATGACCAACGCGCCATATCTTCGTAGAAATCAGAAAGATACGGATTGAAATCCACGCTCTCAAAACGAGGAGTCCAACCATAGTGCTTTGCTAACATATTTGTCAGCGTGGTCTTTCCACAACCAATATTTCCGGCAATTGCTATATGCATGGTCGTGCCGGCTATCATCCTCAAGCCGGCGCAGAGGGTATAAATGTTAAACAAATATTTATTTCCAATTGTCTTCGCTAAATAAGCCGAAGAGTTGGGCATCTATCTTATCTATAATAACGCGGAAATCAGCCGGGTTCTTCTCAAAATCCATATTATCGGAATCAATCACCAGCACTCGTCCCTCGTACTTATTAAAGATAAAATCCTCATACCGTTCGTTCAAGTCCTTGAGATAATCTATCTGCATAGTCTGTTCGTACTCGCGTCCGCGTTTCTGGATTTGAGCAATCAAAGTCGGCACCGACTTGCGTAGATAAATCATCAAGTCCGGCAAGCGCATCAAACGTTTCATATGTCCGAAGAGTTCCATATAGGTCTCGTAATCACGTTCGCTTAAGTCACCTCGGGCATAATTGTTTGCAACGAACACATAAACGCCTTCAAATATACTACGGTCTTGAACTATAGTATGTTGTGATTGCAGTACGGCAAGAAGGTCCTTGAAACGTTCCTTTAAAAAGTAGGTCTCAAGACAAAAAGACCAACGCTTGATGTCGGAGTAATAGTCCTCCAAGTA
>CAMOJP010000039.1 GCA_946617165.1 uncultured Bacteroidales bacterium
ACGCTTCCCCTCAAAGAGTTGTATGGCAAAATTATCGTCCATTTTAATGATTAAAGAATAAGGAATAAAGACTTAAATGCTTCGTATATAGTCGCAATCCTTATTATCGTTGCCTTCTGGCACTATATGTTGTCTAAAATTGTACACTCTTTTTTGCAAACTCTCTATATGCGTAATCATCGAATAGTAATTCTCCGTACTAATATATGCGCGGCGATATGCTATTTCGACTTGTGTCTCTAACTCATAGAGCGAACCCAACGCTATTGCCAGAAACCGTGAAAAATCGCGATCACTATCCTTACCGGAACCTTCAGCTATGTTAGATGGCACAGACACGGCAGCACGCTGCATCTGCGATGCAAGACCGTACACTTCACTTTTAGGGAAAGCGTCTGTCATGACGTACACCGTGTCTGCCAATTCTACGGAGTCTATCCATATATCTAACTTGCGAAAATTATGCATTGATCTGCTATTTCATTTTCATCTTTATTCTTTCAGCGAAGCGATCCTTACTCCTTCAGCGAAGCGGTCAGAGAAGTTTCTTTACTTGTTCGTAGACGTTCTGGGCGGTGAAGCCGAGTTTCTCGTCGAGGACTTTGTACGGAGCGGAGAAACCGAAGGAGTTGAGGCCCCAGATCGCGCCGTTCTCGCCTACGAGACCTTCGAGGGTGCAGGGCAGACCGGCGGTCATACCGAAACGCTTGATGCCCTTCGGGAGGACGGAGTCTTGGTACTCTTTGGGCTGCTCGCGGAAGAGACCTTCGGACGGTACGCTGACAATCTGCAGACGGATACCCTCTGCGCGGAGCAGTTCAGCGCCGGCAAGAAGGGTTGAAACCTCGGAGCCGGAAGCCAAGAGGACTACTTGCGGATTCTCGTCTTTGGAGACGATGTACGCACCTTTGCGGAAGCCTTCGAGGTTGACGTTAGGCACCGGAGCGATGTCCTGACGGCTGAGGATGAGGGCTGTCGGCGTGGCGGTGTTCTCGATAGCGCAACGCCATGCGAGGGTGGTCTCCTCGGCATCCGCCGGACGGAGAACGAGCATGGACGGTTTGCCGGAATGGTTATGCAGTTTCTCCATGAGACGGATCTGCGCCTCTTGCTCTACCGGCTCGTGGGTCGGACCGTCTTCGCCGACACGGAAGGCATCGTGGCTCCAGATAAACTTAACCGGTAACTCCATCAACGCCGCGAGGCGAACTGCAGGTTTCATATAGTCGCTGAATACGAAGAATGTAGCGCAAGCGGGGATGATACCTCCGTGTAATGCCATACCCATACATACGCACGCCATGGTGAGTTCACTTACGCCGGCTTGCAGGAACTGTCCTGTGAAATCGCCGCGTTTGAGGGCGTGCGTTTTCTTAAGGAAACCGTCGGTCTTATCGGAATTGCTCAGGTCGGCAGACGAAACAATCATATTGCCTACGTTCTCCGCCAAGAAAGAGAGCACCGTTGCGCTGGCACCGCGGGTGGAGTTGCCTGCTTTCTGGTGAACAAGGCTCCAGTCCAAGCAAGGTGTTTCGCCACTCATATATGCCTCGTACTCAGCGGCAGTAGTCGGGTTTGCCTCTTTCCATGCGCGGTACTTAACGTAGTAGTTATTAGCATATTCACGCAGTTCTGCAGCGCGGTCGTCGTACAGTTTCTTCACTTCGGGGAAGATTTGGAACGGGTTAGTCGGGTCACCGCCCAAGTGCTCAACCGTTTTCTCGAAAGAAGCGCCGGATTTGCTAAGCGGCTGTCCGTGCGTGGAGCATTGACCTTCGAAGCTCTCTCCGCTCTCGGTTACAGCACCCTTACCCATAGCAGTATGACCGATGATAAGAGACGGGCGTTTGTTCTCTGCAATCGCTTTGTTCAAAGCCTCGCGAATAGCGTCGGGGTCGTTACCTGCAATCTCTTGTACAAACCAACCCCATGCCTCATATTTCATGGCAACATCTTCGCTCGTTACCTCTTTGCAGCCGGTAGAGAGCTGAATCTCGTTGGAGTCGTAGAACATGATGAGGTTGTCGAGTCCCAAGTGACCGGCTAAACGGCCTGCACCTTGCGAAATCTCTTCTTGTACGCCACCGTCCGAGATGAAAGCATAGATATTAGGGTTGTGCATTTCGCCAACTCGTGCGTTGAACCATTTGGCAGCAATAGCTGCACCGACAGCAAAGACATGTCCTTGTCCCAACGGTCCGCTGGTGTTCTCCACCCCGCGCTCGATATCCCGCTCTGGGTGTCCAGGTACAACGCTTCCCCATTGACGCAATGTCTGTAATTCATCTAAACTGTATTTGCCCGCAAGGCATAACTGGCTGTACAACATAGGAGCCATATGACCCGGGTCAAGGAAAAAACGATCGCGTGCTTCCCAGCCGGGATTCTCAGGATCGTAACGCAGAAACTCCGAGAAGAGTACATTGATGAAATCGGAACCTCCAAGCGCACCGCCCGGGTGACCGCTTTTTGCTTTTTCTACCATTGCTGCTGCCAAAATACGAATGTTATTGGCTGCTTTGTTCATTAAATTTGTGCTGTTCATAATAGATTTAATTTTGTTAGTATATTGTATAATCGATTTGCCGTTAAAATTTATATCCGATGTAATAGTTCACCCCCCAGTTCGTTTCGTCCCGATAGCCGAATCCGGGAATGTAATAGGGCATTACTTTGCCCTCTTTGGCGGTGCGCGTGAACAGAATCTTAAAGCGAACGTACCAGCCCATTTGCAGTCCTTCCCACACTTGTACCTGACATCCGCCGACAACTTCTCCCCAACAGTCTGCATGGAACTGGTCGATGAAGTCCATGCGTTTGCCTTTCCCCCAGTAGTTGTCATTCATCGTCACACCCATCAGGTCGTATTTCTGCAGACCTGTACCGATACGTATTCCAACCATGGCTGCGTTCAGCCGTTCGGGGTGCTTTTTCAAACCGTTGATGTCCAGTCCCACGCGGAAGAAACCTCCTTCGCCGGTCTGTTGAGCTCCTTCGGCATTGGCGTTTGCACGTACGTAGCCCCCTTCAAGAGTTGGGTAGTAGCGTTGTTTGAGCCGTATGTTCCACGCCGCTTCAAAACTCAGTATCTCACCCTTGGAAAGGGCTGCTTCCAAAATCGTTGTGGCGAGGTCTAACTTGATGTTCATGCCCTGATAGATGACCGAGTCGGAGTATATTCGGGTGCCGTCTTTGAGCCGCTCGTACTTGCCTGTCAGCACATTGCCCTTCTCTTCCACCGTATCTTCCTTAACCGAGGCGTTCTCCACTTTCACTATCGTGTCCGTGATTTGAACGATACCGGTGCTGTCCAAGGTAGCTATGTGCAGGGTGTCCGTCACCTCTTCCGCTTGTACTGCGGCAATAGCCATCACCATCATCACTATCACCAATAATCGTCTCATGGCTTGCTGTCCCGCGTTGTGGCGTAAATTCGTATGTTGTCCTGCTCCACCGTCTCTACGGCTGCATTGATAATCTCTACTGAGTCTGCCCACACCTTGTCGCACCATACGTCCTCTATCTGGTGATAGATTACGCATCCGCATGCCATGGATACAAACCGTTGCGTGTTGCTGTGGCGGATATACAGGGTTTCCGTCTTCCCGTTCCATAGCAGCGTGTAGGCGGTAACG
Organism: uncultured Bacteroidales bacterium; assembly: GCA_946617165.1. Lineage (GTDB taxonomy): Bacteria > Bacteroidota > Bacteroidia > Bacteroidales > Paludibacteraceae > Colicola. The sequence continues at coordinate 3,636 of CAMOJP010000039.1, forward strand.
GTGGTGTCACCGCGTAGCGGAAGAAGTAACTCTTTGGCGCTCTTGGTATTGCTGTATAGTATGGAATCGCTACCGACACCTTGTACCGTAATGCTGTCCCATTGCGTCACCTCACTCACCACATCTAATGTGTCATGATGATAGCAGCGCAACACCAACCGGGCGCGTACATCTACATCTTGCCGGCACGTCTTGTCCGGCTCGCACGATACCAGGCAGATGCCAATGACCAATACTATAAGTGCACTGTAACCTTTCATCTTTCAACCATTACCCCGTCATCACAGTAGTCCTCTTGCCTCATCTTTCAGGGCCTCCATTGCTATCTGGTGCGGCGTCTCTCCATTACTGCGGTACGCCGTCATGAGCACCTTCGCATAGTCCATAGCGGTGCTTTCTTTTGGTAACTGCAACGCCATAGCGCTGATAAAAGCCGCCATTTCGTCACGTGCACCGATAATCTTCGACCATGTCTCATCGCTCACGTATATCTGCTGACTGAGGTTGTGGTCAAATTCAAGCCGGACGGTACGCAGAAGCTCTTGTTGCATGCGCATAATAGTGAGTCCCGAGAGACTCTCGCCCGAGGCTTCCAAACGCTCACTCAGTCCCATGATTAACGCTTCAGGCTGAGTGCGCTCAAGTACTAATGCCAAACGTTCATAGGCTCGCAAACGGGTAGGGGAAATCTCTTTCTGGCTCGCTCTCTTCAACTCCCACAGACGTTTCTCCTCCTCGTTCTTAAACAACTTATGCATCACAATCCATACGCTTAGAAGCACAACTAAGGCGGGTATGGTAAACATCATTACTTGCCAAAAACTCATAACTATCCGAATTTAGGCTGCAAAGATAGTGAAATAAAATGATATATACAAATATATTTGTATTTTTTACATATAAGCACAAAAAAAAGTGGCAGAAGCCACTTTTTATCGAATCATATTATCCCCGAAGTAGGGTTGCAAGGCCGCCGGAATATGTATTCCTTCTTCGCATTGGTTGTTCTCAAGCAGCGCCGCTACGATTCGCGGTAAGGCTAATGCGCTGCCATTAAGAGTATGAGCGAGATAGACTTTCTTGTCTTCCGCCTTGCGGTAACGGCATTTGAGACGGTTCGCCTGATACGTATCGAAATTGGAAGTACTCGAAACTTCCAACCAGCGGTGTTGGGCCTCCGAATAAACCTCAAAATCGTAGCACAACGCAGCGGTGAAGGACATATCGCCGCCGCTCAGACGCAGAATACGATAGGGTAACTCTAATTTCTTGAGAAGACCTTCAACGTGGGCTAACATCTCACGGTGCGAAGCGTCGGAGTGCTCGGGAGTATCAATACGAACAATCTCAATCTTCGAGAACTCGTGCAGACGGTTCAGTCCGCGTACGTCCTTACCGTAACTACCGGCTTCGCGACGGAAACACTCCGTGTATGCGCAGTTCTTGATGGGCAATTGTGCCTCGTCAATAATCTCATCGCGGTAGAGGTTGGTTACTGGCACTTCTGCCGTAGGAATAAGGTATAAATCATCCACCTCGCAGTGGTACATCTGTCCCTCTTTGTCCGGCAGTTGTCCTGTTCCGTAACCTGAAGCCTGGTTAACAACAGTAGGCGGCATAATCTCCGTGTAGCCGGCTTTGTTCGCCTCGGCAAGGAAGAAGTTAATCAATGCACGTTGCAAACGTGCGCCCTGACCGATATAAACGGGGAAACCCGCACCTGAAATCTTAACCCCAAGGTCAAAGTCTATCAGGTTGTATTTCTTGGCTAACTCCCAGTGAGGCAACTTGGCAAAAGCGGGCTGCGGATCCTCCTCTGAAGGCCAGTCGCGCAAGGCGATAGCAGCACCTTCTGCGTCGAACGCATGCTCCGTATTGCCTAATTTCTCCAGAGCCTTGCCATAAGCCCAACCGCCTACTTTGACAGCTAAGTTATCCTCCGCGCTCGCGCCCGCGGGCACGATATCATAAGGAGTGTTGGGAATGGTCAGCAGTAACTGCGTCAGCCGTTCCTCAGCATCGGACATGGCTTTCTCGTATTCGGCAATATTAGCCTTCAACTCGCCGGTCTTTGCTTTCGCTTCCTCCGCCTGCTCACGGTCACCCGAGGCCATGAGGCGGCCTATCGTCTTCGAGATGACATTCATCTCCGCACTGGCCGCATCTTTCTTCTGCTGAGCGGCTTTACGCTCCTGGTCTATGGCAATAACGCTCTCGATGACCTCGCGAGCGTTATTGAAATGTTTCTTCTCCAATCCGGCAATGACTTTGTCCTTGCCGTCGTAGATTTGTTTTAGTGTAAGCATCTTTCTAAACTCTAAACACTAAACCCTACACGTAACTTACTGAGCGATAGGCTCAATGCTTACGTACGATTTGTTATTACGCTTTTTGGTGAACGTTACAATTCCGTCGGTGAGCGCGTAGAGAGTATGATCACTACCCATACCCATGTTCTCACCAGGATTGTGTTGTGTACCACGTTGACGAACGATGATATTACCAGCTTTGGCAAATTGTCCGCCCCAAATTTTCACGCCTAAGCGTTTGCTTTCTGATTCACGGCCGTTCTTGGAACTACCGACACCTTTCTTATGTGCCATAATCTTCTTTCTTTAAACTTTAAACATTAAACTTTAAACTGAGATTACGCAATAATCTCTTTTACAATAAGGTTCGTCAGGTCTTGACGATGACCGTTCAGTTTCTTGTAGCCTTTGCGACGTTTCTTGTGGAATACCAGTACTTTTGCACCACGGCATTCGTCATCCAGTACTTCGCATACTACTTTAGCACCCTTAACAACAGGAGCTCCTACTTTGATCTTGCCCTCGTTGTCAACGAGCAGCACTTTGTCGAACTCAACCACTGCACCCTTCTCAGCGTCCAGGCGGTTTACGAACAACTTCTTGCCAGCCTCAACATTAAATTGCTGACCTTGAATTTCTACAATAGCGTACATTATTTTTTTGTAGTTAATAAATTACATCGTGTAGGCGGCTGATCGTCGGAACTTCTGTACTGTTGACATGTGTCTCATGCACTGCCGGCGGGCGTCTTATTCGAGCCTAAACACGAAAAAGCGCGCAAAGGTACTGCTTTTATTTGGAATACACAAATTTTTTTTGTAAAAAATGCATTTTGAGCCGAAAATGGGTTGGAAAAGTGTTGTATTGGGCGTAAAGGTCTTAATTTTACGTGATTTGTGCGTTATTATTATCTGATTGTTTGAGCCCGTGATGGTCCCACTTGACCTGCGGTTGACAGGCGGCTGACCTATGGTTCTTTTTCGGTCGACCTTCGGGCGACCTTCGGGTGACCTTCGGGCGACCTTCGGGAACAGAAGGATACGAATTAGGGTGCAAAGGTACAATAATGACTAAAACTTGACTAAAACTGAAAAAGGTTGACTCGATAACTGAGATGGAATCTTAAAAATCGTAAACTTTTGACTCGATACCTAAAAAGGTTGACCGGAGTACGAAAATGGTTTACTGATTAAAAGACGCTGCAAAGATACTGACTAAAACTGAAAAAGGTTGGGAGATTGGTACAAAAATAGGCGAGATTGGTCTCGCCTATTTTTGTTTTTATCAGTTTGCTGATTATTTATGTTTTTATCAGTTTGCCGCTTATTTTACTCTGCGACCAACTACGTCAAACTCTTTCTCCTCGCGGATGATAATGAGTTGTCCCTGGCGCAGAACTTTACGTACGGTTTCGACAGGCTGCTTGTCGTTGACCGCATCCCGGCTACGTGGGACATCGTCAAATGCTGATTCGCAGGTATAGAAAACAGAACCGTCATCAGTTGTAACCCGACAGAAATAGGTGCCGGTCAGTCCTTCCGGATTATAAAGTTGTTGTTCTGTCTTGCCGGGTATCAGTGCTCCGTTCTCAAACCATTGATATTTGACAAAGCGTTTGGATGAGTTGTCGATGAAGAGTACATCCTCCCACTTGCGATACATCAGGTGTGAGTCCGATATGCGGATGGTGAAGTCCTGTGCAGTGGTGCAAGCAGAGCCCTTGCGTCCGGTAATGACGGTTGCGTTATAATCCCCGGGGGGCAGATTAGTCGGGCGTGCAAAAACAAGGTCCGTTCCTGAAACTGTTGCATCGTAATCGGTATTGTTGATTCGTACAACGAAAGAGTCGGGCGTCCCTGTATCGGGAGTGAAAGGCAGGAGGATTGTGTTCTCGTCATCACAGACAACAGAGCTGTTAGTCGTATGAATAGCGGGAAGCGTTTGTACGGTCAGTATGAGCGAATCGTATCCCAAAGCGAAAGTGTCAACACCTACTGGCGGTGTGATGATGTTAAATCCGTGCTTGGTATAACTCTCACCTTCGCAAATAGTCTCTATATACACGTTACAAGCAAAGCGTACAGGCGGAGTAAATGCGTCGGATGTTTTGGTGCACGCGGGAGTAGTCTCGAAGGCGGCGGTGATTGTTAGCGGAGTAGCGCCCGGATTGTGCATAGTGACGGTCGTCGTGGTCGTCGTACCGGTAGCGGGGATGGTGGTTGTCTTAACTCCTTTATCGTTGTAAGTAAGGACAATATTATGCCCTGTAGCGTTATACGGAGTAGTGATGGTGACGGTGATGGTATAGTCATCGGCATTGCAGTCCACTTGTGCGGGAACGCCGCTAACGGATACGTTATTAATCACGGGCGAGAAAGGAACCGCAGGGAGCGTGAACTCCTTAATACAACTGTTAGGTCCGTCGAACGATATGTGCAGTTTATGTGTCGCAAGTCCGTCTGCAGGAATATCCGCAACGGTCAGTCCGGCAAGTGTCTGTTTGGTTTTATCGGCAACACTGTAAGTGCCCGTTTGTGCTGTCTGCCCGTCCACCCAGTAGGTAAGAGTGCCTTGCTGGTAAGTGTAATCAAGGTCAAAAGTGAGTGTGGTTGTCAAGTCTGAACAGGTGGGCGTAGTAAGTGTGAAGTTGTTTGCTTCGATTGCGGGGAAGCCTGGAATAACGGTAGTTGCTGTTTTCTTAGCAGTCGGCCATCCGGCGAAATAAACTTCCCAGTTGTGCGTCGGCTCTTGGGTGGAGATAGTAATCGTCTTGTCCAGCGATGAGGGCGTGTCGTATGGAGCCGTGACATCGTATGGGTATTCTGTGCCGGTTGTCAGGTCCTTGATGATGAGTTGTCCGTTAGGATTTTTGTAGTCCACGTGCATGGCTATCGTGTAGTAATCGCTGTCACAATCCACTGGGAGCACCGTTGCTGTGAAAGCGTCTATCTTCGTTTCGTGGAAAGTGACAATAAACTTCTGTTGTGACTTGACCACTTTGGAAATACTACTGATAGCGTGGAACTGGATGTCATCCAACGCGAAGTCATTACCGATATCCAATACATTGGTGTTGAGATTGACAACAGAAATAGTCACATTATCGCAATCTTCGTCGGCATAGAAAGTCTCGGAGTGCTGGTGCCAGAGGTTATTCCTGAACTCGGTAGAACCAAGGTCAAGCACAGCGGATTCTTTCGTCTTTCCGTTATACTGAATGCGGAACTTAAACCGTGCGGCATTTTCCATTTCGCCGAAGTTATTGAGGTTCGCTGCCCAGAAAGAGAGTACGTAAGTAGTTCCTTTTTTGAGTTTGAGTGCGGGATTGGTAGCAGTAGTGGCGTACCACGCTCTCTTGTTTCCTCCGGCGGTACCGGTTGCGGCATCAAACAAAGCGAAGTTATTGCCTTCGCGTGCTTTTATTTTTGCGAAGGAAGAGTGGAACATGTTTGCATTGCGCACGACGGCAAATCCGTTATGCAAAGGGTCTTGAGGTTTAGCGCGCAAAGAGCATGTGTCATAGAAGTGAATGTCCTGATCAGGATTGGTCTGTTGGTGAATGCCCCAATAGTTATAGTCGCTTATGTTGCTTGTCTGACCGTACTTGCCGTAATTGAATGTCTTGTCCTCATAATTGCCGTTAGACATCATGTCGTCCATCGTTCCGCTGATAGGATAGAACTCCTTATAGATATAAACGATTTGGGTGTCTTTGTTATACACAGGCAGTTGGTAGTTTTGGGCGGCACCTTTGACAGTATCTTTTCCTGCTAACCAGAAATAATCGTTTTTACTGTCAGCACCAACGGGTGAGAGCGTTATGCTTGCGCCTGCAAGCGTGTCTTTGGTGACTGTTTCTACGGCTTGTGTGGCATCCGGAACATTGATGGTGATGGTTTTGGTACAGGCTGTGTTACCGGTAAAATATGCTTTGGCAGTGGTGGTCGTTCCTCCGACAGTGGCTGCCGGCACTTTGTTGAGGGAGAATGACTGCGGGCTCCGTGGAGAATTAATGGTGACCGACTTGCCGTCGCACTCAATCACCAGCTTGCCGTTCGGCTCGGCGAAAGCCACCATGCCGTCCAATGTATAGGTGTTATCATCGGCATTGACGGCTGAGATGGCTGTCTCAAACGATGTGATGGAACAGTCCAATTCACATACGGCATCGGGAATAATCTTGATCAAACGACGACCGGAGGGAATGTTGGAATACAAGTAGTAATAGAACGCCTTATTAGGTAACGAGGCGGGGAATTTATTCTTGAGGTAGTCTTTGTCTTTTTCCTCATCACGGATGTTTCCTGCGTACGAATCAACGGAACTCCATGTGCTTCCATCGGCAGAGTAGTAGAACCAGCCGTGCCCGCTCACATCGTCATATAAATAGGCCGTTTTAGCAGCGTTAAGTTTGACGCGCAAAGAGAACGGGTCAGTCGCTGCGTCGGGACAGACGTGGATAACTTCCTCCGTTACACCGCTGCTTATGATGGTATTGACATTCGGAATGGTGGAAACGGCAGGGGTGTAGGTCTTCCATGTGGAAGTACCTGTACATTCGTCCGACACATTATTTTTGGTAGCAAACTCCGTAATGATATTACAGTTGATGGCGGACGGTATACTCAAATCGCATGTCTGGTTCCAACGATTATCCCAGTTTCCTGAAGTACCGCTTGAAGACTTACGTATAATCAGAATCTTGTTGTAATTACCATTAGCATCAAACGTAGCACGGTATATCTTACTACCTGATGTAATAGGGGACAGCGTTAACCATTTGTCGCCGCTTCCGTCCCATAGGTACAGAAACAACTTGGCACCGTCCTTGGACCAGTCGCCGACGGCGTCCGTCTGATCCACTTTGACATAGATATTCTCGTTCTTGACGAAGTTACGGGCATTCAAGCTACATGTCAAGCCCAACAGTAAAACGAATACTATATATTTTTTCATATCACGTCCTCCTTATTGTAATTCACTTTGTTTTTGCACCACTTTCACTTCAACGCGTCGGTCAAGAGTCAATTCGTGGTTTACATTTTCTTCATTAGGCACTAACGAGCCATGACCAATCACGATGACGCGTTCCTTGTCAATACCTTGATTAACGAGGAATTTCGCTACTGATTTGGCGCGGTTATATGCCAACCGTTCATTGTGTAGCCGCTGCCCTTCCTCCGAAGCGTGACCGTCAATCGAAATCTTTGCGTCCGGTACTTTGTTAAGCACGCCTACGATAGACGCAAGGTAGTCCTGTGACGCCTCGGAAAGCTTGTAACTGTCGTAATCGAAGTATATCTTGTTGAATTTCTCCACTTCCTCCGCCGCTTTGGCAATATGGGCGCGGGTGAGAGTATCGATACGCTCGGTAATGACGGTATCTTGGCGATTGAGTATCGAGACGATGGTATCATGACGGGTGAAGTAGTCGAAATAGTCGATTATGTTATGTTGGTCCTTACCGATATGATGCCAGTGTACCCCGACTTTGATCCCCACCTCGTATGGATGGGACGATTTGGTCGTATTCAAAGAGTAGGCACCGGTGTAGTCCTCCATAAAGGTGAAGTTCTCATCCTTCCAACCTAATGCGTGTTTGTCAGACTTGTTGGCATCGTTTGCTCCGCATTGGAAATAAAGTCCGGCGAATAAATCTATTTGTTTGGTCAAAGGCACCAATGCACCTACGTCTGCAAAGACTGTCGCTTGCGGGCTGACAATTAATTTGCCCTTGGCAGACTCTTCCTGCGCATAGTCTTTTGTGCCGAACTCGTGCATGTCTTTCAGCGTCAAATCCCATGCAGGATAATAGCCGCTGTGGTTCACTTGTCCTTTTTTTACACTATACGAATTAGCTACGGAGAAAGAGGGTGCCAATCCTACGGCAGCGAACACTCCGGCTTTGCCGCTCTTGTGCAACCACTGGAACTGGAGCGAGATAGGAATAGCTAAATTATGCATCCACTGGCGTTCGTCCCATTCAACGACCTCAGAGGTATGTGTATAACGCTGCTCCAAATCGGTATCTGTCTGCCCTTCCCAAGTGTACGTACCGCCTATGTGCGCCGTAGAAGAACTATAGGTGTACCATAGGCCTGCTCCGACACCCCAGTTCGGGTGGAAGAAATAGGCATATTGTATTTGCAGCAAAGGACTGACGAACCCGTTGACGCTACTCTCGTCATCCGTAAATCCGTAACCGAGACTACCGTAGCTCAAACCCACGTACGCCTCAATATAATGTCCGCGACGGTCAGTCGAGTCCACACGAATAATCTCCTCACGCTGTTTCGCCGTGCTGTCCGGCACGTAAGCTACTTGCGTAAGGGTGTCAACGAAATAATGAATTGTGGTTATCTCTACGCGTGACAGGCTATCAGGAGTCTTTTTCAGCTCCTCGGTGTCTTCCATTTCATAACGCTGTTCTTTTACCTCCGTGCGATTGGGTTCATCAGAAGTACGCATAATCCGTAGCGTATCGTTCTGACCAAACAATAATGACGGCACGCATAACAGCGGTACTATCAGCCAACTGTTTTTCATTGTATTAGATAATAAAGCAAATACGGCTGCAAAGTTAGTCTTTTTTTTGCAAGTGTGCAAATAAAAAAGTGCAGTTTTTGTTTTAACTGCACTTTTTTTATAGTATTTGGTATTTAAATCGTTATTTTACGCGTTTGCCGACAGCGTTATATTCTTTGTCGTCACGGATGATGATGAGTTGTCCTTGACGTAAGACTTTCGTTGCCTGCCCTTGTTTCATGACAGCGTCGATAGCGGTGGACGGACCTTCCGGTTCAACATATTTCTTAACCGATACAAATAATGCATCTTTTATTTGTGCTTTGTTATTGTGCTCGCTATATGAACCTTTCAAGGTCACGGTGTCTTTTTCGGCTACATTGAGTTCTGCGAACTTCTGTGCTTCTCCGGCAGCGTTAAGCAGACCGTAGATGTAAATCTTTCCGGTCTCGTCGATTAAGTCAAAGTTACCGTATTTAGTATTGGTGATGTTTGCTACTACGCCGGTCAGTGTGTAGATATTAAATCCGTCTTTCGCAGCTAAGAAGTCAGCAACTGAGATTGCGCCTTTGTCTTCCGGAACGGCAGCAGCTGTTACGTGTACGTTCAGGGTAGCTTCTTTGTCGCCGGACTTGGCAGTGATAACGGCGTCACCTTCTGCGACAGCGGTTACTACGCCGCCGATAGTTACGGTGGCCACATTCTCATTGCTTGTGTAGTAATCTACTTTGAAACCATGGCCGGTCGGATAAGCCGTTGCGGTAACAGTCTCTTGCTCGCCTACTTCCAGGTTCAGGTCGCCGGTGATGTCGAACTTGACATACTCAACGGTCCAAGCGAGTACGTTTACCGTGCACTCGGCTTTCAGACTCTCGTTGCTCTTCACTTTCGCGGTGATGACGGCGGTACCTACGCTAACGGGGTGAACCTTACCGCTTTCGTTAACGGTAGCGACATCGGTGTTACTGCTCTCCCATATAACGGCTTGGTCTGCGTTGGACGGAGTAACAGTGGCCTTGAGTGTGATGTCCTTGTCGCCGACGTGTGTATCGTATGAGCTCTGATCCAACGTGATACCTGTTGCATCGGGCAGTACGGGAGCCTCAAACGGACGAACATAGACGTAGAGTGGGGTAACGTTTGCACCGGTTGCGTATTGACGAATCAGACCGGATTGGCTGTTGTAACTGATGCACTTAGCCGGGTAGGTGGTATTTCTGACGATAATACCGGTGCCGTCGGTGTCAAATTTCCATGTATTGTTTTTGGTAGCGCTTGTGCCTAATTTCTTCTCGTCGGCTGCTGCTAATTTGCTTGTGGTGCCTAAGAGGGTCAAGGTGTAATTATCAGCTGTGCCTCCGACAACGAGTACCATAGCTGTCTCGCAAGCGGCGGTAGTGGAGGTCAGGGTGACTCCTTCGGTGATTATATTCAGGTTACCGCTGGAGTTAGGATTGCCGCCTGCTGCAGGTGTCGCTACGCTGCTTATAGTCAACGTGCTCGCCAAGATAATGGTGTCGCCTGCTTGCATCTTACTTGCCTCTGTCACTTTGGTGAAGAACTTGGCGCCAACGACGTTGATGGTTATCTTGCCGCTCTTGCCGCCAAGTGTGCATGTGATTTCTGCGGTACCTTCAGCAACAGCGGTCACTTTACCGTCAGCATCGACAGTAACTACCGCGGTGTTGTTGCTCTCGTAAGCGGCTGTATATTGGCTTGCAGCTGAGGCAGGTGTAACAACTGGTTCCAACTGATAGGTTGCGCCTACAGCTAACTCTTTGGTTGCAGGGTCAAAAGCAACGCCCTCAACCGATACAGGCACTACTTTAACCAAGCAGCTGTCCAGAATTGTTTGATAGTTCTTCGGATTAACGACAACCCATGTACCTTCGGGGCACAGCGCTTTGGCTGTCAGTTTGGCGGAGCCTGTTACATCTCCCTTGCTATAGGTCAGAATATCCTTGTTGCGAATGGTGAAGTAGCAATCCTGGCTTGCGCCTTCCGGTCCTACTATACCTTGCAGTGTCACCACTTCGCCTATATAGGTGGTAATCTCATGTTTGTCCAGTGTTATACTTGCCGGTTTCGGCTCATATTGCATGAGTGTAATGCTTGCGCTTACGCTTGGCACTTTAACGGATGTAGCTGTGATAGTCACATTGCCCGTTACGTTTTTAGCAGTATATACGCCATCTTCGACGGTACCTTGGTAGCTATTGTCCACCGTCCATGTGAGTGATTTGTCCGCTGCATTGTCCGGCGTCAGTTTCAAGTACGGTCTGAGGTCAATGGATGTACCTTTAACCAATGAATCCGGAGCTCCGACGAACTCAATCTTCGTGAGTTTAACCGTGCTTGCTGTCAGCGTGATGCTGATTGGAACTTCTTTCTCCAATTCGTCCAGTGCAGCGTCTTGAGTCAATGCGTAGAGTTTGGCGTCAATAGCCTTAACGTCTGAGGCTGTTCCTAAATACTTAACGGTTACACTGCCGCTGGTACGATCTGTGCTCTGTTCTGGGCTAACGCTGAATAAGGCTTTGTCTGCGCCGGTGATGTCCCACAATATATCCTCTGTCAGGTTCTCCGCGGTGTAGTTGACGGTCACTTCTTTCGTTTCGTTCCGTTCTACGGTGCCGAAATCAATGGCACCGATCTCTAACTTGCTTTTTATTTCTGCAGCAGCACCTGCTTTCTTATAGAGTGCGATATCTGAACCTGTGAAGTTCTTGTATGGTTTGAATCTGCCTCCTGTACCGCCTGATACCCAGCGGACAGGGTAGGTCTGGTCGTCGTCATGACGTGAAACAACCGCGTCTCCGTTGGTAATCTCTACGCCCCAAGTTGCAAGGATAGCGTTGGCTTTAGTGTCGGCATAGGTAAAGGCACCTTTGCCGCTGTTGCTTTCTATGTCTAAGTGAAGTCGTTTAGCAGCTGCATCAGCGGTATAGAATTGCCAACCTCCGCTGTATGACTTAACTTTGAACATCTGTACACCTTCTTCGGGCACTTCAGCTTTACCGTTGTTGAGGGTCACGCTGATAGTAGAAAGGGCAGCTCCGTCTAACGGACCGCTCACTTCATTTGCGCTCTCGCATACAAAAACAATCGTGTCGCCGTCTTTCAGTCCGCTGGTGTTCTCAATGCGCTCAAACGGAATGGTTTTAGGAACGATAGCTTCGTCCGTAACAGATAGACTCACATTAACTGTTTTCTCGGCGATAATAATATTCTCACTGGTGTTATCTGGGTCATATACATAGATATGTATCTTGCAGGAATAATTTCCAACTGCTTGAGCAGTGAAGGACACAGGAAGGTCGTACGAGGTAATATAAGGATCAGTAGAATAGCCGCTACCTGTCCAGATATAGGTTGATGCGTTTCCATCAACCGAGAAGCCGCAATCTTGCGCCGGTTGATTGAGTGTTTCAACGATTAATTGGGAATAAATTGGCAGTTCCCACGACAGATGAAGGGTTGTTTCACCTTGTACATAACTTTTTCCTTTGATACTTACTTCGCCGAAATCGACGTTGTTAGGACTGACGGTAATACTTACCGCCGCAAAAGTAAAAGCACTAAATAGAATAAGTGCCAAAAAAGAAGCAATTCTTTTCATGATATTAGTTTAATTTTACGTTATAATAAGTCTATATATCTTAATTTAGATTAATATCTTTTTCCTTTTTCCATTCACCCTGCAAAATTACTACAAATAACTGACATAGACAAATAATTTGACAAAAAAAAGAGTTTACTTTATTTTTTTAGGCTAATTGTTTGGATATACCCCGAACTACGCGAACGTATGTTCGGGGGAATTGCGTAGCGCTTGCGCGAAGCAAGGCAGATGTCCGAAGATACTATAAAAAAAATGGAACAGCCAAATATTTCTGCTCCATTTTTCACTTTTCATGTTACATAACATATTTTCTCGTCCCCAATCCCTTATCCGGTGATCTCGTTTACATCTCGTTCGCATCGTGTACGTGTCTGTACCGTTTCACATCATTGCTGCGACGTGAGGAATTTTAGCCAACCACGATAATATCTGATGATTTTGCCGAGCTGTCTGCATGTTGTATCTTGTTTGTATGTTCATCAGCGCATCGGCAGGGATGCCCAATGCCGCTTCAAACATCAGTGCTGTAGCCGGGGTAAGCGTACGCTTGCCGT
>CAMOJP010000040.1 GCA_946617165.1 uncultured Bacteroidales bacterium
CAAAGACGGCGTACTTTATCTGATGTACGATGGACGGATGTACGATGTACGAGGCACGGAAATTCGTTGAGCGTAAAGTCCTTATTCGAAAAATGAGCAACACTAAACGTCCAACGGACAATAAACGTGCGTAGCACACCAAACCCAAAAAGTGCAGAAAAATAACACATTCTGCACTTTTTATTTGCATATATGCAAAAAAAGCAGTATCTTTGCACGCTCAAAGAGAATATACTAAAAAATCTATTATATGAATTTATCTGAATTAACTGACAAAATCTACGCCGAAGGCGTGGAGAAAGGAAACCAAGAGGCTCAGCGTATCATCGATGAAGCCAATGCCAAAGCAACCCAGTTGCTCGCAAAAGCAGAAAAGGAAGCTGCTGACAAAGTGGCAAAGGCAGAGAAAAAAGCCCAAGAACTTGACGCTCACACCAAAGCCGAATTGAAACTGTACACGGACCAAGCTCTCAATGCACTGAAGACAGCAGTTGTCGATCTTATCAATAATGAGGTCGTTAACAATAACGTCAAAGCAGCTACAGCTGACGCTAAATTCATGCAGTCTATTATTGCCAAGATTGCTGAAGGTATGGCGAAGAGCGGAGATGTGACCATCGAAGCCAAAGATGCAGAGGCGCTGCGTAAGTACTTCGCTGCCAATGCCAAGGGCGTTCTTGACAAAGGTGTCAAAATAGAAGAAGTCAAAGGACTCAAGACAGACTTCCAAATCATTAGTGAGAAGAACGGGTATAAACTCGCCTTCGGAGACGCTGAGTTCAACGCCTTCTTTAAAGCATTCCTGCGTCCGCAACTCGTAGAATTGCTATTCTAAACGACAACTTATGGGATACGAATATTTAATAGCAAGCCTTCCTGAACTCAAAGTTACAGACAATGCCCCTATGACTATGGAGGCATTGGAGACGCTGCTCGACGAGCACATGCGCGAAAAAGACAAGGAGCAGCTCATACTCCTTAACCGCCATGCGAGACAAGGTGCCTGCGACTTCGTTAACGACTGGCTTGACTTTAATAAAGACCTTAATAATATACTTACAGCCGAGGTTTGCCGCAAACATGGCTTGGACGTAAGCAAAAATATCACAGGCGAACTTCCCGATGATATTGAGCCGGAGATCAAAGCCGTGAGCAAAATAGCCAATCTGTACGACCGAGAGAGGCAGATAGACACACTGCGATTTATCTGGCTCGAAGAGAGGACGAGAAATACTACCTTCGACCTCGAGAACGTGCTCGCCTATTATCTGATGAACCAGATGCTGTGCCGTTGGTCAACACTGACTAACGAAAGAGGCGAGCAGGTGTTCAGAGCTATCGTGGCTGATATGAAGAAAGCCGGTAATTTGTGATTGCTAATGGTCAAGTGGTTATTCGGCATACCGTATGAAGTGGCGTTTTGGGAAGCGTCTTACCGCAACAAACAAGCGCGCGAAAGCTTGATGGCCTTCTCACACTACGGACAGACACTACAACTGCCCGGATTTGACGCACAGGCATTTTTCGCCAAACAAAAGGACCTGAGCCAAGCGCTTATACTTGATGTCGGAGCCGGGATGACCTATTTGCCGGGAAACAAAGCTGTCATTGACGGACAGAATGTCACGCTCAATGTGCATTATGTCGACCCGTTGGCAACATACTATAACCGCATACTGAAAAAGTACCAAATAGACCGGCCGCAAGTCGAGTTCGCCATGATGGAGTACCTCTCCGCCTGCTACCCGAAGCACGATGTGACACTCGTCATGATACAAAACGCTTTAGACCATAGTGCTAATCCGGTCAAAGGTGTTCTCGAAGCCATCGATGCGCTTAAACAGGGGGGAGTGTTATACCTCAATCACCATCCTAACGAGGCAGAATACGAGAACTATAGAGGATTTCACCAGTTTAATATTATGGTGGAAAACCAACAACTCATTATTTGGAACAAAACAGAACGATATAACATCAATGAACTGCTGCGTGGAATAGCACAAGTAGAAACATCTATTGTGGACAACAACCCCGTAGCGGTCATTACCAAACAAGCCGATGTTCCGGAATCGATGATCGACCGGCGAGCAGATATACAACGACTCAGTAAAGCGCTAATAGATTATTCAATTGAAGTCAACTCGCCAACACGCATGATCGGATACCACTGCCGACTCTTTTTCTACAGAATGGCACAATGGATGTCCAAACTATTCTCATTCCGTACACGACAGCGCATAAAAAAGATAATTAATTTAAAACAGTAATATGACAAAAGGAAAAGTAAAAGGTATCATCGCCAACCTCGTAACCGTAGGTGTGGATGGTCCTGTAGCACAAAACGAAATCTGCTATATCTCCATAGGAGAAACAAAACTGATGGCAGAGGTGATTAAAGTGACCGGTGAAAACGTCTATGTCCAAGTCTTCGAATCTACCCGTGGACTGAAAGTAGGCAACGAAGTTGAGTTCACAGGGCACATGTTAGAGGCAACACTCGGTCCCGGACTGCTCTCGCGTAACTACGACGGACTGCAAAACGACCTCGACAAACAAACAGGAGTATTCCTCAAGCGCGGTGAGTATAACTTCCCTCTCGACAAAGAGAAACTGTGGAAATTCGAGCCTATCGCTCAAGTTGGCGACAAAGTGGAAGCTGCTTCGTGGTTAGGCGAAGTAGATGAGAATCACCAGCCGCACAAGATTATGGTGCCCTTCGTATTCGAAGGAACTTATACCGTCAAATCAATCGCTAAAGCAGGCGAGTATAAAATTGAAGACCAAATAGCCGTGCTCACCGACGAGGAAGGCAAAGACCATGTTGTAACTATGGTTCAGAAATGGCCGGTAAAGAAAGCTATTCTGGCATATCGCGAGAAGCCGCGTCCATTCAAACTGCTCGAGACCGGTGTACGTACTATAGATACCGCCAACCCGATATGTGAGGGAGGTACAGGCTTCATTCCCGGTCCGTTCGGAACAGGTAAGACGGTGCTCCAACATGCAATCTCCAAACAAGCCGAGGCGGACATCGTAATCATCGCTGCTTGCGGTGAACGTGCTAACGAGGTCGTGGAGACCTTTACCGAGTTCCCGGAATTGGAAGACCCGCATACCGGTCGCAAGCTCATGGAGCGTACCATCATTATCGCTAACACGTCTAATATGCCGGTTGCATCACGTGAGGCATCTGTTTATACCTCGATGACGATAGCAGAATATTACCGCTCAATGGGACTGCGCGTACTGCTTATGGCAGACTCCACTTCACGCTGGGCACAAGCATTACGCGAGATGTCCAACCGTATGGAGGAACTTCCGGGACAAGACGCCTTCCCGATGGACTTGTCTGCTATCATCGGAGCCTTCTATGCTCGCGCTGGATACGTGTACCTCAATAACGGCAAGACTGGTTCCGTCACATTCCTCGGTACCGTATCGCCTGCGGGAGGTAACCTCAAAGAGCCTGTAACAGAAGGAACCAAGAAAGTGGCACGCTGCTTCTATGCTCTTGAGCAAGCACGCGCTGACCGCAAACGCTATCCGGCTGTTAATCCGATTGACTCATACTCCAAGTATATTGATTACCCGGAGTTTGAAGAGTATATATCCAAACTCATTGACGACCAATGGTTAGGAAAAGTCAACGAGATGAAGACTTTCCTGCAACGCGGTAAGGATATACAAGAACAAATCAATATTCTCGGTGATGACGGCGTACCTGTTGACTATCACGAAGAGTTCTGGAAAGCCGAAGTAATCGACTTCGTCATTCTGCAACAAGACGCATTCGATAAGATAGATGCCGTATGCCCGCTTGAGCGCCAACGCTATATGCTCGACTTGGTGATGGACATATGCCGACATGATTATAACTTTGAGGTGTTTACAGACGTAAGCGAATACTTCAAACGCGTTATTAACTTGTGTAAACAAATGAACTACAGCGAGTTCCATAGTAATGACTTTGAAAACTACCGCAAGAAATTAGACGAACTGCTCGCTGAGAAACAAATAGCGAAATGAAGCGAATATTAACTATTATCATCTGCTCGTTGGTTGCAATAATAAGTTTTGCTGCCGTGATGCCGACAAAAGTGCCGGTCATCATGGTGCAGTATAATGACGTGTGCTTCGCAACGGGCAACGACAAAACCGCATATAGCGAATTCTTCAACAGTACGAATTATACCTACAGCGGCGCAACCGGTTCAGTGAAGAAATACTTCTCAGACCAATCGTACGGACAATACGCACCGCAGTTTGACGTCTATGGACCGGTTACGTTAGTAAACAAACGCTCTTTCTACGGCGCTAATGACGAATACGACGACGATCTCCGCGGGGAAGGTATGGTCATGGAAGCCTGCGAGTTAGCAAGCCAACAAGGACTCGACTTTTCTAAATACGACGTTAACGGAGACGGATATGTAGATGCCGTTGTGCTTGTATATGCCGGAGAAGGAGAGAACAGTACCCGCCCCGAATATGTATATCCGATGGCAGGACTGCTTGACGAAGCACTGCTGCTCAATAACAAGTACATAGAGACCTATGCTTACGTGCCCGAACTGCGCAATGCAAGTTCACGCGACGGTATCGGTGAGATGGTATATCAATTTTCCCATATACTGGGGCTTCCGACGCTTAGCGATACTGACGGAGGTGCTGAGAAAACCTTAGGAAACTGGGACGTGATGGATCATGGTTGCTACAATAACAACGGCAATACACCGGCAGCCTACAGCGCATATGAGCGTTTCTATTTGGGATGGGTAGAACCGATTTTACTCAATGAACCAATGAACGTACGTCTCAGCGACCTCAATAAAGCTGGAGACTGCGCCATCATCACCCGAAGCGGACAAACCAACCTCTTAGGCGATGATCCGGACCCGCGCGAGTTCTTTATTGTGGAGAACAGACAACAAAGCGGATGGGACAAATATCTACCCGGACACGGAATGATTATTACAAAGATTGACTATGTCCGTTCCCGCTGGGCAGGTGACGAAGTCAATGTACAAATAAAAGGTAAACCAAGTCATCTTGTCGACCTGATTGAAGCCGATGGTAAAGAACCTAAATACAACGAGACGAACCCTAATAACGGCTATTTAGGTAAAGCGGGTGACGCATTCCCAACCGGCGCAACGAGTAAGACATTCTTCTCGGAGAAATGGTACTTGGATAATGTAAAGGAAACAAACGGCGCAATTACTTTTGCTTTCCAAGGTGGTATTGCTACCGGCTGCACAGTGAATTTCAGCGCAGGCAGTCATGGTACAGTTGCTACCAGTCAAGCCAAAGAGAGTCAACCGTTTACAGGAGTCACACTTCCCGCTGTAACCGCTAAAACAGGTTACACTTTCCTCGGATGGGCAAGCAGAACCAACAGCACTACTGCCGATGCTGGACAAGCAGGGGAGATCTTCTACCCGATGAACGACTGCTCTGTATATGCACTATACCGCAACGATAAGCGAATTGATATTAACTATAATATATATAAAGGTGTCGATTGGGTATCCGGTGCAACTGCCTATGCGGAACGCGGCAAAGCCTTCGAAATCGTCTATGAGGCAGCAGAAGGCTACCAAACACCGGCTGCTCCTACTTGTTTAGTCAAAGTAATGTGCGGTAATAAGCAACTCTATAATTACAGTTTTGAGAACGACCAACTGATTATTCGTTTCACTGCCGAAGAGGCAACAGATAACGTTACATTGTCAATTGTCAATAGTCGCTATCAGGATGAAAACGGATGCGCTACCTACGAACATAACTTTACTACATCCTGTCTTGAAGGCGCGCAAGAACTCAGTAACTATGAGTGGCAGGTTCGGTTCGGCAGTAGAGACACTTATACCGGCTACAGCAAATCACTTGGAGCACAATTCGGTTCAAGCTCAAAACCCGCTAACGGATTGTCTCTCTTTACTAACGAGACAACTGGGTGCGGCGTCAAACGGGTGGAAGTAGAAGCCTCTATGGGCAGCGGAGGCGATGCCACCTTAGATGTCTATTTGGCAGGTAACTTCATCGGCAACACGGAAGAACTTTCCGAGTCCACCGAGACCTATACATATGAGTTAGACGAACCACAGTCGGGTAGTGTAGAGATTGCCTTCACGAATACGATGAAAGCAATTTATATCAAGCGCATTGCTATCTATTATGAATATATAGATCCGATTGAGCCGATACTACCGTCTGAGAATGGACAAATAACCATCAATAAGTTACAAAACGATTGGCATAAGGTGCTCATCAACGGACAACTCTATATCATCCGCGAGAATGAACGATATAACATCATTGGTGCAAGAGTGCACTAATATAATATATATAAGGAATAACATAAACAATATATTGTAATGGCACAAGCTTTTCAAAAAATTTACACTCAAATCACCGCAATCACTAAAGCGACATGCTCTCTTCGTGCGGAAGGAGTAGGTAATGACGAATTAGCCTTAGTGAATGGTAAGTTAGCCCAGGTAGTAAAAATTCTGGGCAACGAAGTGACACTTCAAGTGTTCCAAGGCACAGAAGGTATTCCTACTAATGCCGAAGTGGTGTTCTTAGGCAAAGCGCCTTCCCTCAAGGTGTCAGACCAGTTATCCGGTCGTTTCTTCAACGCTTATGGCGACCCTATTGATGGGGGACCGGCAGTTGAAGGAAAGGAAGTAGAGATTGGCGGTCCGTCCGTTAACCCTGTCCGTCGTAAACAACCATCCGAACTGATTGCCACCGGAATTGCTGGAATAGACTTGAATAACACGCTTGTATCCGGACAGAAGATACCGTTCTTTGCAGATCCGGACCAACCGTATAACCAAGTGATGGCAAATGTCGCTCTCCGCGCACAAGTAGATAAGATTATCCTTGGCGGTATGGGGCTGACAAATGATGACTACCTCTATTTCAAGAACGTGTTTACAAACGCGGGACTGTTAGACCGTATTGTATCATTTGTTAACACCACAGAGAATCCTGCAGTGGAACGTCTGCTTATTCCTGACATGGCGCTCACGGCAGCCGAGTACTTTGCAGTAGAGAAACGCGAGAAAGTGCTGGTTCTGCTGACAGACATGACGCTATACGCCGACGCATTAGCTATTGTAAGTAACCGTATGGATCAGATTCCATCCAAGGATTCGATGCCGGGTTCATTATATTCAGATTTAGCTAAGATATACGAAAAAGCCGTTCAATTCCCCGAAGAAGCAGGTGGTGGTTCCATCACAATTATCGCCGTTACCACATTGTCCGGCGGTGATATCACTCACGCTATTCCTGATAATACAGGTTATATTACTGAGGGACAATTATACCTGCGCCGTGACTCCGATATCGGTAAAGTAATTGTTGATCCGTTCCGCTCGCTATCTCGTTTGAAACAATTAGTAGCCGGCAAGAAGACGCGCGAAGACCATCCACAGGTAATGAATGCAGCCGTTCGCCTGTATGCCGACGCGGCAAATGCCAAGACTAAACTGGAGAATGGCTTTGACCTCACCGACTACGATGAGCGTTGCTTACAGTTCGCTAAAGAGTACTCAAACGATATCCTTGCCATCGACGTTAACATCAACACGACTGAGATGCTGGATATTGCTTGGGCACTATTTGCTAAATACTTCAAACCTGAAGAGGTGAATATCAAACAAGCGTTAGTAGATAAATACTGGAAAAAGTAGTTACACATACTATGGCAATTACTTATCAATTTAATAAAACATCATTACAAGGTCTTGAGAAGAACCTGAAGATGCGTCAACGTACTCTTCCGACTCTCCAAAGCAAAGAATCCGCCCTGCGCTTAGAGGTAAAAAAAGCAAAGGACGAGATTAAAGCACTGGACGAAGAAGTAGACAGACGTATCAAAGCGTATGACCAGATGATAGCGCTATGGGGAGAATTTGATACTTCTCTGATACATGTGGACGACGTAAAGATGTCTATCAAGAAGATAGCAGGTGTACGTATTCCCATGCTGGACGAGGTAGTGTATACGACCAAGCCATTCTCTATCTATGAGTCTCCTAAATGGTTTTACGACGGATTTGAGCAAGTCAAAGCTATTGCCGACGTGGGTATTAAACAAGAGTTCGTGCGCCGCAAAGTAGAGCTGCTCGAATATGCGCGCAAAAAAACAACCCAGAAAGTGAATCTGTTCGAGAAAGTACAGATTCCGGGCTATCAAGATGCTATCCGTAAGATAAAACGCTTTATGGAAGATGAAGAGAACCTGTCTAAATCGTCTCAAAAGATAGTGAAGGCGAAGCGCCAACGCGAAGCGGAACAGGCTGAGCAAGAGAGAAAGGAGGCTAATCTATGATTACGAGGATGAAAAAATACACCTTTTTGGTGTTCCATCGTGACTATGAAGCCTTTCTGACAGACCTGCGTGAGGCCGGCGTAGTACATGTTACCCGCAAAGCAATCGGTTTGGCGGATAACTCTGACCTGCAAGCTCTTATAGCACGCAAAGCCGAATTGGAGCGCATTATCAAGCAAGCTGCACCAGACCAGTTACTTCAAGAGCGAAATGAAATAGAGCAACGTATCGCTTCTACTCGTAAAGAACAAACTCGAGTTGCCGTTTGGGGCGATTTCTCATCTAAGACACTTGCCCAACTGAAGCAAGCTGGCTATGAATTACATTTCTACACCTGTCCTAAATCGAAGTACAAGGAAGAGTGGGGCGTAGTTGTGAAAGAAGAGCGCGGCATCGTGTACTTTGTCGTAGTAGGTACAAAAGCAGCACTTCCGGAAGACGTGACCGAAGTGATACTGAACAAATCTGCAGATGAACTGAATGCCGACTTGGATGGTTTAAATGCTCTGTTAGTGGC
Source organism: uncultured Bacteroidales bacterium (assembly GCA_946617165.1). Classification (GTDB taxonomy): domain Bacteria; phylum Bacteroidota; class Bacteroidia; order Bacteroidales; family Paludibacteraceae; genus Colicola. The sequence continues at coordinate 8,862 of CAMOJP010000040.1, forward strand.
ATCTCAAGCACGTATCGAAGCATGGCGCATCGCGAATATCGAGAAACTGCAAAACGAGCTGAAAGACGTATCACAACAGATTGACTGGAAAGAAGTTACACTGAATACAGAAAGTGGAGCTGATGGTGCATTGTGTATTTTGGAAGGTTTCTGTCCGGAAGAGAATTGCTCGGCTTTAGACGAGCGCTTAAACGCATTGTCGGTAGCTTTATACTACGAGAGTGAAGAGCCAACAGATGAAGATGCCACTCCTGTCAAACTGAAGAACGGATTCTTTGCTCGATTGTTCGAACCTATCACACGGCTCTATTCATTACCTAATTATATGGAAATAGACCTCACTCCGTTCCTCGCCCCGTTCTTTATGCTGTTCTTCGGTCTATGTTTAGGCGACGGAGGCTATGGGCTCATATTAGTAGTAGCCGGTATATATCTGCTACTCAAGAAGCCGGCAATGAAAGAATTAGGCTGGATGGGGGTCTTTATGGGTGGTATGACAATGATTGTAGGTATATTGACCGGAATGTTCTTCGGAATAAACTTAGAGGAAGTCGCCTTCCTCAAACCTGTCAAGGACTACTTCATTACGGAAACGAACCACACGATTCATTTCGCCGGCGGCGCTTATCACCCGATGATGGTTTTTGCTGTAGGAATAGGTATATTTCAAATCCTTGTGGCAATGGGCATCAAAGTGGCTCGCATCACGATACAAAAAGGATTTAAGTACGCAGTCTATGACTTAGCATGGCTCGTATTCCTAATTACTTGTATCGTATGGTTATTCATAGCCGGCAATATCACTCCTGCCGGACAATATATCATCTACTCAGTCCTGGCGTTATGTGGCTTGTGCATTCTGTTCTACAGCAATCCTGACCGTAAGGTATTGGTACTCAATATAGGTGGAGGCTTATGGGGCACGTACAATATGGTGAGCGGATTATTAGGCGACGTACTGTCGTATATCCGTCTATTCGCCTTAGGGCTTGCCGGTGGCATCTTAGGTAACGTGTTTAACGCATTAGCTCTTCAAGCCGGAGGTGCACTTCCTGCTTGGATAGGTTGGCTACCAACACTACTGATTCTGGTGTTAGGTCATACTCTGAACTTCGGCCTTTGCCTCATCTCGTCTGTGGTACACCCGTTGCGTCTAACATTCGTAGAGTTCTACAAAAACGCCGGCTTCGAAGGTGGCGGAGTAGAATATACCCCTTTTAAGAAATAAAATAGTATTAACCAAATAAATAACTAAAATTATGAACTTTAATCTTATTCTTGCCTTTGTAGGTATTGCTCTGATGGTCGGACTGTCAGGAATCGGAAGTGTTTATGGCTTAACGATCTGCGGTAACGCAGTAGTAGGCGCAATGAAGAAGAAACCGGACGGATTCGGTACATATCTTCTTTTGTCAGCTCTTCCTTCAACTCAGGGTATTTATGGCTTCGTAGGCTACTTCATGCTTCAAAGTTATCTTGTTCCTGAAATGACAGCTTTGCAAGCAGCAGCTGTTTTTGGCGGCGGTTTGGCTTTAGGTTTCGTAGCCCTTTTGTCTGCAATCCGTCAAGGACAAGTTTGTGCAAACGGTGTCGCAGCAACAGCTTCCGGTAACAACGTTACTGCTGCAACCATGATTATGGCAGCGTTCCCAGAGTTCTACGCCATCTTGGCACTCTTGGTAGTTATCCTTATCCGTAATGTGATGTAATGATAACTATTGTATGAAAAAACTCTCCCCATCTTGCAGCTGCAGGGTGGGGAGAGTATTTAATTTTGTGTAGGAATTTGTAAACGATTAGGCTAATAAAGATAATTAATATGTTGGAAATTAATGATGTAAGGAAATCGTTCGGAACGAAAGTGGCATTGGATTCGGTCTCACTGACTGTGAATGACGGAACAATATATGGTTTACTTGGCCCTAATGGTGCAGGCAAAACTACACTTATTCGCATTATTAACGGCATAACGGCACCTGATAGCGGGGAAGCCTTGTTGAATGGTAAGCGAATTGATCTGGAACAATCTGCTCAAATAGGATATCTACCGGAAGAACGCGGGTTGTATAAGAAAATGACTGTATATGAGCAAGTGCTGTACTTAGCACAATTAAAGGGGATGAGTTTGCTTCAAGCTCGTGAAGAAATGCAACGATGGTTCAAACGTTTCGAAATCACCTCCTGGCAGAAAAAGAAAATTGAAGAGTTAAGCAAAGGTATGGCACAAAAAGTACAGTTTATTACAACTGTCATTCATCGGCCACGTTTGCTTGTATTAGATGAACCATTCAGTGGCTTTGATCCTGTTAATACGGAAATGATACGTCAAGAAATTATACGTATAAATCAAGAAGGTACTACTGTTATCTTGTCAACTCATAATATGGAATCTGTAGAGATGCTGTGTCAAGAAATTTCACTTATCAATCATGGAAAGATCGTGTTGCAGGGCAATGTACAAACTATTCGACAGGAGAATCGTTCGAACTTATATCGTGTTGTAAAGATTGTGAATGGTCAACGTATTGAAGAAAAAGTGGAGAAAAAGACAGGAGAAAGCAATAATGAGTTATTGAATCGTCTTAGCCTTGACGGGGAAATAATTGTGTTTGAAGAGATATTACCAACGATGAACGAGATATTTATCAAAACTGTACAATGATGAAAAACAAAATACTCCTGATAATAGGTCATGAATATCGCACCCGAGTAATGAAGTTAAGTTTTTTGCTACTGACATTACTTACTCCTATCTTATTTATTGGTGTGAGCATACTTCCAGCACTTATAATGACATCGGAAATAGAAGAAGACACAAAAACCATTGTTGTAATAGACAAATCTGGCATGTATGAGTCTGCCTTTACAAGTGATGAAAACTATACTTTTTACTTTATAAATGGCGATTTACAACAACTTCATGCTGAGCATCCACAAGTAGATGGGTTCATATATATAACCGGTGACCTACGGGATAGTTTGCAAAGTGTTAGCTATTACTCTGAGAAGCAGCCAAATGCAGAGATGCTATATCGGATGAGTCGTCAACTAAGCGATTATGTAAACCGACAAAGGATAGAATCATACAATATTCCTCATCTTAAAGAAATAATAAGTCAAAGCCAACAACGCATAAGTATCCATACCGTCAAATGGGAAAAAGATGGCTCGGAACATATGACATCTGCTGATATGACTGAGTTGTTTGGTCTCGTGAGTGCTATGTTGATATTCCTGTTTATATTTATGTATGGCGCTCAAGTTATGCAAGGCGTAGCCCAAGAAAAATCAAGCCGTATTATGGAAGTTATGATAGCATCTGTTCGTCCATTTGAACTGATGATGGGAAAAATAATCGGGATAGCACTAGTTGGTCTTACCCAATTTTTATTGTGGGTCATGATTGGAGCGATAGGATTAAGTATAGCAATGCCGTTTGTAATGCCAGATGTAGCCGAGATGTCATCGGAAACAATTGCTCAAATAACTTCAAGTCAGAATATTAGCTTCATCCAAGAGTTGTTGATGTCGCTGATGGGGATAAATTTTGCAAAAATAATAATACTGTTTATACTTTATTTTATCGGCGGCTATTTACTCTATGCCTCCATGTTTGCAGCTATCGGTTCAGCAGTTGATAACGAAACAGATGCCCAACAGTTTACGTTACCAATAAGTATTCCTATACTAATATCAATGTATGTGGCTATGCACGTAATGCGTAGTCCCGACAGTGCACTTGCATTCTGGTGCTCAATGATACCTTTTACTTCGCCGGTAGTAATGTTGGTTCGTTTACCATTCGATGTCGTCTGGTGGGAAATTGTTCTGTCACTTGTTATCCTCTACTTGTCATTTGTCGGCACAACCTGGCTATCCGGTAAAATATATCGCACAGGAGTTCTTATGTATGGCAAAAAGCCATCTTGGAAAGAGATTTGGAAATGGGTTAAGTATTAGATTTATTTCTGAATAACAATTACTTCGGAGGAATGTAGCCGTACTTTGGTCCAATTCTCAATAGTTTTAAGTTGATTGGACGAGAATGCGTTGTGACGGGCAGAGTAGAGTACAAGCACAATTCCATTATCATTGGTAGTTGCTAATTTTATAGATTGTATCACAGGATATTGAGCCTTTAGTTCATCTTCAATCTGCTGAGCAGGCAAAGAATGATTTGCAATCGTTTGCTTAAGACTATCGGATTCTAACTCAAGCCGCTCAATTGTTGCATTAGCCATTTGAAGTTTCTCGTCATTGGAGCGGAGAATTTCTTGCATGATATCTCTGTCAGACAGTTGATCTGCAGCCCGCGTTGCATCTTGATGAAAAACTAACTGAGAACGCGTAAGTCCATGGCTTTCGGCAGACTTATAAAGTTGTTCGTATTCATCAGCTCCTAATGACTCTCCAGCAATGTATAATTCAATTGCGACAGGTTGGGTGTCCTTTTTAGTACGATAATCAAAAATATAACTGCGACCGATATTCTTGTTTTCGGAAACAAAGGCATTTATTGATTGCGTAATGCGATTTTCACGCACCATACGGATGGCTGAAATGACGCTTGGTACTATTAATATAATAAGGAATATAGTAATAAGCATTTTTGTCCTACGATGCGCTTTTAAGTCTTTTAGTCTAACTTGCTGATAGCCAAATACTTTAGTACCGATATATGCTGCTAATGCGATGAAGATGCCGTTGATTGAGAAGAGGTATAGCGCGCCAAGAACATAATGCCATTCGAAGTTTGCCAATCCGTAGCCGACAGTACAAAGTGGTGGCATTAAGGCCGTAGCTATTGCGACACCCGACATAACTGTCCCTTTATCCTTGCGTGAGACTTCCAAAATACCGGCAAAACCACCAAAAAGAGCAATAAGAACATCGTATATGGTCGGATTGGTACGTGCCAGCAATTCGGTCGGATGTTCCATGTCTAGAGGCGAGGCTATAAAATAGAGCGTTGAGGCAAAGATTGATATGGATACCATTATTGCCAAGTGCTTCAGAGCATGTCCCAATAAATCTGTATCGTTTGTACCTAATCCCAAACCTAAACCAAGAATGGGGGACATTAATGGTGAAATTAACATAGCACCAATAATGACCGGAATTGAATTGACATTCAAACCCAACGATGCAATCACAATGGCACAGAAAAGAATGATAATATTAGGTCCACGAAAAGCAACATTATCACGAATATTGACAGCCGCCAAATCTACATCTAAATAATCACTCAGATCCAATAGGTTTCTAATTCTCCGATACGTCCGCTTAATAAAATCTTTGAACTGCATAACTCAAGCCTTTTTAAGTATATTTGCGCAAAGGTAAACATAAATATTTAAATGTCCAAATTTTAGGCAAATAATCAGCCATAAAATAATAAATTATTTTTTTTGTTTAATTTATTTGTGTATATCGTTTTTTTATACTACCTTTGCAGCCAAATTGGAAAAAAATCGGACAGATAATAAATGAAGGCATTTGTATTTCCTGGACAAGGTGCCCAATTTACAGGAATGGGCAAAGACTTATATGACTCTTATCCTGTCGCGAAAGAGTTGTGTGAAGAAGCTAACGAAGTATTAGGCTTCCGTATTACGGATGTAATGTTCACCGGAAGTGCTGATGATCTAAAGCAAACTCGCGTTACTCAACCGGCCGTATTTGTTCACTCCGTGATAGCGAGTATGGTAATGACTATTCAGCAACCGGATATGGTGGCAGGACATAGTTTAGGCGAGTATTCAGCATTAGTGGCCTGTGGTTGCTTGAGTTTTGCCGATGCTTTAAAATTGGTATCAGCTCGTGCGCGTGCTATGCAGAAAGCTTGCGAGAAGCAGGAGTCGACAATGGCTGCTGTTTTAGGTCTTGAAGATTCTAAAGTTGATGAATTATGCCAACAGATTACAGACGATGTTGTTGTTGCTGCAAACTTTAATTGTCCTGGGCAAGTCGTTATTTCCGGAACTAAAAGTGGTATCGAACGCGCATGCGAACTGATGAAAGCTAATGGGGCTCGTCGTGCACTTCCACTGCAAGTAGGAGGTGCATTCCATTCTCCGTTAATGCAACCTGCCGCAGAGGAACTGCAGGAAGCCATCTTAGCGACTGATTTCAAGAAGCCGTTCTGCCCGATTTATCAAAACGTAAACGCATATCCCCAGACGGACCCGGAGCAAATCCGCCAAAACTTATTGCTCCAACTGACCGCTCCAGTGCGCTGGACTCAGACAATCCGTAACATGATTGTAGATGGCGCCAACGAGTTCTACGAGTTCGGACCGGGAGATGTGCTCAAAAACTTGATAAAGAAAATAGATCCAACGGTGAGTGTAGGATGATGAAAATAAAAGAGATTAGTGAATTAAAACATTATGTATAGAACATTTACTTGTGGCGAGCTTCGCCTCGCAGATGTGGGAAAAGAAGTAACCCTTGCAGGTTGGGTACAACGCATCCGTAAAATGGGTGGTATGACATTTATAGACCTGCGCGATCGATATGGTATTACCCAATTAGCCTTCAATCAAGGCACCAATGCATTTGAACAGGCAAACGGATTGGGTAGGGAGTATGTGCTTCAAGTAACCGGCAAAGTAATAGAGCGTCAGTCGAAGAATGCACAATTACCTACTGGAGAAATTGAAATAGAAGTTAGCCGACTAACAATACTAAATCCAGCACTAACTCCACCTTTTACTATCGAAGATGATACTGATGGCGGCGATGATCTCCGAATGAAATATCGTTACTTGGATTTGCGTCGTCCTTGCGTTCGTAAGAACCTTGAACTTCGTCATAAAATGGCCTTTGAAGTGCGCCGCTATTTGGATAGTCAAGGCTTTTTAGAGGTGGAAACACCTGTATTGGTTAATTCGACTCCAGAAGGAGCTCGCGATTTTGTAGTACCAAGCCGCATGAATCCCGGTCAGTTCTACGCTCTACCACAATCACCCCAAACATTAAAGCAACTGCTGATGGTGAGCGGTTTTGACCGTTATTTCCAGATTGTTAAGTGCTTCCGCGACGAAGACTTGCGTGCTGACCGTCAACCGGAATTTACCCAAATAGATTGCGAAATGTCATTTGTAGAACAGGAAGACATCCTTAATATGTTTGAAGGTCTGTCTCGCCATCTGTTTAAGACAATACTCAATATCGATTTGCCGAAATTACCACGTATGACATGGGCGGATGCGATGAAATATTACGGAAGTGACAAACCTGATACCCGCTTCGGGATGACTTTTGTAGAACTACATGATATATTCCATAAGGCAGAAGCACAAAAGCCTGAAGAAGAACGGTTTAGTGTATTTGCAAATGCCCAATATATCGGTGGTATATGCGCGAAAGGATGCGCAACCTATACCCGCAAGCAATTAGACCAGTTGACCGACTATGTCCGTCGTCCTCAAGTAGGAGCGAAAGGTATGGTATACGCAAGGGTAGAGGAGGATGGAACCGTCAAATCAAGCGTAGATAAGTTCTATAATCAGGATGTTTTGCAATCAGTGGCGCGCGAAATGCAGGCTGAACCAGGCGATTTGCTGCTTATTTTAAGCGGTGATGATGCCATGAAAACGCGTAAACAGCTCTCTGAATTGCGTCTGGAAATGGGACGTCAGCTCGGATTGAGAGACCCGAAGAAGTTCAGTTGTTTGTGGGTAATCGATTTCCCGATGTACGAGTGGTCAGATGAGGAACAACGTCTGATGGCAATGCACCATCCGTTTACCAGCCCG
>CAMOJP010000041.1 GCA_946617165.1 uncultured Bacteroidales bacterium
CGCCATACCAGCTTCTTGTCGAAGTCGGCACCTTTCAGGTCAGCGATGATTTTGTTTTTCCAAGTCTCAGTGGAGACCGGCGCAAAATCCGCTAACAGGTTCAATTTTTCTTCCATGTTTTGTTGTGATTAATATACCAATATAATTTAGATATTTATTAATTCCCATGACCTGCTCCCAAAGAGCCTACAAAATTACTGCTTTTTTTTTAATCGTGCAAGAAAAAACACGAATTTCTCACAAAAAGATATATTTTTTGTGCTTATCACCTAATTGCGAGGGCATAAGACATAAAAGGAGCCCCTACATTTCTGTAAGGGCTCCTAATAGAATGAAGGTATGATCAGTCGATTTTAATATCTGAATTAACATTCTTACTTCCCCATAAAGCGTAGCATAAGATGTACGCAGCGCAGAGGAGCGGAACGATATAACTGATGAGAATACCAATATGTCCGGCGATAGAGGCTTGCAGTGAAGGCCAAATAGCTCCACCGACCACCATGGTCATGAAAATACCGGATGCTTTAGCCGTATATTTACCTAATCCCTCCACAGAGAGGTTAAAGATACAGCCCCACATGATAGAAGTAAACAAGCCGGTGAGTACAAGGAGTGTAGAAGCAACAGGAACTTCTAATACCCCACCCTGTACAAAAGTCTTAACCATCACGGAATCACCAAGCGTCATAGCTGCTACCACCAAAGCGACAGTCATCGAAGCTGCAATAATAAGCATAGCCCGAGAAGAGACACGCCCACCTATAGCCGAACCGATAAAACGTCCGACCAGCATCAAAAGCCAATAACGTCCTGCTATGAAGCCTGCGACAGCAAAGCCGACCTTAGGCGTCATATAACTGATGAGAGTAGCGGGAATACCTATCTCCACACCCATATAGAGCAAAATAGCTACAGCTCCCAACACGAAATGGCGGAAAGACCATGGTGAGTGTTCATAAATGACTTGTTCCTCTGTTGCTCCGGGTTCAGCAATAGGCGTAATGCGGATGATGAGATAAACCACTGCAAAGACAGACATAGCGATATAGAGGATGAGGTTTACGTCATCTATTTCCTTACCGGCCAACTCGGCACCAATAAGTGCTCCAACCAACATCGGAGTCAACGAGCCCGCCAAGGAGTTAATAGTACCACCGATAAGATTGAGTTGGTTACCACGTTTACCTCCGCCGCCCATAAGTGTAAGAAGCGGATTAACGACGGTATTAAGCATACAAACGGAGAATCCACACACGAATGCGCCAAGCAGATAGACTACAAAGCTATCAAACACTCCACTGAGCCACTGAAAGAGAATACCGATAAATCCAACAAAGACTGCAATAAGCGCAGTACGTTTATAGCCGACCTTAGAGAGCATCACACCCGCGGGAATACCCATAATCAGATAAGCCAAGAAGTTCATGGCATTACCTAACATACCCATAAACTGGGCATGAGAGCCTGTAAAAGTCTGCTCCCATATTTTACCGACTGGAGCAGCAAGATTGGTAACAAAAGCGATCATTCCATAAAGGAACATCATCGCTATAATCGTGATTACACGAAGTGAAGAAGATTGCTGTTTATTCATAATTGTAACCATTAGGATTATTTTTCTGCCAATTCCAAGAGTCCCTGCACATATCGTCTAATCCGAATTGTGCCTTCCATCCGAGTTCTCGTTCCGCCTTAGCAGGATTGCAATAACAAGTAGCTATATCTCCGGCGCGACGAGGCATAATGACGTACGGGACGTCCACCTTATTGACGCGAATAAAGGTATTAACCACATCCAGAACGGAATAGCCATGCCCCGTCCCGATATTGTAGATAGCAAGTCCTTGCTGACGCGTTATAGCCTGCAATGCAGCAACATGAGCGGTTGCCAAGTCCACAACGTGGATATAATCACGTACACCAGTGCCATCGGGAGTCGGATAATCGTTACCAAAGACATTCAAGCGCTCACGACGACCAATAGCCACTTGCGTGATATAAGGCATTAGATTATTAGGAATACCGTTGGGGTTCTCCCCTATCCGACCGGACTGATGAGCTCCAATCGGGTTGAAGTAGCGTAGCAGCACCACATTCCATTCGGGGTCTGCCTTCTGCAAGTCAATCATCACCTGCTCCAGCATGGATTTGGTTTGACCGTAAGGATTGGTACAATGCCCTTTAGGACAATCCTCCGTAATAGGAATGATTGCGGGGTCACCATACACTGTAGCAGACGAGGAAAAGATAATATTCTTGCATCCATGCTTACGCATGACATCCAAGAGGATAAAAGTGCCATTCATATTATTCTCATAATACTCCAACGGTTTCGCGACTGATTCCCCGACAGCCTTGAGCCCTGCAAAATGGATACAGGCATCAAAATGATGTTCTGCGAAGACAGACTCTAATGCAGCCCGGTCACGGATATCTGCTTCTTTGAACGGGATTTGAGGAATACCAATTATCTGCGCTACGCGCCGTAAGGCTTCCTGGTCGGAGTTATAAAGGTTGTCCACCACAAAAGCGGTGTGTCCTGCCTTATACAACTCAATCAATGTATGCGAGCCGATAAATCCGGCTCCACCTGTAACAAGGATATTCATATTATCTAAATAATGGGGATGGATAAACTCCGTCTTTAACCAATTGAGCAAATTTATCAACGACCTGCGGTCTGTCCGTTGCATAGGTTACGCCGAACCAGCGTGATGGAGTATCCAGGACACGGCAAGTAGCTTGTCCGGAATGGATAAGTGCATCAACAAGCGTAGGTATATAAAATTCCGACTTGAGTTCAGTACCATGTTCACGCAAGAAATCCACAAAATACTGCTCAGAGTAGCGGAAATAATCCGGCGTGAAAGCCCACATGTTCATCGAAACAGGAGTATGCTCTTCGAGAGGAGTCTTACCGTCCTCTTCGATAAATCGAATGACGCCATCCTCCTCGCGCAGGATTTTGGTACGTTCGGTGACTTTAGTGAGGAATCCCTGTTCATTGGTCTCGCACACTCCGCGCGCAACGGAACCGGATTCAGAAAGGGTGTTGCATACGCGATAGCCGACCATGGCATAACGGCCTTCCGTGCCCTCAATAGAGCGCAGATAATCTGCCAAGACCTGGAAAGACTCTCTGCCATAATAGTCGTCCGCATTGATAACAGCAAAAGGCTCATGGATTACATCCTTACCCATCAGCACTGCGTGGTTCGTTCCCCAAGGTTTCTCGCGACCTTCAGGAACCGTAAAGCCAGCAGGCAGATTGTCTAAATCCTGGAACACAAGTTCTACGGGAATACGGTCTATGTATTTGGAAACGATTTTCTCACGGAAATCTGCTTCAAAGACACGGCGGATGACAAAGACCACCTTGCCAAATCCGGCCTGAATAGCATCGTAGATACTATAATCCATAATGGTCTCACCATTAGGTCCAAGACCGTCTAACTGTTTGAGGCCTCCGTAACGGCTGCCCATACCTGCTGCAAGTACAAAAAGTGTTGGTTTCATATTATATTTGATTTATTGAATTTCTATGCCGGCTATAGTATATTTGTGATTCTCACGAATAATGTATAATTGTCCTTTCTCCATTACCTTATAAGCGGTTGAAGAACGGGTAACGGTTTGCGGGTCAGTTAACTTCGTCGTAGGCAATTGACGTGAATTAACCTCTTTATAGAGAGCTTGTAGCGGTTTACCGGAATAGTCAAACCAAGTCGTGTTAGAGATGACATTTCCGGCCTCCCACCACTGATTATAAGCCGGATCGTATTTCTCCGCCCAGCACGATGTAATCCACGAACCTTTCACCTGTTGGTCCACAAAGATAGGATCCCAATACATATAGCCTATTATATTTTCGTCGGAAGCGATCTTGTCATGTAAATCAGACATAAAATCGCACTGTCCCTTTTCAGATGCCTCATTATAACTGCCGTTCATGCCTAACTGGCCTTCATAATTACCTCCGTTACGTCCGGATGGACGATATTGAGTCCATGAATAACCGGTCTCCATTATGATTACCGGTTTATGAAAGTTCTGCTCCATTAACTTGGCCCAAACAAGCATTCCGGCAGGTGTATCATCCGTTGAATTATGGTCTTGAGACCATTTAGGATAATAAGATCCACCTACAATATCAAACTTACCGCCGTTTTCCGTAAGGCTTTGGAAGAATGAGCGGCACTTTTCAGAACGGCCTTGGTCACCGCCTGTATGATGGATTATAATCTGGGAAGCAGCTGAAACTGCCTTAACGGCATCATAAGCTTTATTGAAAAGGAAGACTGCATTTGCTATACCGTTCTGAGTTGTATGACCACCGTAAGAGACATAGGACTTATTGAGATCTTGGTACAATATACCATAGTCCGACTCGTTACCGATGGAAACATATTCGGGAGTGGTCCCTTGTTCTTTCATACGCGTCATAAAGCGGTACACATAGTTATAGACCGAGTCACCCAACGCCTGAAGCGAGCCGGCTTCTGCCCAAGCAGCAGGGATGTACTGATTGGTAGCACCGGACCAATAATCGCTCAAATAGAAGGTAAGACAAATCTTCATATTATGCTGTTTAGCACGCAGGGCGAGTGCAGCAATATCATCTTCTCCTGCATATGGATAGCCGGTCGGGTGCTTCGTCGTGAGGATAGGTGTACGATAGGTAGTAGAACCATCTTTAACCCCTGTTCCCGGAGCGTTATAGAGACGCAAGCGCGCCAAATTAACGCCATAATGCGATAAGATATCAAACACGTCCCCTGCGCTTCCATCCTCATAGCGGAAAGTAGTACCGAAATCCTCTATATACGTCACCATCGTCAAGTCACCTCCACGCAGAAACTGCCTCGAATCAGAATGGTCAGGTTTGTCCTCCTCTCCGCCTCCCTGTTGCTCGTCCGGTTCATCAAACTGAATCGTTAACGATGTACTATTGAACGTGACTTTGTAGGAGGCGACAGGCAGGTCTAACCAGCCGTTAGCACCATTTGCTTCCGCAAGTTCAACAGGAGTGGCGGTTGCTGTTACGGAAAGTTCTTTCCAACCGTACATTTTGCTCCAGTCGCCGTTGCGAACACAAAACTTAATTCCCTTGACAGACACTTCGCATGACGGAATCACAAATATATTTGATTTGTCTGTGACTTCAAATTGTCCCCAATCGCCTGCCACATCTTCGGACCAAACATATAGATACCAATCGGATTTATCGGCAGCAAATGCAGGTATGCAGAGCGTAATTAAGGTAAATAAAACAGAAACAAATATTCTACGCATAACTAAAATGAATAAATGGTTGTTTGGTCATATTCTTCTCCGGGACGGAGTACGGCCGACGGAAAATTAGGGTGATTAGGTGCGTCGGGGAAGTTCTGTGTTTCCAAGCATATAGCGTTCTGCGGGCAATAGAGAGAACCACCCTTCCCTATATTTTCTTCCACCCAATTACCCGTATAAACCTGCAGACCCGGCAATGTTGTGAACACTTCCATTTTTCTACCGGAAGCGCATACGACTGCAGCTAATTCCGGCGTATGCAGACCGGGCGTCTTTCGGAGCACGAAGTTATTATCAATACCGCGCCCAGGAACAAAGAACGGGTCATCTATGCGCTCATCTATTTGCACCGGATGGCGAAAATCCATCGGAGAGCCTTCGACAAGAATTATTTCACCTGTTGGGCAAGCAGTTGCGTCAAAAGGCGTATAGGCATCAGCAATGACCTGTAACATATGGTTACGCACCGAAGGTGAAGTTTCTCCGTTAAGATTAAAATAGGAGTGGTTGGTCAAGTTTACAATCGTCGGTGCATCGGTAACGGCTTTGTAATGTATAGTGAGTGATGTTTCTTTAACAGAATAAGTCACTATTACATCTAAATTGCCCGGATACCCCTCTTCGCCGTCAACAGCACAATAGTGTAGTACAAGACTACGAGCATCATATGAGAGGACATCCCACACTTTACTGTTAAAGCCATGTACACCACCGTGAAGAGAATTGGTACCATTATTGATGGGTAACTGGTACGTTTTACCATCCAATTCGAACCGACCGTTTTTAATTCGATTAGCCACACGACCGATTATGGCATTAAAATAGGGTTCTTTAGTCTGCCATTCCTCGATAGTATTGAAACCCAGAACAACATCCGCGAGTTGCCCTTTATCGTCGGGCACCATCAGGCGCAGCAGTTTGGCTCCATAATTAGAAATCTCGGCGCTAAATCCTTTTGCTCCGGTGAGGGTAAAACTACGTATTGCGTCCATCATTATTCGATTTTACGGCTACCATCGCCAATTACTACATCTATAATTTTAGGTGTTACATTATACTTTTCCTTAAAGGCCTGTACGGCACGGGTCGTGAAAGCGTCATAGAGTTCGTCTTTAACAAGATTGATGGTACAGCCGCCAAATCCGCCTCCCATGATACGGGAACCGGTTACACCGCATTCCTTTGCGATATCATTAAGGAAGTCTAACTCTTCGCAACTCACTTCGTAATCATGACTCAATCCTTGGTGAGTAAGGTACATCTGACGTCCTACTTCTTCATAATCGCCACGATTCAATGCGTCGCAAACAGCCAATACGCGGTCTTTCTCTCCAAGTACAAATGTAGCACGCTTGATATCTTCAGCAGAACATGTACTCTTAACTGCTTCAATATCTTCCCATGTGCAATCGCGAAGCGTTTCAATCTTACGTTCCGGATGCAGTTTTTGAACAGCTGCTGCCACATTTTCACATGAGCGACGACGATCATTATATGGGGAACCTGCCAACTCATGCTTCACACAGGAATTTACGAGAACCAATTTGTAGCCTTGGGGATTAAATGGGAAATACTCAAACTCCCGACTGCGGCAATCCAAGCGCATCAGTTTTCCGGCTTGACCGAATACAGAAGCAAATTGGTCCATGATACCACAGTTGCAACCGATATATTTGTGTTCAGTAGCTTGTCCGGCAAGGACCATATCCCACTTAGAGATAGAACCATGGAAAAGGTCATTCAAGCCAAAAGCGAAACAACTCTCTAAGGCTGCAGAAGAAGACATGCCGGCACCAAGGGGTACATCACCCGCAAAAACAGTATCGAAGCCCTTCACGTCCACACCGCGTTCTACTAATTCACGAGCAACACCATATACGAAGCGGAAACAAGTAGATTCCGGGCCTTTCGGGTCGGTTACTGCCCATTCGGCATAGTCATCCAAGTCCATAGAGTAAGCACGTACGGTATCTGTTCCGTTAGGACGAATAACGGCCATTATTCCCTGCTCTACTGCGCCTGGGAAGACAAAACCTCCATTATAATCAGTATGCTCGCCGATAAGATTAATACGTCCGGGAGAAGCATAAAGTGTTCCGGTGGACCCATTAAATTTAGCTGCAAAGGCAGCAATTAATTGTTGTTTATTCATAGGTATGTATATTAATTATTATATGTAAGGTGTACTACAGAATTAATAGCCGGGATTTTGGGTTATTGCCGATTTGGATTCGTCTATAAACGCTTGTGGAATCGGATAGCGATTATGTACATTGGTTACCGTATAATAGTTACCTCCGGCAGCATTAGCGGCTTTGATACGATTGTTCGCATACTCGGCATATTTGCCGAAACGGATGAGGTCTTGGCGGCGTAAACCTTCCAAATAGAACTCATGACCGCGTTCCTCAAGAATTGCTGTAAGGAAGTCATTCGTATTGTATCCGATGATATCTCCCAAACCTGCACGACGACGGACTTGGTTAAGGTAACCTTCTGCCTCGCTGTTTACTCCACTATTACGGGCGATACACTCTGCCAATGAGAGCAGAACATCAGAATAACGATAGATAATCAAATCATTTCCAGCCTGATCTCCGGTCATATCAGGATCTACGCCATACTTAAGTGGTAGAGCACCATAAGAAAGCTGGGCGGAATTGGTCTTGTCCATATTTCGTCCGGAAGCTGTCGTATAGCTGGTATAAACACATTGGAGACGCTTGTCGGAGGCTTTGAAGGTGTCATAGAAGGCCCAAGGCATCACATAGCCTCCCCATCCTGTGGATTTTTCCGCCCATGGCATATCGGCAGGCAATATCTCGGCTATCATATAATTGGCAGTCCAAGAGGAACTACTATTTGCCGGCACGCATAGGATAATCTCATTATTATCTTTTTTCGTTATATCAAAAACATCAGAATAATTGGGCTGAAGACTATATACACCGAGGGCGATGATGTCACGGCACAACTGCTCGGCATCTTTGAAACGTCCTTGCATCATACGATACTTAAGTAGTAAGGTCATCGCTATACCTTTTGTCATTCTGCCTCGAGGAGCATATTCGGGCAGATTTTCGATAGCGTAAGTAAGGTCCTCCGTCATTACGGAGTCATACTGCTCTTCAGTCAGGCGGCCTATATAATTGAAGGTAAGCGGGTCATTCAATTGAGCGTCGGTTGCTACCGGAACAGGGCCGAAGTTATCATATAGATACAATCCCATCCACCCCCGCAAAGCATGGGCTTCCGCTGAGTAATGCTTTTTCGCCTCATCGGGTGCACTACTTGCCTCAATACGACGTATCACATTACGCGCTTTGGACAAAAACTGGTAGTGAGCAAATGCGTCATAGAAATAGCCGCTGATAGAAGAGGTATTGTTGTCTTGCCACTGCTGATAATAGAGCACATCGCTTTCCCATCCCCAACAAGACCAGAGAACATCGGTCGTCATATCGGACATAACTTGATAGCCACGATAATTCGCGCCATAGATGGCTTCACCATCCCAGTAGCCGGTACCGAACTCGTACATGAGTGCATTTACCGCTAACTTAAGATCATTCTCTGTCTTAGGAAAATCTTCTTCTGCAATCTCTGTATAATCTTCGCGGTACAAATCGCAAGATGCTAAAATAACTGAGCAGAGAGTAATTATTAAATATTTTTTCGTATTCATAGTAGTACAAGATTACAAGGGTTAGAATTTGAAACTCAATCCGATTGCTCCGGACATTTGACTTGGATAGGCACCTATACCATTTCCCGTTTCGGGGTCCATACCTTTATAAGGAGTGAATACTGCAACGTTACGGACAGCTGCATATATACGGGCTGATTTAACATAGCCCTTGAACCACTCTGTCGGGAAATTAAAGCCGAGAGAAATATTATCCAGTCGCAAGAACCATGAACGCTCATAGAAGAAATTCGAAGAGGATGGATCTATACCGGAATTAATTTCGGCTACGCCGGGTAGTACACCTTCTTGATTTTGATAAGTCCAACGGTTTTGCACCTGTGTCAAGGCGTTCACACCATAGGTGAGATCGGCTATACAATAACTGGACTGATACAGAACATCATTCTGCTTCCAGCCGTTAAGTGAACCGTATAGATAAATATTCAGGTCAAAGTGCCACAGACGGAAGGTATTGTTGAACGAGAATGGAATCGGAGTGTTATTGTACAACTTAACAATATCAGCCTGATCCAATTTGCCATCCGGCTTTCCGGAAAGCATATAGCGTCCTTCCGCATCGCGCTTGATGGTCACACCGTCATCTTCATATTGATATCCGTTTATATCCAAATAATGGATCGCTCCAGGTTGAGAGTTAGGCAGGTATGGATAACTCTCGCCGGCTTGAATCAAACCGTCGGTTTTATATCCATACACATTTCCCCAGTCCTCCACATAATCTTGATATGGAGCAGGTATAAAGTCAGGGTCACGACGAACGGTACGGTTGCGATAATAGGAGAAACAGATATCACTATTCCAACCGAATAACTTCGTATCTACATTGACTGTATGAAGGGTCAATTCAACGCCACGGCTACGATAGAGTTCCTTACTGTTATAATCGATTGTATTGATTTCGTTATAGGACATCAAACTCTTCGTTAATATCACATCCGAACGATCGCGTTGGTAGAACTCGAGAGTTCCGCTCAAACGGCCCTTGAAGAAGCCGAAGTCAACCGCTACGTTTGCATCTGAAAGCGTCTCCCATTTCAAATCTGGATTGCCTAACTTGTTAAGACCTATACCGTTAACGAGCGAACCGTCTATCACATACGTACCACGACTAACACCATAGACCGTATTGATACCGGTCAGACTTCCCGCATTACCGGTTTGGCCATAACCGCCGCGGAGTTTCAGCTCAGACAGCCAGGCCTGATCACGCAACCATGGCTCTTCACTCATACGCCATGCAACACTCACACCGGGAAAAGCACCCCACTGGTGCATCTTTGAGAAGTTAGAGCTTCCATCCACACGAATATTGAACGTGACGATATAACGGTTCAGGGCCGTATAAGATGCACGACCGATAAAAGAAGCCATTTGACTCGAACCCTTTGATGACCAGATGTTAGGATTCTCAGCCTCTGAGGTGCCGATATTATTCATCAAAGCACCATCCGTCGGGAAATTATTCGCTACTACGCCATGGCCGTCCCACATGTTCTTTTTCCATTCCCAACCGACCATCACACTTAAATCATGCTGATCGTTCCAGTTGTGAGCATAAGTAGCTGTTGCATTGATTATACCTAATTTGTTATTGTTCGTCTGTTTCGAGGCTTGACCGCCAAGTGACGCGCCTTTCATCGTCGAGGTAGGTATATATTGGTCTGCACCGGCAAACTTCATATCAACACCGCCCGTTGCACGAAGCGTCAAATCTTTATACGGTTTAACCTCCAAATAGCCCGTTAGGAACACATCATACGATTTGGTCTGGTCTGTTATCTCAAGCAGACTGACTGGATTAGGATATGTGTTCGGACGGTCTGGATTATCCGCAAACGTACCGTCCAAATTATATACTGGTACGGTCGGGTTAAATGTCATTGCGGAATAAATAAGGGCTGCATCCTGATTGCGGCTGTCACCTAACGGCACATCATTATACTTCAAGCTGGTAAACGATGTGTTCACACCGGCTTTGACGTATTTGCCGAACTGTTGGTCCAGGTTAATACGTCCTGTAATACGCTGCATATCATTATTCTTGGCGATACCTTTGTGGTCATACAATCCCAAAGATATCAGATATTTGGTCTTGTCAGAACCGCCATTTACGCTAATAGCATGCTCATTGACTAAACCGGTACGGGTGACTAATTTCATCCAGTCCGTGCCACGGCCGACATAGTTCTCAATTTGCTCAGGGGCGTAGCGCTTTTCGGCAGAACGGCCAAGTTCGTCAAATATTCGATTCTGCTCCGTCATAAAGCCCTTGGCATCCAAAAACTCAGGGGCATCTTTTATCGTTTGGAAAGCAACTGAACCGGAATAAGAGACTTCTACTTTACCTTCTTTACCGCGTTTGGTAGTGATAAGGATTACACCACCCGATGCGTCTGAACCGTAGATAGAAGCGGCGGATGCATCCTTAAGGATATTGATACTCTCTATATCATCCGGAGAGATATTGATGAGACTGTTATCCTTGTCCGAACCGCTATAGCCGGTTCCGCTACTGGGGGAACTGCTTTGTAATTGCGGTATTCCGTCAATAACAATAAGCGGTTTCTGACCGGACAAACCACCACGAATGGTAATGGATTGACTGGCACCGGGAGCGGCTGAGTTAGACGATATAACCATACCGGAAGTACGACCGCGCAACATCTCACCTACGGAGGCGGAAGCGGCTTTGGGAAGTTCGTCGGCTTTCACGGTTTCTACGGAACCGGAGATATTACTCTTCTTTGACGCACCGTAACCGATAACTACCACTTCTTCAAGAGCTTTGGTATCGGGGACAAGACTCACTTTCATACCATTGGAGGCTGCTACCGTTTGGGCGATATAGCCCATATAGGAAATCAAAAGTTTCTGACCGGGTTGCGCATCTAACTCGAAGTTTCCGTCAAAATCGGTAATCGTACCGGTCGTTGTGCCTTCTATTACAACGTTTGCACCTATTACTGGCTCGTTATTCTCATCGAAGATTGTACCTTTGATGCCGGCTAAAAGAGATACCGGTAGCATACACAGAGCGCAAAGTATTATTAATATTCTGTCTTTCATAGCCTATCACTTTTTAATAATCCAACACCATTTGATTGCGGCATCAAAGCGCATCGTCACATCTGTATCTGTTGTGACTGTCGGCATCGTCCCGCTATCGTTACCATCTTTCTTCTCTTTGAAATACCATCCGGCTACATCGCCGTCGGCAAACCACGGACGCCACTCGTTCACATCCCATTCGCCGCCGTTCTCGGTAAAGGTAAACCATTGACCGGACATAGCTGGCGTAAGAGTAAACTCCAACGTGTTTTGATAGATCGTCTCACCTTTCTTTTCCATCGGTGTAAAGAACGAAGAAGGTGTTAACAAACCTTCGGCTGTAGCTATATACAGTTGAGCGCTACGGGCGTCGGAGCGATCCATCGACCACTTGCGGATTGACTTTTCCTTGATATCTATCCATAGTCCCCAGTAGCCTTTGCCGGGCTTGTAGCCTTTCACATAACCCGGTTCACTCTGCATACTGATGATACGGTCTTCCACGTATGGAGATTCTCCGAACAGACGTTCTCCGTTCGTCTCGCGAGTAGGAGTAAAGAAGAAAGCAGTCTCGTCACTCGGAGCATAGACAAACACTTCGTACTGATACGAATCCTGGCGATTCAGATATTGATAAAAACCATATAGATATTGGCTCTCATCGGCTCCGGCGGTGAATACCCACATATAAGGATAATCTTTTATCTCATCGGTCTGCTCGGGCTTCATCACAATAAGCTTATGCTCAGAAACTGTTGTGTTCTCGCTGTTATCGGTTACTGTTATCGTCATTGGATACGTTCCCTTGGCATCAAACTTGCATTGGATAACTATCTCCTCTTCACGTTTGGAGAGCACGAATGTTTCCGAATAAGACACGGACGGAATCTCCACTACGGCACTCTTTAGCATATCTTCACCATATAGAGTCGCTTTGAGTTGGCATTCGCCAGAACCGGATTCCTCGTCAAAATCAACGGCTATCTGTTTTTTCAAACCATCAATATAAGGAGGTGTGGTGGCCGGAGCGTAACGGACGGATATGGACTTCTTCATCTGGGTACCATGTACGTCTGTTGCTGTAATCAGAAGCTCTTGAGGAAACTCTGCGTCTTGTGGAACGGTAAACGAATAACTGAAATTCCACACAACGGGCTTTTGCGTTTTCAACTCATCTACTTGGCTTATTTTCCAAGCGTCGCATACAATACTTACAGACTCAAAACCGGTATAGCATGACGCTTGACCGGAAATGGTCACCTCCTTGCCGGGAAATGCATCTACAAGCTCTGTGTCAACATATAAACCAGGACGCAAATCGGCACCTTCCTCTCGACACGAACTCACAATTAGTAATAAGAGGAAGAGTAATGAGTAATGAATAATTGATATTTTTTTCATGGCGGATGTATTTTAGTGGTTGTAGCGGAAGGCATCCCATGCTGGAAGCATCTTACCTGTAAAATCAAACAGTGTCGAGTTACCCGTCACGTTTTTCTCTCCGACAGTCCAACCGCAGTTGGGAGCGGCTATATATATCGGATCCCAGTAGATATAACCGAGAATATGGCTCGAAGCTGCAAGAATCTGCTCTGTCAGGGACAGCATAAACCTACGTTGGGCTTCCGGAGTCATTTCTTCGTACGGGTCGTTATTGGCTATTTGACCGGAGGTGCCGTCCTCCAATAACGGATTCCACGCAAAGCCTACTTCCATAAACAGATAATCCTTATTGAACGTACTTGCTAACAATTCGGCTTCACTTATCATCTCTTCGATGGTCTTGTTGCCATAGTATGGATAATAAGAAGCCCCTATGATATCGTAATCGAGATTGGCGTTACGCATGGCGGTAAAGAACCACTTGAAGTTATCTACCGTTATATCGGCACTCGTCGTCAAGTGAAGAATTATCTTCGACTCCGGACAAACCTCCCGAACGGCCTTACTGGCTTGGGATAATAGAGATGCCAAGTTGTTCATATCAGAGCAATAACCGTTGACTTTCTCGGTCGGCTTATCGCCTTTCAGTGTGCCGAATAGTATGCCGGACTGTATCTCGTTGCCGATTGATACATATTGAGGTGTCGTGCCTTGGTCACGCATCTTGATTAAGAAATCGCGCGTATAGGTGTACATCACATCATGCAATTCTTCCTGCGTATATTTCTTCCAAGCGGCGGGCTTGTATTGTTCGCCGCCATTTGTCCAGAAATCCGAGTAATGGAAAGTAAGTTCTATTTCCATGCCGGCGGCTTTGGCACGCTTGGCAAGAGCAAGAATATTCGCCTCGTCTTGTATTCCTTTGAAGAAACTCTTACCTCCGGCAGACTTCCCCGGATCATTGTAAAGACGAAGACGGGCGAGATTCATACCGTTTTGGGCGGACAGAACAAAGCAGTCGCCGGCCTCACCTTTGGCATCTGAATAGACTCCGCCGTTCTTCTCCACTTGGGATAGCATTGAGAAGTCGCCGCCGGTAATAAGCGTCCTACCCGCTGAAACGGCACGGACATAAACGGTCTTGGGTTCATACGTGGCTGAACTCTCCAACGTGCTCGCTGATACGGACAGCTTGCCGTTGGTCACTTCTACACCACGCACAACTGCCTTCTTCCAAACAGCGGGACTAAGAAATAACGCAGCTTTACGGTCTCCTGCTGTAATTGTGAGCAAGGCATCTTCGGTTCCGCGAACATATGCCTCTAAATCATAGAAACCGTTCGCCAATTCAATCGTTTCGTCTAACGAGTTTAATCTAATCACCTGGGCTTCCGGAGTAGGATCATCCATCGCACCGGGATAACTTGAGGAACACGAACTAAAAACAATTGCTAAAACAAGCAATAGGGAAGATATGTCTTTCATTATTATATTTGTTTTTCATTATTATATTAGGGTTAATTATTAATTTCGCACCCAAATCACACAAGGAGATTTACCACTTTGTTCACGAAATATGTAGGTATATCTGTTTTTCAGCCTGCAAAAGTACAACTTTTTTAAAAATTATGCAAATATAAAATATTTTTTCACTATTTTTTGTTTGTGAATATCCAAATTTTGTTGTATCTTTGCAGCCGCTTAATATATACATTTTATGTTTCTAACTATTTTAGCAGCAATCTCAACATTACTGACGAGTTGGCAATTCCGACAAGAACCGTCTGACCAAAATCCTATGGTGGACACAGTATGGCAACAAGTAACTATTCCTCACGATTGGGCTATTTGCGGAGCTTTCGACCGCAATAACGACTTGCAAGAAGTCGTCGTTGTGCAGAATGGAGAGCAAGAACCTTCGTGGAAAACAGGACGTAGTGGCGGCCTGCCATGGATGGGAAAAGGACACTATCGCACGCGCGTTAATGTAAATAAGGATAAGTACTACACATTAGTCTTTGATGGGGCAATGAGTCATGCCAAAGTGTTTGTCAACGGCAAACAGATTGCGTATCATCCATATGGATATAGCACTTTTGACTGCAACATACCACACCGATTGCTTACTTCGGATAGTATAGATATAGATGTGATCTTGGAGAACAAACCGCAACAGAGCCGGTGGTATCCTGGCGCAGGACTATACCGCAACGTGCATTTATTAGAGCATGAAGCAGTACACATCCTCACTTCAGGCGTATGGATTCAAACTCCGGATGTGTCGGAAAACAGTGCTAAAGTCTTAATAAATATAGAACTCAACACACCTGATATTAATAACGAATACAGCGTACTGACCGATATCCTTTACAATGGTCAAGTTGTTGCTTCCGCGGAAGGCTTGAACAATGGCATCGAAATAACCAATCCCCATTTATGGAGTCCTGAAACACCTTCACTTTATATTGCTCGCACACGCGTACTGAAAAATAAGGAGGTTATAGACGAACTGAACACACGATTTGGTATCCGCTCTATCGCCTACTCTGCCGAACACGGTTTTCAATTAAACGGACAGACCCGTAAGTTCAAAGGCGTGTGTCTGCACCACGACTTAGGTCCTTTAGGCGCTGCCGTTCATAAAGATGCACTGCGTCACCAGATTTACATGCTCAAAGCAATGGGATGTGATGCTATACGTACAAGCCATAACATGCCTGCGCCAGAGTTGGTGGAACTATGCGACGAAATCGGAATGATGATGATGATTGAGCCCTTTGATGTTTGGAATCATGGCAAAACGGAGAACGACTACCACGTAGAATTCAACGACTGGTGGCGTGAGGATATCACTAATATGGTTAGACAATACCGTAACAGCGCATCTGTCATGCTTTGGTCAAGCGGAAACGAAGTATGGAATCAAGTTCTACCGGATGGAATAGAAATCGTAACCCAACTGCAAGAACTCTTCCACGAACTTGATCCTTCGCGCCCTGTCACCAACGGGATGGATCAAGCAAAACAAATCATCTACAACGGATTTGGAGCGGCTGTCGAACTGCCG
>CAMOJP010000042.1 GCA_946617165.1 uncultured Bacteroidales bacterium
GATGCTCACCGTGCTTTGATGGGATCAAACATGATGAGACAAGCAGTGCCGTTGATTACCAATGAAGCACCTATCGTTGGTACCGGTATCGAGGGACAACTGATTCGTGACAGCCGTACTCAAATCGAAGCTGAAGGAACAGGTGTCGTTACTTACGTGGATGCCGACCGTATCCGTATCCAATATGACAGACCGGAAGAAGAGGACTTCATTTCTTTCGACCCGTCTGAAAAAGAATATCTCTTACCTAAGTTCCAAAAGACGAACCAGAATACAACTATCGACTTGCACCCTATCGTACGCAAGGGCGATCACGTAGAAGCCGGACAAATCCTTACTGAGGGGTACGCTACTCAAAACGGTGAGTTGGCATTGGGTAAGAACCTTAAAGTAGCTTATATCCCTTGGAAAGGTTATAACTACGAGGATGCTATCGTGCTTTCAGAACGTATTGTACGTGAAGATATGTTTACTTCCGTGCATGTCGTAGAACAACTGCTCGAAGTGCGCGAAACGAAACGCGGCATGGAGGAGTTCACTGCCGATATTCCGAATATAAGCGAAGAAGCTACCAAAGACCTCGACGAGAATGGTATCATTCGTATTGGTGCGCACATCAAACCGGGCGATATTATGATTGGTAAAATTACTCCTAAGGGTGAAACAGATCCTTCACCCGAAGAGAAATTGCTAAAGGCTATCTTTGGTGATAAAGCCGGTGACGTAAAAGACGCTTCTTTGAAAGCCAGTCCTTCGCTTGATGGTGTTATTATTGATAAGAAACTCTATTCACGTGCAGTTAAAGACCGCAAACAGAAACAGGAAGATAAACTCCGTATCGCTCAAATGGATGAGCAATTCAAAGTTAAGACGGATGCACTCCGCGCTCAACTCGTGGACAAACTATCTGTCCTGCTTAGATCTCGCCAATCAAACGGTGTATATGATATCCTTGGTACGGAACTCATCGCTAAAGGACAAACCTTCAACAAAGAGCGACTTAACCAAATCGACTTCATGTCTGTTATGCTTGATAACTGGACTGCAGATGAACATAAGTCCGACCTCGTACGTCGTTGCGTTATGAACTATATTAATAAATATAAGGAATATGACGCAGCACTTAAACGCGAGAAATTCAACCTTACTATTGGAGACGAACTGCCAAGCGGTATTATCCAAACGGCTAAAGTCTATGTCGCTAAGCGCCGTAAAATCCGCGTAGGTGATAAAATGGCGGGACGACATGGTAACAAAGGTATCGTTTCGAAGATTGTTCGCGTAGAAGATATGCCGTTTATGGCTGACGGAACTCCGGTTGATATCGTTCTTAACCCGCTGGGCGTGCCTTCCCGTATGAATATCGGTCAGATATTTGAGGCTGTCCTCGGTTGGGCTGGTGACGAACTGGGCGTTAAATTCGCTACTCCTATCTTCGACGGATGTTCTCTGGAGGCTCTTGACGAATGGACGGACAAAGCAGGACTCCCGCGTGCCGGTAAAACGCAGTTATATGACGGCGGTACGGGTGAACCGTTTGACCAAATGGCAACTGTCGGCGTGACTTACTTTATGAAACTTGGTCACATGGTAGACGATAAGATGCATGCTCGTTCTATCGGTCCGTACAGCTTGATTACTCAACAACCGCTCGGCGGTAAAGCTCAATTCGGTGGACAACGTTTCGGTGAAATGGAAGTTTGGGCACTTGAGGCACACGGTGCTGCTCACGTGCTGCAAGAAATCCTTACCGTGAAGTCGGATGATGTTACCGGACGTGCTCGAACCTATGAGGCTATCGTGAAAGGTGAACCTATGCCTACACCTGGATTACCTGAATCACTCAATGTATTGTTACACGAACTGCAGGGCTTGGCACTGTCGATAAAGATGGAGTAAAAAACTATGGCTTACAAGAAAGAAAATACCAATAATACAAGAAAAAACGGTTTCTCCAAGATCACTATTGGTCTTGCTTCTCCTGATGAGATTATGGCTCTCTCCAGTGGTGAAGTGCTTAAACCGGAGACAATTAACTATCGTACCTATAAACCGGAACGTGACGGACTATTCTGCGAACGCATTTTCGGTCCTACCAAGGACTATGAGTGCCACTGCGGAAAGTACAAACGTATTCGTTATAAAGGTATCGTCTGCGAGCGTTGCGGCGTAGAGGTTACCGAGAAAAAAGTGCGTCGTGAGCGTATGGGACATATCCGTCTGGCTGTGCCTGTCGCACATATCTGGTATCTCCGCTCACTACCATCCAAGATGGCAGCGCTACTTGGTATCCCTACCAAGAAATTGGACGCTATCATCTATTATGAGAAGTATCTCGTGATGAACGCCGGTGTGCTCAATGGACAAACTATCCGTGACCAAGTCGTTGAAAATGGTATCTTGTTAGAGGAGGATGAGTATGAAGAACTTATCGCTCGTCTGCCGGAGAATAATAACCTTTTGGATGATAATGATCCGGATAAGTTCGTGGCTAAGATGGGTGCAGAGGCAATCTACGAACTCCTTGCTAAGATTGACCTTGACGAATTGAGTTATGAACTGCGTAACCGCGCTGATACAGATTCGTCTACCCAACGAAAACAAGAAGCTCTCAAACGCCTCCAAGTCGTTGAGTCGTTCCGTGCCGCTAATGGTAAAAACAGACCGGAATGGATGATCCTTCAGGTAATTCCTGTTACTCCTCCTGAACTCCGTCCGCTCGTTCCGCTGGATGGTGGCCGTTTCGCTACATCTGATCTTAATGACCTCTATCGTCGTGTCATCATTCGCAATAATCGTCTTAAACGTCTTATCGAAATTAAGGCACCGGATGTTATCTTGCGTAATGAGAAACGTATGTTACAAGAGGCTGTTGATTCACTCTTTGATAACTCTCGTAAAACTACGGCTATCAAGTCTGATGCCAACCGTCCGCTTAAGTCGCTTTCTGACTCTCTGAAGGGTAAACAAGGACGTTTCCGTCAGAACTTGCTCGGTAAACGTGTGGACTATTCCGCTCGTTCAGTTATCGTTGTAGGTCCTGAGTTGAAGATGCACGAATGTGGGCTTCCTAAAGAAATGGCAGCAGAACTCTATAAGCCGTTCATTATCCGCAAACTTATTGAACGCGGAATGGTGAAGACTGTTAAATCTGCCAAGAAGATTATTGACCGTCGTGATGATGTGATTTGGGAAATACTGGAGCATGTAATGGAGGGACATCCTGTTCTCCTCAACCGTGCACCTACCTTGCACCGTCATGGTATCCTGGCTTTCCAACCTCGAATGATTGAGGGTAAAGCTATCCAGTTGCACCCGCTGGCATGTGCCGGATTTAACGCCGACTTCGATGGTGACCAAATGGCTGTCCACTTGCCACTTTCAAACGAGGCAATCCTCGAGGCTCAACTGCTCATGCTTGGTTCACATAATATTCTTGACCCTGCGAACGGTAACCCGATTACCGTACCTTCACAAGATATGATCTTGGGTCTTTACTATATCACCAAACCGCGTAAAGGCGTCAAAGGTGAGGGATTATGCTTCTATAGCCCCGAGGAATGTGCAATCGCGCTTAATGAAGGGAAAGTGGATATCCACGCAATCGTTAAGGTACGTATAAATGACGAACTGGTTGAGACAACTCCGGGACGTTGTATGGTTAATGAGTTCGTGCCGCAAGAGGTAGGATTCCAAAACGTAACCATGAAGAAAGGAGCCGTTAAGAATATCATCTCTAACGTGATCAAAACCTGTGGAGTAGCACGTACTGCGAAGTTCCTGGACGATATTAAGGACCTTGGTTATAAGATGGCGTTCTTAGGTGGTCTGTCTTTCAACCTTAATGATATTCTCGTTCCGGAAGAGAAAGAAGAGTTTATCGCTGAAGGTAATGCGGAGGTGGAGAACATCACAGAACTGTATAACTTCGGTGAAATGTCCGATGACGAGCGTTATAATAATGTCGTTAACGCTTGGAACAAAGTGGACTTGAAGTTGACCAATACGCTGATGAAACATATGGAGGAGGCTGATCAAGGTTTCAACTCCGTATATATGATGATGGATTCTGGTGCCCGTGGTAACAAACAGCAGATCAAACAGTTGGCAGGTCTCCGTGGCTTGATGGCTAAACCTCAGAAAGCCGGAGCTGCTGACAGCCGCCAAACCATTGAAAACCCTGTCTTGGCTAACTTTAAAGAAGGACTGTCCGTGTTGGAGTACTTCGTTTCTACTCACGGTGCGCGTAAAGGTTTGGCTGATACGGCCTTGAAGACTGCCGATGCCGGTTATCTGACTCGTCGTCTGGTCGATGTATCACACGATGTGATTATTACGGAAGAGGACTGCGGTACACTCCGTGGATTGATAGCACGGGCTATCAAGCAAAATGATACAGTAGTAGCTTCACTTACCCAACGCATCCTTGGCCGTGTTTCTGTACACGACATCTTGGATAATGAAGGAAACGTGATTGTTTATGCCGGAGAAGAAATCCGTGAGCCTGAATGCGAAGCTATTGAGGCAGCAGGTATTGAGGAAGTCGAAATCCGTTCCGTCCTCACTTGCGAGGCTAAACATGGTGTATGTGCAAAGTGTTACGGTCGTAACCTGGCTACCCGCCAGATGGTACAGAAAGGTGAGGCTGTCGGTGTGATTGCTGCACAGGCTATCGGCGAACCGGGTACACAGCTTACTCTTCGTACCTTCCACTCCGGTGGTGTCGCAGGTAATGCTGCTACCGAGAATACCTATTCGTTACCGCGTCAGGGACGGGTTGAGATTGATGACTTGCGTACTATTACTACCGATAACGGAGATGTTATCGTTGTTAGCCGTCTCAATGACCTCCGTCTCGTAGACGAGAAGACAGGTGTTACGCTGGCTACGTTTAATATCCCTTATTCTTCCAAACTCTTTGTCAAACCCGGCGAAGTATATGATAAGGGTACAGTCGTATGCGAGTGGAATCCGTATAAAGCTTCTCTCGTGCTTGAGGTTGCCGGTACTCTTCGTTACAGCGATGTTATCGAAGGCGTGACTGCCAAGACAGAGACCGATGAGCAAACTGGTAAGAAAGAAGTTTATATTACGGATACACGTGATAAGACAAAGATGCCGGTTGCTTCTATCGTGGATGCCAATGGTAATGTACTCCGTTCTTACAACTTGCCGACAAAGGCTATGCTTGTTCATGCTGACGGCGATGAGA
Organism: uncultured Bacteroidales bacterium; assembly: GCA_946617165.1. Taxonomy (GTDB): domain Bacteria; phylum Bacteroidota; class Bacteroidia; order Bacteroidales; family Paludibacteraceae; genus Colicola. The sequence continues at coordinate 5,213 of CAMOJP010000042.1, forward strand.
TTAAGGTTGGTGACCTCCTCTTCACTATCACCCGTGCTTTGGGTACTGCAGGTGATATCACCGGTGGTCTGCCACGTGTAACGGAACTCTTTGAGGCTCGTAACCCGTCAAATCCTGCTATCGTCGCTGAGATTGATGGCGAAGTATCGTTCGGTAAAATCAAACGTGGTAACCGCGAACTGACTATCACCAGCCGTCAAGGGGAAGTGAAATCATACCTCATCCCGCTCACCAAGCAAATCCTCGTTCAAGAAGGTGACTATGTACGTGCCGGTGTAGCTCTCTCTGATGGAGCTATCACTCCGGATGACATTTTGGCTATTGAAGGTCCGACTGCTGTGCAGAATTATATCGTTCAGGAAGCTCAGGCCGTATATCGACTCCAAGGTGTAGAAATTAACGATAAGCACTTTGAGATTATTGTTCGTCAGATGATGCGTAAGGTGCTCATACAAGATGCCGGTGATACTCGATTCCTTGAGGGACAGATAGTCGATAAAATGGACTTCCTGGATGAGAACGATCGTATATACGGACGTAAGGTTGTTACTGATGCTGGCGATAGCGAAGTGCTCCGCCCGGGTCAGATTATAACAGCGCGCCGCTTGCACGATGAGAACTCATCGCTCCGACGCCGTGATAGAAAACTTGTTGTAGCGCGTGATGCTATCTGCGCAACCGCCTCACAAATCCTCCAAGGTATTACACGTGCAGCTCTGGGCACTAAGTCCTTTATGTCTGCCGCTTCCTTCCAGGAGACCACTAAGGTCCTCAATGAGGCTGCAATACAAGGTCGCGTTGATACACTCGAGGGTATGAAGGAGAACGTTATCTGCGGTAACCTCATCCCTGCCGGTACCGGTCTGCGTGAGTTCCAGAAGATTGCAGTTCATAATGCCGAAGAGTATGCCGCTATCCAAGCTGCCCGCGAGGCCGCTGAGACTCGGCTCTATCAGGTTTCAGAGGACTAATAAAATCACTATGTAGCCTATGGCACAACGAGAAGCAGAAACGACGCCGATGATGAAGCAGTTCAGGGATATCAAAAACCAATATCCCGACGCACTGCTTCTCTTCCGGTGCGGAGACTTCTACGAAACGTATTGTGAGGATGCTGTGCGTGCTTCCAAAGAACTGAATATCACCCTCACTCATCGCAATAACGGAAACTCGTCATCTCCTACCGAGATGGCGGGTTTTCCGTTCCATGCCTTGGATACGTATCTGCCTAAACTCGTTCGTGCAGGTTATAGAGTGGCTATCTGCGACCAACTCGAAGACCCTAAACTGACCAAGAAACTTGTAAAACGCGGAGTAACAGAACTCGTTACTCCGGGCGTCAGCTATTCCGATACCACACTGCAACAAAAAGAAAATACGTTTGTCGCTTGTGTCCATTTCCAAGGAAAAGAAGTCGGCGTCAGCTTCTTGGATATCAGCACAGGGGAGTTCCTCGTAGCTCAGGGCACTGCCGACTATATCGACAAACTGCTCACTAATTTCGCACCGAAAGAGGTGCTTTTTATGCGCGGCAAAAGAGACCTCTTTGAGTCGCTTTTCGGAACGCGCTATTTTACATTCGAATTAGATGATTGGATGATGACTGCCCAGTCGGCTAATGACCGATTGACGAAGCAGTTCCATACCGCTAATCTCAAAGGGTTTGGTATCGACCAACTCCCACAAGGAATTATTGCTGCGGGAGCTATTCTCCACTATTTGGACATGACGCAGCATCTTCAGACAGGGCATATCCAACATATCAGCCGTATTGAGGAGGACCGCTTTGTCTGGTTAGACCGCTTTACACTGCGTAATCTGGAACTGTTGGGAGGACAGACCGAGGAGAGTAAAACACTCATCCATATATTGGACCGTACCATCACGCCGATGGGAGGACGTACGCTTAGGCGTTGGATTGCTTTTCCGCTTAAGAGCGTGCGTGCCATCAGAAACAGACAGAGCGTAGTGGAATATTTCTTCCGTTACCCTGAAGTAAGAGAGCAACTCTCAGAGAATCTCTTGCGTATTCAGGATATGGAGCGTCTTGTCGGTAAGGTGGCCACAGGCCGCATAAGTCCGCGTGAGGTGGCCCAGTTAGGCAATGCCTTGGCTGCGGTGGAACCGATTAAGCAACTTTGCGCAGAGGCGCAGGAGAATGATTATCTCCATCTCTTGGCTGACCAGTTGTCACCATGTAGCGATATTCGTGACCGTATAGCCCGTGAGTTGGTCTCTAATCCGCCGGCTCAGCAAGGCAAACCGAATATCTTTACATCCGGAGTAGATTCCGAGTTAGACGAACTGCGTGCGATACAGACAAACGGCAAGGAATATCTTCTTCAGATACAAAACCGCGAAATAGAGGCAACGGGTATTTCCTCGCTCAAGATAGGCTTCAATAATGTGTTCGGCTACTATTTGGAGGTCCGCAATACCTATAAGGACCAAGTGCCGCCGGAGTGGATTCGCAAGCAGACGCTGGTTAATGCAGAGCGGTATATAACGGAGGAACTCAAAGAGTACGAGCAGAAGATTATTACAGCCGAAGAGAAAATCGGGCAGATTGAGACGCGCCTGTATATGGAGTTATTGCTCGCTATGAGCGAGTATGTGTCTCAGATGCAGACAGATGCTAATGTGCTTGCCCAACTTGATTGCTTGCTCGGATTCGCTAATGTGGCACTCGAGAACAGATATATCTGTCCTGATGTGAATGACTCGCTCGTTATTGATATCCGGCAAGGACGTCATCCGGTTATCGAGCAACAGTTGCCTATAGGCGAGCAATATGTCGCTAATGACGTGCTGCTTGATAATTCAGGACAACAGATTATTATACTTACAGGTCCGAATATGGCCGGTAAATCCGCGCTCTTGCGTCAAACGGCGCTCATTGTACTCATGGCGCAGATAGGCTGTTTCGTACCTGCCGAAAGTGCGGCTATCGGAGTCGTAGATAAGATATTCACCCGAGTAGGAGCATCCGATAATATATCCTTGGGTGAATCTACCTTTATGGTGGAGATGAATGAGGCTGCGGCTATCCTTAATAACCTCAGCGAGCGCAGTCTCGTGCTCTTCGACGAACTCGGACGGGGCACTTCTACCTACGATGGTATATCTATTGCTTGGGCAATCGTGGAGTATATACACGAGCATCCTTCACACGCTAAAACGCTCTTTGCTACACACTATCACGAGCTCAACGAGTTAGAACACAGCTTGGAGCGGGTGCGTAATTATAATGTATCGGTGAAGGAAGTGAATGGTAAAGTTATTTTCTTGCGTAAACTGGTTCGTGGTGGCTCCGAACACTCCTTCGGTATCCATGTGGCTAAACTCGCCGGAATGCCTGCTTCTATTATACAACGCGCTGACCAGGTCCTTGCTTCACTTGAGCAGGCTAATGCTGATAGTCATATTGCTAAGCCTTTGCAGCAAATAGGGGAGAGCAGGGAAGGGCTGCAACTTTCTTTCTTCCAATTGGACGACCCGGTCTTGGAGCAGATCCGCGATGAGGTCGTTACGCTGGATGTGAACAGTATCACGCCGCTCGAAGCACTCAATAAACTCTCTGAGATAAAAAAACTCTTAGGAAAGTAACATATGCAGGAATGGTATTCACAAAGAAATAATATATTTACATAGATTATTAAGAAATAGCGGGCAGCCAATGGTGGTTGCCCGCTATGCTTAATAATCCTACATCCTTACTCTGCCAGGTTGACGGCATAATACAGTACTCTGCCTTGCGGTGTACATCCCGTGATAAACAGCACGCGGTCGCGCTCGGAGGCGGAGTTGGCACGGCGGACGATGTCGTCAAGGTCTTCTTCTGTGCGCACGGAGCGGTTATTGACTTTCAGGATGATGAAGTCCGAGGGAACACCGGCACTCTTCAGTTTGCCAGCTTTGAGCGACTTGATCTGCAAGCCGTAGTTGATCCCCAGCCGTTCTTTCTGCGCATCGGTCAATTCGGAGAAGGTGGCTCCTAAGACGGACGCTTTGTCCTCGGCGGAGATGACTCCTGTTCCGCCATCACGGTTGGTGAGCGTTGCCTGAACAGTCATGGTCTTGCCGTCACGGAGCAGCGTCACACTCACCACATCACCCGGACGGTGACGCCCGATATGTTCCTGCAGGTCGGTGCCGGTCTTGACAGCCGCATCGTCAACACGCGTAATCACATCGCCGCTCTTGATGCCTGCTTTCTCTGCCGCGCCGTCCGGCACTACGCGCTCTACGTATGCCCCTTGGAGAGTTGTCAGTTTTTTCTCTTTCTTCAGTTCGGAAGTGATCTCACGCATCTGCACGCCAAGGATAGCGCGTTGTACGACACCGTACTGGCGGATGTCGCTCACCACTTTCTGCACGATACTTGTCGGCACTGCAAAACTGTAGCCCGAATACGAACCGGTCTGCGAAGCGATGGCAGTGTTGATACCCACCAACTCGCCGCGCGTGTTAACCAGCGCACCGCCGGAGTTGCCGGGATTGACTGCCGCGTCGGTCTGGATGAACGACTCAATCTTCATCTCGGCGTTGAGGATATTGATGTTACGCGCCTTGGCGGACACGATACCCGCCGTGACGGTCGAAGTGAGGTTGAACGGATTGCCGACCGCAAGCACCCATTCGCCGACGCGCAGGTCGTCGGAGTTACCCATCAGGATCACCGGCAGACCTGTCTCGTCAATCTTCAGAAGCGCAATATCGGTGTTCGGGTCGGTGCCCACCAGCGTTGCCGTGTATTCGCGTTTGTCGTTGAGGACAACCTGAATCTGGTCTGCACGGTCGATGACATGGTTGTTGGTGACGATATATCCGTCTTCGGAGATGATGACACCCGAACCGGAAGCCTGCTGCACCGGCATCTCGCGTTGCTGTCCTGGGCGCCCGAAGAAGAACTCAAACAGGTCCATCTGTTGGGACGAAACCTGATTGCGGTACGTCGTCTTGACGTGCACAACTGCATTGACGGAGAGTTCGGCTGCCTGAGTGAAATCCGTCTCTCCTGCCTGCGGCAAGGAAGCGAAACGGCTGTAAGCAGCAGTGACTCCGGTGGAATCATTTGAAGATTTGAGAATTTGAAGATTTGAAGATTGCAGATTGCCATGTCTCAGCACGGCAAGTGTTGTTCCTGCACTGACGGCTGCTATAAGTAGCACGGTGCCTAAGAATTTGAATACATTTTTCATAGTTTAATTTCCTTATTATTGTTTAACTTCTTTCGCATTAGTACTCATACAAACTCCGTGCCAAATCAAAATTTGGCGTTTATAGTTTATAGGAAAACAGAGTAAACGTTAAGGATTATAAAAGTATTATCAGACGATGAAGTTAGCCTGATATCTAACGAATACTAACTTATGCTTTGTTTGTAATAGCGGCAGAAGGGCTTGAGACCGCAAACGGGGCACTGTGGTTTGCGGGCCTGGCACACATAACGGCCATGAAGCAACAGCCAGTGATGGGCTTTAGGAATAATATCAGCAGGAATATATTTGACAAGCTCTTGCTCTGTCTGAATAGGAGTCTTACTGTTGGTCGTGAGACCTAATCGTTCTGAGACGCGAAAGATATGGGTATCAACAGCCATGGTGGGCTGATTCCATATGACCGCACAGACTACATTAGCAGTCTTGCGTCCCACTCCGGGAAGGGTCTGCAGGGCGTCAATATTGTCAGGAACCTCTCCGTGATAGACTTGAGTGAGGCGTTGAGCCATACCCACCAAATGAGCTGCTTTGGAGTTTGGATAACTGACGGAGTGAATATAATGTAGCACATCTTCCACGCTTGCTTTAGCTAATGCTTCCGCTGTCGGGTAAGCCGCAAAGAGTGCCGGCGTCACCATATTGACGCGTTTGTCAGTGCACTGGGCACTCAGCATCACTGCGACCAATAGTTGGTAGGGATTCTCATAATCAAGTTCCGACTCCGCTACCGGCATGTTCTGCGCGAACCACTCTAAGATATGCTCAAACCGCTGTTTCGTTGTCATAATACGTCTTGCTTAAGAAACGGAGCAACTGGGTCGCGTCTTTAACAACCACTTCAGTCTCGGGAGATATTTCTTTCTTCTGCAGCCGGAGCATCATCACTTGATAGAGCAGAACAAGACATGCCTCAATATCAGACATGTCGGGACGGTCGGTCTTCGCCTTGAGGATATTGAGCGTCGGCTGCAAATGCATGATGACCGCACGATATGGGGCTTCCGTTTCCAAAAGTTCGGAGTGCAGGTCTTCTAATTCTATTAAAGCGTTTTGGGCTATTTGTAAATGCCCACCGGCCATTATCCCTTCCATATGCATCATGTCGTAGAGTTCCATGAGCTCCGTATTACCTGTCGCATGCTCGGGAAAGGCGCGAAGATAATCTTCTAACTGCCAGAGGTACAAGATATACTCGGCTATATTTTCTTTCTTACTCTTCATCGTCAAAATCGTCTAAATATTCATCATAGTCATCGGAGAGGAAGATTTCCATCTCGCGGCGGTCTTTCTTGGTAGGTCTGCCTGTCCCGCGGTCGCGACCGGACTTTCCCGCAAGCTTGGCCAGTTCCAGCAACTCAAGTTGGTCTGGGGAAGTGATGTCGCGTAAGTACTCAGGAACAAGTTTGGCACCGAGTCTGTTTTCACTCAGTTGCAAAATCTCATAGGAATAGGTGATAGGACCTTTGCGTACCGAGAACTTATCGCCAACCTTAAAGGTCCGGGATGGCTTGAGCTCTACACCGTTCATCGTGATGCGACCTTTCTTGCAGGCATCGGCAGCAATAGAGCGTGTCTTATAGATACGCATCGCAAACAGATATTTATCTACTCGTGTTTCCATTATCAACAGTCAGTCGGTTTTCTATCATTCGGGATATATATTGCTGAATATATGCCTGTAAGTACAACTCTTTGTCGTTCTGAGCCGGATGTTGACCGTCATATAGAATGAGGATGCTGTCAGTCATAAGCTGATAGAGCGGGTGGTTGTAACAGATGGCATAGGGGTGCTCTTTCGATTGAGTAAGAGCATCCTCGCCAAAAGCAAAGAAGGGCTTGTCATACCCCAAAAATGCCAATACGGACGGCATAATATCTACTTGGCTTATAGCTTGGGTTGTATCGAAAGGGGTGTCCCATTGCATATCAGGATAGTAGAACGCAATAGGGATAGCGAATAGACCGCGCGGGTTATTATACTCCTTGAGGGCTATCTCGTTTGTGTGGTCCGCGGTGATGACAAATAGCGTGTGGTCGTACCACGGTTGCGTCTTGGCATAGGCAAAGAACTGCCTGAGCGCATTATCGGAGTAGCCGATACATTGGTGGATAGGTAGAGGACCTTGCTCAAAGACTCCTTCGTAACGCACCGGTACACGGAAAGGGTGATGGCTTGATGCTGTGAAGACCGCGGTCATAAAAGGCTCCTGCATTCGGGACATCGTGCGGGCATAGTATTGTAAGAACTCCTCATCCCATATAGCCCAAGTGCCGTCAAATGCCTCTTCACCATCGTATTCATCCATACCGTAATAGGCTCCAAAACCTGCGGCACGGGCATATGCCTGAAAACCCATCGAACCATTAGGAGCTCCGTGAAAGAAGGCAGTCTCATAGCCTTCACGCCCCAAACAATCCGCAAGTGACGAGACTTGGTTCGTGGAGTAGGGGGTGACAATAAACGGCTCGATAAGCATCGGAATAGACGATAGCACAGACGGCATAGCGTCTATGGACTTGCGCCCCGAAGCATAGGAATATCGGTAGGTCTTACTATAAGTAAGCAGCGAATCCAAAAAAGGTGTGTAGCCCTTATAAGTGCCGTCCTGGATATCGTGGTTGTAGAAACCGATATACTCTTTCGAAAAAGACTCAAGAATAAGGATGACGACGTTCTTAGTCAGTGGCAGATGAACGGACGGACTGCATGAGTGAACGGGCGACATAATCTGCTCCGCACGCTCATCTGACATGTAATGAGGATGAATATAGGTCTCGTTCTCTAATGACTTCATTAGGGAGAATGGCGTATTCAGCACGATAGCTGTCTCGCGGGGCGTATTGGTGTACTGCAGGGCGTTCGAGATAGTGATAGGACGTGTATAGCGGCCGAACCCGCCGCGAATGCCGATGACAACAAAATAAACCGTCACCAACATCAGCGCCAATTCCGACACGTAATAGAGCCACATCCTTTTAGGCCGGCTAATGGTTGACCGCTTGCGGGTCAAAAGCACTAATAATACTATCACAACTATTCCGAACAGCGTAACATACCAATACTGCACAACCGATTGGCAGAAGATAGACAAAAGATTCCCTTCGTTCTCAAATTCGGAAAAGAAGGTACAAGTCGTTCTCCTATCGGTAAAGCGGATATAAACCATATCGATGCAGTTTACCAACAGTCCAACAATATTAGGTATCCAGTAGCAGTAATTAGCAGCTGTTTGATAGCCCCTTTTATTGCGAATAAACGGTGGCAGCGGCAATAAAATGAGTATCAGGTACAACGAGTTGAGATACAACAGGGCGGTCAAGTCAAAACGTACGCCGCCACATAACATCTCCCATAAATGGGATGCCGTGACATCTGGATAGAGGGACTGGTTGACCAATACAAAAAACAAACGTGACAGCGTATATAACGCCATCACAAGCAGAATGTTACAAAATGCAACAATCCACGGATGTTGCCAAACAGTCTTTAGTCGCTTCACTTGTTGTTATACTGATTCATAGTTCTGTCTATACCTTGCAGACAGAATGACGGAATAATATCTTTGATGATATTCAGCCGCTCGGGCAGTAGTCTTTCTTCCTCCTCACTCCACGAGCCGAGCACATAGTTGACTTGAGCGCCGTGAGTGAAATCATTGCCGATTCCGAAGCGTACCCTCGCGTAATTGGAGGTACACAGCACTTGCTCGATATGCTTGAGACCGTTATGACCGCCGGAGCTGCCTTGCTTGCGGATGCGGATAGTACCGAAGGGCAGATTGAGGTCGTCCACTAATACTAGCAGATTCTCCAATGGTATCTTCTCCACCTGCATCCAGTAGCGTACCGCGTTGCCGCTTAGGTTCATAAATGTAGAAGGCTTGAGCAGCACTAACTCCGCATTCTTGACACGTCCGCGACCAACGAAACCATATCGCTTGTCTTCAAAAGCAATGTTGGACGCCTCGGCAAAAGCGTCCAACATCTTGAATCCTATGTTATGCCGAGTATCGCGATATTCGTCGCCGATATTGCCCAACCCGACAATGAGGAACTTACTCATTACTCAGCAGCTTCTGTTTCAGCGGCAGCACTGGCGCGAGTAGCCTTAACTTGTGCTACGCAAGCGTCTTGAGGGTTCATGAGCTTGCAGTTCTCAACTTGAACGTCGCCTACCGCAAGTTTCTTACCCAAACCGAGTTCCGTGATGTCGATAACAACACGATCAGGAATATTGGTGTAGAGACCGTTCACTTTCAGCTTGCGGAGCTCGAGACTGAGCTTACCACCGGCCTTCACACCGGCTGCGTGACCGGTCAAAGTGACAGGAATCTCAACGGTTACAGGCTTCTTATCGTTTACCTCAAGGAAATCGATATGAAGAACATTCTCAGTAACAGGGTGGAATTGGAGCTCTTTAACTACAGCGGTGCAGGTCGCTTCGCCGATAGTCAAATTAACAAGCATGGTGTCGGGAGTGTAAATGAGTTTGCGAACTGCCTCTTTACCTACTGTGAAGGTTACGTTCTTGCCGCAACCATATAAGTTGCAAGGAACAAGCTCTTCTTTACGCAAAGCCTTTGCGGCTTTCTTTCCGTACTCTGTACGAAGAGTACCTACTAAATCAAAAGTTTTCATTGTTTGTTTTTGTTACTTTATTCGGGCAATTTATACATCATACATTATACATCATACATGACGCTCGTGACTAGCCCTACTTATCATCACATAAAAAAAGCGGCTCTGCCTTTCGGCTCTATTAGCCCGCTTTCTTGTTGCCTAACGAGGAGTCGAACCTCGCCCCTCAGAACCAAAATCTGATGTACTACCGATATACGATTAGGCACCATTCTCAATTTGAGCGTGCAAAAGTACTGCTTTTTTTTGAACTGGCAAAATTTTTTAGCAAAAAAATGCAGAAAAAACTTATTTTTGGGGTTTAGGATATATTAAATACCCTTTCCCACCTCCTGAAAAATATTCATTATTCATTATTCATTGCATTCCCTGCCGTCAGGCAAAATATTCATTATTCATTATTCATTATTCATTAAATTACGCCGTAAAAATGTTTTCGATTAACCAAAAAAAGAGAGCCGCTTAGCGACTCTCAAATCTACAATCTACAATAAGGCGTAGCCGCCAAAGGTTCATCTATCATCTATCATCTATTCATCTATTTAGTGTTGGTTATTCGTTCGATATACGTTTGTTATTAGCCTAAGACCATCGTAACTTCACCCTAACTTCACCCTAACTTCACCCTAACTTCTCCGTATCTACATTCTACTTCTCGCTGTTACTCAACCGATTCGTGTCGATGGTACGAAATTCAAGAATTTCGATATTCCGCATAATGTGATGTGGTGATAAAGTGATAAAGTGATAAAGTGATAAAGTTTGCTGTATCTTATTGGTGTTTAGTGACTTACAATCCATCCGAACTTTATCACTTTATCACTTTATCATGGTCCAAACATTTCTTTCTCTTCGTCCCGTGCTCAAGACTTTAGTTTCGAGTGAGACTATGAGACTATGAGACTTTTATTGTAAATGGCTTATACTCATCGTTTTACAAAAAATCAAAAGTCTCATAGTCTCAAAGTCTCATGCTGTTTTTCGATATTGAATTAGTGAAAGCTCCGTGCAATTCGCGCACGGGGGCGATAAATTCTGTTCTTGCC
>CAMOJP010000043.1 GCA_946617165.1 uncultured Bacteroidales bacterium
GTCGTATCTTTCCAGAGGATGGCATCGCAGTCACCGCTGAGCCAGATATTCATTACGTTTTCAAAGGCTGCCTCAGCGTTCGTCAGCGTCTCGCTATTGGTTACGAGTGCTTTGTCACCGTCGCTCAGGGCGTCGTATGCCGCACGGGCTTCGTCAATCTTCGCCTTGCACTCTGCGGTGAGAACCGCCGGATTCGGAATCTCGTTAATCAACTTCATTACCGTCTCATAAGCCGGAGCGGCAGGGATGTCGAATGCGAGACAGGCACGAACATAGCAAGGGTTATCCACATACCCGTCAACCCACATGCCGTAGTTGAAGTAGTAACACCATGCATTAGTGTTCTCGGGCGTAGATGACCAGTATTTGTCCTCATTCATATTCGTACCGCCAACGGCACTGAAGCCGTCTCGCAGAGCGGTGTAGCTACCTGCCGCGGTGATCATATTGCTCCAGTCATCCTTGGAGGCCAGTGTCCATGTGCCGCCGCTGACGGCAGGCGTATGAGCAGGTGCGGTTGTTTTTGCCGTTTCCCATTGCATATCACCACTTTCATCTGCCAGCGCAAGTGCGAGAGCCTTGGCGTTCTCGGTATCGATGTAGGTAATGACGGCAGCAGCCGTTTTGCCTGCAGCAGTAGCTTCGCTTACTGTGGCATAGATACTACCATCGGTGCAGAGCACCTTGCCAAGATCTGCTGCGGTGCAGGGGATAACGTCTGCCCAACTTATGCCGACGCTTGCAGCGAGGGCGAAGAAGAGGGCAAAGATTTTTCGTTTTCGTGCCACTAAGGCGCGAGTAAGAGAAAAAAGTCTCATTTTCATGTTGATTTTAAAGTTAAACTATATATTGATTTTGTTGGTTTGTTGTTTTGTTGTTTGCCGGAAATTCCGGAAGTACCAGACCGCTGACGCTATTCCGGGGAGCCGGAGGGGGTGTTCTTTAAGGTTGATCTATGTTTCTCTATTATCTCTCGGTCTTGTCTCGGTTGTGAGTCGGTTGTGAGTCGGTGGAGAGGAATAAGCCAACGCAAAGGTACGGAAAAGGAATGACATATACAAAGTATATATCAAAATATTGACATAGTGCAAAGGGAAAAGATTACTTTTTTACACAATGCAAAAAAGCCGTCCGAATTTACTCTTTATTCCACGCAGTAGGTGACATGCCCGTTTCCCGCGCAAAGGTACGCGAGAAGACAGCAGGCGAGGAGAAGCCGCATTGAGCAGCGATATCCGAGAGTTTCATGTCAGGATGCGCTTTCATGAGCCGCTTTGCCTCCTCCACGCGGTAGTGGTTGACCCAGTGGAAGAAGGAGCATGAGTAGTGGGAGTTGATGAAGTTAGAGAGATATGTTCTGTTCATGGGCAGCACGGCACGGAGGTCCATGAGTTGGAACTCGGGATTGCGGTAAGGCTTATCGTTATCCATCCACTGCGAGAGAGCCACGACCTCGCTGTTAACCGCGCTGGCGCCTTGGTTGAGATTGTCGGGAGCTTCTTGGGCAGGCTTGACGCCGTCGGAGACCGTTTCGTTCCGACTGAGATAGTCAGGCGCGGATTGTGCCGCCTTGACAAACGGGTCCGGGCGGAAGAGTATCTGCTCCGTCGCATAAGCAAGCATGAAGAAAAGCAGGTTATTCTGCGTGAACATGCGATTGGGTATATAGCAGAAGCTGATAAAATAGAACGAGACACCCAAGATAGCCAAAATAGTGAGATAGCGAACGACCCACTGCGCGTCAATCTTGTCCATCGAGGAGAAGTTATCCTCGCACCAAAGACGATACTTGCGCACATGCGTACATAAGGTGATGAATATGAGCGCAGGATAAATCATGATAAGCGGCAGCAAATCCGCATCCACATAATAATCGAGCAACTCGAGCAAGACAATAGGCATCAGCAGCAACAAAGCACGCCACCAGTTAAGCCACCCGGGGCGCAGGACCTGCGTGGGATAAATGAAAAGGAACCAAGCAAGCAGATTACCAAGCGTGACCGTGGCGTTATAAAGGGGGTTGTTGGGCGTACTGCCGACAGCAGAAATATGAAAACCGAAGCGGAAGACAAACAACATGACATCCAAAACGCCCCAAGCCAACAGAATAACCGCCCAAGACTTGCGGATGACTATTCCATCGTGGTGGCGCAAGAGCAATAATGCCCCACTCAAACAGACAAAAACAGAGGCAATATACTGAATAGGGAGAATGATATTCTCAAACACATCCTCAGGGATATAAGTTGCCAACCAATAACTAAGCGCAACGAGAGCCGCAAGGACAACGCCGAAAAAGAGTTCAGAGCGATATTCAAACCATAATTCACCAAAAAAGGACAATTTTAATTTCCTATTCATATTGTACACGAATTAGTGTACAAAAGTACTACTTTTCGGTGAGTTGTGCAAGTGCAGTGTACATAAATTTGACGCAGTGCAAAGAATTAGGGGCATTTTTTATCATTTGCAAAGTACACAAAAAGTGCTCCGCATTCGCGGGGCACTTTTGGGGTTAAAGTTTAAAGGATGCCTAATCGCTTTCGACTTTGAGCGTAGCGGTCTTTCGACTTTCTACTATTCCACCCGTGTTCCTACGGCATTATAGGTCTTGCCGTTGCGGATAATGATTAGTTGTCCGTTACGGAGCAGTTTTTGACTTTCAGTCTCAGACCTATCAGCCTTTAGAGTTTCTATATCCGTACTTGGTGAGTCGTTAACACCTCCGAAGTTATCCATACAGAAATAGGTAGGAGTAGTAAAACCGAAGTTGTCAGACTTGGTGGTAAAGAGTTCAAACTCTACCCGTGTGACCTCGCCGAGTGTTGAGAGGTCAAACCATTTCCAGTTATTGAGTGCGAAATGTTCGTTGTCGTTCTCGGAGCGGTAGTCCGCCAGGTAGAAGATAACCTCTCCTGTTTTCTGCGAGCCGTTGTATCCGGTAGCAGTAACAGTCATATAGTCCCCTTGTGCAAATGGTCCGTTAGCATAGTCTCCGTGTAGAATAGCATCGAGAGTATAGACGGTATTGGTGATATAGAATCCAGTGATAGTTTGTGGTTCCGTGCTATTGGTGAGGGTAATTGGATCGGTATAACCGGTGAACCAGTCGGTGGGTGCGGAATAGTAAGCTACGGCGTAGTTATTTCCTTTGTATGCCCCCCCGGGTGCTGAGCGGAACTGGTCAATGTTATAATTACCGGTAGCCTCTGTCGATTGATCGGAGCAGATGGCATAACCGTTATACGCCTTATATGCCTTATTAGGAGTGTTGCCGAAGGCATACGTACCGCTATAGAGGAATGTCTCGGTATTATCTACCCAAGCCTCATCCACATCCTTGTGTCCGTTCTGAGCGAGTGTATATTCCTCAAAGGTAGCTGGAGCAGTTTTTTTCTCCACCCATACATATGCAGAGGCGGAAGCCTGCTGTCCGAACTTGTCCGTGACGGTACAGATATACTCGGTTGTTTGATTAGCGGATAGTTGGAGTGTGGCATCTGTGGCAATGATATCATCACTGAACGCTGTACGCCAAGCGTAGTTATAGGGTTTGGCTTGTTCATACTCAGTCTCCAGCGTAGCGTTTAGTGTGATGTCTGCCTTGTCAGCTACAGTGAGTTTGCCCATTGTGTTGAGTAGAACCGGTCGAAGTGTCCAAGCAGTAGTGAAGGATATCTGCTGATAGGTTGTTGCCGGCTCTCCCAGCGGAGAGAGGAGCAGGATATATGCTTTGTAGTCCGTCTCCTCACTCAAGCCGTTAGCGTTGAAGGTGACTTCGGCGTCCTTAACAAGAGCTATTTCCGTTGTAGCATCAGCCAATGTTTCGATATCAGGAGCCTCACTCTCTGCCGGCAGGACTAAGAGTTTAGCAGTACCATAGTTATCGGCTTTGATAAGGATATCCGCATTGACGTCCTTGGTATTGACGATTGGGTATCCCTGTGCCATTACGGGCAATCGGAAGAGGTTTTCATCGTACTCGTATGCACCGATAGTAGGCGTTGTTGCCCGTTTTTTACCGGTAATGTCGTTAGTGACGGTCTCCATAACTTCAGCCGTCAAGAGGTGTCCGTCGTTGGTTTCCCTCGGGATAAGCAGTGTTGATGATGCGAAAGTAACCTTTTCGTTCAGGTTTCCGTCCTCGTCGGTAGCCCCGACAGCTGTCTTCCAGTCGGCAAAAGTGCTGACATTGGCGGTAGGCATACCAAAGGTTGCTTCCGGCGTATAGAGGATATTATGGCGGAACGCAATATTGGCAATAGCCGCAGCGTTCTTATAGCGCACAGCATAACCTTTGTTCGTAGCTTGGAAGATATTGTTCACGAATACCGAACCGGCAGCCGGAGCAGCTTCGATATAATACGTGGACGAAGCTGTCCCTGCTGAGTTCATCACCATCGTATTATGGGCGAACAAAAGCTTCGGCATATTGCTGCTTGTGTTGATGCAATACGATGCATATTCGGAACCGTTCTGCACGTTCACTACATTGTTCACCACCTGCAACAGGGTGTTCTCCTTGTCCTGATAGCTGTTTGGACGGATGTATATTGCCTTGATGCTTTGGTTATCGGCAGCTTCTCCTGAATAGAAGATATCGTTCTGTGCGATAGTGGAAGTGCCACCGAGCAGAATCCAATCGATAGCATTTGCGCTACTAGATTTAGCTTGTGCGCGGAAGGTGTTGCCAATAATTTGCAGACTGCTGACGGCATCGCCGTAAACCATTTGTTTACCCTGGTTGCGGAAGGTATTCCGGCCGATGAGCATATTCTGCTGCAAAGGATCCGCCGCAGCCTTGTGTCCAGTTACGCGGAGACCCATATAACCACCCTCCAGCACGCTGTTGGTGAGCACAAAATCATTGTTGTAAAGATTCTCCCCTGCGTCCAGGAAGAGCAGATCCAGACGCACGGTATATTCCGTCATCCGTTCGGCATAGATGCGACAACTGTCGATGGTGACATGCGTAGCAGCGTTGCGTACAATAACCACTGCCGGGTTCTGGTTGGAAGTATAGGTACTGGTGAAAGAGAGACCTTTGAGGGTCACATAGTCAGCACCGTCAATGGTGAAGACGCCCTTATCAGAGGTCAAAGAACTATTGTATTGATAGGTCACATCGTTGTAGTTGCCGGAAAGCGAACGAATAGTAATAGTGTTCGCTGCACCCGCACCATTGATTTCAGGGAGAGTGACTTGCTCTGTGTATGTACCGGGTTCGATAGCTATCTCGACCGCACCATCCATACCGATAGCGGCGATAACTTGTAGAGCGTCAGTAATCGTAGCATAATCTGCTTCATCACTTGCACCTACCCGATAGGTTCCATGTGCACCACTGACTACATTGATGTTTGCGGCGGCATGTCCTTGCGGAGCGATTTTCTGTTCACCGAGCACCACGTTATCCAGCGATAAGGACACTACATTTCCAATCTCAGCACCGGCATCGATTGAACCGACAAAGAAGAAGTAATAAACACCCTTTTCGTCAATAGTGTATGAATCGGTGAACTCATTGGCAGTTGAGAAAGTGGTGGAATGACCGGTAGCATAAATATGGCGGTCAATGAGCAAGTTCGAAGCCGTCTGTTCAAAGCCGGTGATAGTAAGCGGTGTGCGGTCACCAGAGACATAGACAGCCGCTTGCATCAGACGGATATCACCCGTTCCTTTGGTAGCCTCGGTCGGTGCCATCGGCATAACAAGTACCGAGTCCACCGCGAGATTGGTCAACAGATGCTGGCGAACCTCAACCTCAAATCCTCTCATACGGCTGGACGGCATCTTGATATAAATAGTCATTGCGCCGTTCTCGGCACGAGAGATAAGGCTCTCATTCTCTGCGGGTTTAGAGTACATACCGTATTTCTTATCCGGCGTAGCATCAGCATCATAAGCATCCGAATAATAGATACGGAATGGGTCACCGGTGAGATAAGCGATATCGAAATCTTTGAATACGAGTTCGATAGCATATCCCTCCTGCGCAGGTTTGAAGGTGATATATCCCTCGAAATTTGAGGTATAGTTTTCGTCTGCGCCACCGTCATCATAGAACATCAGACTACTCTGCCCAATAGTGACTGTACCATTATCACCGGATTGCATAACACGTACATTCTTTACAATACGGCTTCCTTCAGGGTCTCCGGCAGCAACTTCTTGAGTATTGTTATTCAGCGTGAGTGCCGTAAGCGCAGCATCGATCGTTGTCTCTACAACAGCTTCAGCCTTGATATCTGCAGCAATAATGAACTCATTGCTGTACTCAGCGAGGGTGAACGGTGTAGCAAGTGTAAGGGTTGTCTGGGCAGTAGCCGGAGCCTGTGCCAGTACATTCTCACCTTGAAGCAGGTAGATAGTTCCCATATTGCTTTCCGTTCCCTTGAGATTAAGCGTTAAGGCGTCCAAAGTAATCGGATTAAGCGTACCTCCCGTACGGATATCCACATTAAGCAAGTGGGCTTTCTCTTCGCCTAACTGAACGAGTTTGGTACTTGCCTGCTCTACAACAATAGCATCAACAGCCATATTACGTAAAGTATATTCCTTCACCGTTGCGTGCCAGCCGTTACCGGTATAATAGGACGAAGTGGTGTTCGGGTTGAAGACAATCGTCAAAGCACCATCCGCAGCAGTAGAACGAATCTGTGTCGGTTTCTTACCGTTGGCATCCAACTCCCAGAGTTTGTCGCCGCTTGTACCCTCGCCCGCGTAAACGATATATTTCGCGCGCGTGCTATAGGAAGAAGAGGCATAATAGACATCGAAATCAGTATAATCAATTTGAATCACATTGCCAGCGGTAGCAGGTTTGAAGATTACCGTCTGGTCGCATTGTTCTGCCAGATATTTGGAATTATAATCGCTGACAGTGTGGGTATATGCCCAGTCACCGAAGATTGTGAAGGTCTGCGAACCACACGCTTGGATGGCTTCGTTCTTGATAGTCATATTGCCTTCTATCACAGCGAAAGTCGTGTAGTCGGTATTGTTGGTGAAGGATAATTTTTCCAATACTACATCCACTGCCTTATCGTTTTCAGCCAGCGTTTGGATGTCGTATGTAAGCCAGAGGTAGTTCTCGCCCTCGCGGAACGTAACATTGTTGGCAGCAGTTAGCGTTACTTTGTTATCAACGATAGCGGCTTCTCCTAAGAGGTTGTTTGTCGTAAAACTATTCGTTTTGGTATAGTACAGTTTGGCTTTCTCCAATTGCAGATACGTATTGTTGGTATTGAACTGCAACTCCTTTACCGCTAATGCCGGTTCGGTCTCTGCTGTAACGACCTTGATGCAAGCTATTTGTTTGCCTATGGTGCCTGCCGAAACAGTACCCGTCTCTTTGGAAACGGATACACTGCTGACGGTCATAGCCTGCGGTGTAAACTCACTCACTACAGCCTCCCAACCGTCTTTGAGGTTGGTATCATAAGAGATGTTGTTTTTGTGGACGATTGTCAGTTTGCCGTCTGCATCCGTGCTCTTGAGAACAATAGGAGTTGTGGTACTTGCTTGGGTTTGTGAAATCTGCCAAATTAAGTCATCCTCATCGGTTGAGTTGCCGTTATAGACCTTGATATAATCCACATATCCGGTCGAGTTGGCGGCATAATCCGTATAGAAGACATTGATACTATTGAAGGTCAGTTTTACTTTGCTTCCTTCCGTAGCAGGAGCGAACACCACCTTTCCGTCAAAGCCCTTGATGACCTTGCCGTCCTTGCCGCCTTCGTCGTAGAACTTCGTATCACCGGATACGGTATAGGTAGCATCAGCAGCCATCAAATACATCGCCTGCACAGTGAGATTAACGGCATCAGCCGTAGTCAGCGGAGAGAAATTATTAGTCGTTTTGATACCGGTAATATTCACACTACCGATAGCGTTGAAAGTAGCACCATTCTCAATAGTGGTACCCAAGCAGAACTTGTTTGCGCCATTTTTGAAGGCGTATGCTTTATTTAATGTGAGAGTATAAACGCCCGCACTCTCGGTTATCGTTCCCGTCAGTTCGGTCAATCCGGCAGTAGAAGCGGCTTGTCCTGTGTACAGTTTGATATTTTCTCCTTTGATAACCTCTGTGTTGCTCGTAGTGAAAGAGATGGTCTCCAGTTTATCGGGGGAAGAATACCCATCCGTGGTAACGGTTAGCCCGGCAACAGCCACATTTGCTTTGCCTGCCCAGATATCATCTACCACAAAACTATTGTCCGCAGTAGCGGATTTGACCGTCATGTTTTCCAAAAGAACCTCTTCCACCGTAGCTTTCCAATATGACTCCTTCGGGCTCGGATCTTTCGAATACAAGCAAACGGACAGACAGCCGTCAGCTGCACCCGATACATAGGTCGGCAGCGGATTGACCGCACCATCCCCCGGGATATAGGCTATCTGGTTGTCGTTCTCCGGGAATTGAACGGAAGGGTTGCCACTCGTCGGATACGTAATACTCGTCACATCGAACTGACCGTCGTATATACGCATGTACACATCATACGTAGCGCTATACTTGGTCAGGCTCAGTTCCTCAAAGGTAATTTTGATGGAATAACCCTCCGTAGCGGGTTGGAAGATTACCGTCGAGAGCGCTGACTGAGTGAAATGAGTGCTTGCTCCTTTGAAATCATAGAAAGTCAACGGAGCATCCTTGGACACTACTTTCGTCTCGTGTCCGTACTGCGGCATCAGATAATCCTCCGCCGCAAGCGAACTGCCTAACCATACTAAGGTCAGGAACAGTAAAGATAGCGAAATCTTTTTCATTGTTAATAATAATTTAAATAGAATAATTAGACACGACAAAGCACACCGAGTTATATGACCGGTGTACGCGCATAGATAATATAAGAAATTGAGATTCCTTAGCATGTTCGCACTCTATTCCCCGAGAGTGATATGAACAACCGAACGCGGCATGTCTTCTGACTCGTCTCATTATTGAACGCCTTCTCGCCTACAAAGGTAATGGCATGATGTTCAATAACTTATCAAGACTTACAGCAGCGGGACTGTACAGGTTTTTCACCTGTTTCCATCTTAGCTCATAGTACGACTATGAGAACCGCATTCTAAATTCAAGTGCAAAATTAGTTCTTTTTTGTCGTATATGCAAGAAAAAAGTGTAGAAAGTGTAATTTTTCTGTATTTTATCGGTGTTATGTTGCATTATGAGGTGTAATGTTTTATGTTGCTACGCGACGTTTAGGAGTGACAGTTAGTGGGTGAGCTTTGGCACAGAATTTGTATATTGCTTAACAAGTCCTAAATAACGGGACGAGTTATTAAACAAATTTAATCGTATGAAAAAGATTATTGTTCTGGCATTAAGTGCCATCCTTGTGGCTAACATAAGCGCACAAGAGCAACGCAAAGAAGCAATCAGACCGTCCAAAGAAGAACGCGTTGAGTTTGAGATCAAGCGTTTGACGAACGAGCTTCTGTTAAGTGACCAACAAGCAGAGAAATTTGCTACCCTCTACCGCGAATATGCGGGCAAGTTAGATGAGATATTCAAAAACCAAGAGAAAATCAAACCCGAGGAGGGCAAACCGCTGACCGACGAACAGTTAGACAAACGTGCTAAACAGCGCTTTGAGAACACCAAGGCAATCGCAAACGTACAAGCTAAATACTACGACAAATTCCGTAAAGACCTTAGCGCACGGCAAGTGGAGAAAGTAATGCGTTTGGAAAAACCTTGCTGCGAAAAAAACGGCTGCAAAGACGGTCCTAAAGACGGCTTTAAAGACGGTGGCAAACCGATGCACAAACACTAAAGGTTGAAAGTTTAAAGGGTTAAAGTTTAAAGTTTAAGGCTACAGTTCAAATACCCCAAAAGTGCTCCGCATTCGCGGGGCACTTTTTGGGTTAAAGTTTAAAGGATGCCTAATCGCTTTCGACTTTGAGCGTAGCGGTCTTTCTACTTTCTACTATTCCACCCGTGCTCCTATAGCATTATAGGTCTTGCCGTCACGGATGATGAGCAGTTGTCCGTTGCGGATGAGCTTTCGACTTTCGACTTGTGACTTTTGACTTTCTACTACTTCACCCTTTATTCCCGTCGTTCCGTCCGCTACGAAGACAGCCGTAATAGTGACAGCCCCGGTTTGGGAGTCTTTATGGAACAACTCGTCCGTTAAATCGTCAAACGTGAAGGTAGGATTAGCAGACATCACTTTAGCATTCAGTTGGTAGAAGAACTCATCTTCTTCATCGCGACTGCTGCCTTTGGCATCCAAAGCCTCGTAATCAGCACGGACATTGTCATAATAGGCTTCAACCGAAGACGGATAACCCGGTGTACCGTTCATAATCAATTCGTAGAGGTCAGGACTAATCCAGCACAGGAACTTATAGCCTGTCTTAGCGGTAGCTGTCAGCGTTGCTGACCAAGTCTGCATAGACTCATCCTTCATGTCGTTATAACTGAATGGGGCAGCAACGGTCTGTACCGACCCTTTGCTCTCGTCACATGACACAGCAGCCACTTGATACGTTACAAACGACACTACTATCGTTAGCGACATGTCGCTGTTCACCACAACATCGCGGGCGAAACCGGTAGCGTCATTATCCTTCCAATGGTCAAAGAGCAGCGATGCCGACGAGAACGTCATAAAGGAAACTGTTTCACCTTCTTTAATCTCACCTTTCATCACAGGGACACCATTGTCAAAGGTAACAAACGCATTTTCCTCATCCGCTACGTCGATATGACATAGCGCAAACAGTTCGGCTTCGGTAAGCGTGGTAGCAGTAGTCGCCTCAATATGCAACTCAAGCGTATAGCGGACAACAGGTACTATAATCTGCTGGAACACAGCTGTATAGGTAGCATTCTCATAACCTACTGTTATCTCTCGGATAGGATTAGCAGACTCGTTGTCTGACCATTTCACGAACTCATATCCATCCGCCGGTGTAGCAGTAAGCGTGACATGTGTATCTGACCAGTATAAGCTGCCGCTGGTACCTGTATTCGCTGTAACAGTACCCGTTCCCGATGTCTCAGGACCGTAAGTGAGCGTCACTTGTTTCTTGAAATGCGCCACGTGAGTCTCATCCTGACTCAGTTCAAGGACTACATATACAGGGTCGGTGTTCGTCAAGTCATCATCCCAATGGCTGAACTCCCAACCGGTAGCAGGAGTAGCATAGAACTTAACGGCAGAGCCTGAATAATATTGGGCTTCCGTCACATTATCGCCATATACAAGCGTTGCACTTCCACCTTGTGCAGGAACAACTGAAACAGCGCAAGTGTATTTGGGCAGCTCACGGATAACAGCAATCAATACCGTATCCCTGTCAACAGCCAAGTCCAGACCCGGAGTGGTTGCATTCGAATTCTTCCACTTGGCAAATCCGTACCGATAGTCGTTTACACTCGCTATGGCGGTCATCGTGATGTAGTCATAATCGACTGCCATCTCGTCGTATTTCTCGCACTTACGCCAAACACTCGGTCCGTTATAGGCTGTGTTCGTGCCTGCATATTTCTGCAGGAAGAACGATACTCCGCCGAAATCCGATGGTAAAGCCTTGCCATCCTCGGTCTCATATTCCAGTTTGATGATAACCTGGTTTTTGTCAACAAACTCAGCATTAACCATCGGTGCTTCCATAGAATAGGTCATCACTAACGGGTTCTCATAGTTATATACTGTTTCCGATCCGGCTGTATAGTTCCACCTAAAGAAACGGTTGCCGTTCTGAGCGGTGGCGGTAAACGTTGTTTTGTTCGCGCAATCGGTTACTTGGGACACGTCTCCGTAACCGCCACTCATGTGCTCGTTATCTTCTGCTCCGAACGTATTTACGGGCATATATACATCTTTATAGCCCACAAGATTCCAGTTCGGAGTTTCCCAAGTCGGGTCCACTAACGTACTGAAGTCGTCACATGGGATATAAACCGTTCCTTTGAGTGGGAAAGAGGTGTCATCGAACGTAGAAATACCGGTAGGATATGGAACCTTAATCCACTCCAACGAGCAACCGTCAAACACATGTGAACCGAGTTGATTCACACTTGTCGGAATCGTAAACTCGGTAAAACTCGTGCAGTTAGCAAAAGCATAACTGCCATAACTGTTCATACTGCTTTGATTCCACGGTTCACCATAACTGTAATTGGTCAACTTGGAGCAATTAGCAAACGCGTAAGCACCGATTGAGCTTATACCGGACCATTCTCCCCAGTTGGTTATGCTTTGCAATTTGGTACAACCGTAGAAACAATAATCAGGTATATCCGATAGATAGTTGTCGTCTATCGCCATGAATATCAACTCAGAACAGTTGCAAAATGCTCCGGGGCCCCAATACCACAACTCCGTACCATAGAAGTCTGCATCATACAGAGCCGTACATCCCGCAAAAGCGTACGCCCCGATATTTTGCAACTTGGAACCGCTCTCGCACTCAACCTGTCGGAGGGTCGTATTGCCATAGAAAGCATAGTCGGCAATAGAGACTACATTATAGGTCTTGCTGTTATAGGTCACTGTGGCAGGGATGTCTATGGAAGTCGGATGTCCCGCAACCAAACCGTCACCGGATTGGATATAACCAGAACCTATTTTTACTTCGTTGCTATTGGTTATATAATAATGAATATAGTTTTGTACGAAGTCTGTCGGCATATTGCTGCCAAAGAATGCCTTTGCGGAGATATTCTTCTCGCCAATAGAAAACTCAATCTCTTTCTGGGTCGCATCGGCAATGGTGATATTTACAACTTCTCCCCAACCGTTAAACGCCTTGTCCCCGGTCGGCATCGCTAACGCTTTCAGCGTAAACGGGGTATTCTTGAGGAACTTACCCGAAGATGGATAATAGGTCTTATTGACCGCCACTTCCAGACCGACAGTGCCTTCTGAACTGGATTTGAGCGCAACATCTACAAAGTCCTCAGCGCTATTAGCGACTTGCAATGTGGTCAAATATTCCGGATCCGTTATGCCGCAAAGGTCATAGTTTAACGTAGAGCCGCTAAAGGCCTGACCACCAAGATATACCAACTTACCGGTACCTATTTTCACAGTAGAAGCATAATACGGAGCCGCTGCATAAGAGCCTTTGTATAAGAACGAACCGCCGTTAACGGTAACAACATCGGCTGCAACGATACGGAACAACTCACCACCTTGAAGATTGATAAAAGCATTATTAATAGTAACCTTGGGCTTGATGCCGGTGCTGTTCGTCTTCGTACTTCCCGAATATAAGAAATTACCATAGTTACTGGTGATATTGAAAGTTCCTCCGTTAATAATCACTTGCGTTTGCGGCAGATAGTCATCGGAGCCCCAACCAAAACGTAGGAAGGCATAACTGTCGCTATACTTAAATGTACCATTCTCTATTATCAGCACACCGGCGGTTGCAGACTCCGCTTCGTTATCACCTAAGTCAAATCCGTAAGGTGAGTCTCCGCAGTCCCACGTGCCGTTACCGGTAATAACCAAAGTGTCCGACAATAGAGTGTAATACATTATATAAGCATTCGCCAATACCTTATGGCCGTTCAGGTCAAGAATCTTCTTGCCCACAAAATTGCGCTCGCTCGCGTTATATACATACTCGCCGATAACTTCGTCATCCGGCATATCAGCCGTCAACTGAATTGTCGTAACCGCAGCATTCTTCAACGCTGCTTTTAAATCACTCATCGTACTCACTTGTACAATGGATTGCGCCATTAATGACACCGTTGCAAATAGCAACAAAGGAAGTAAAATTTTTTTCATAACAAACTATATATATAATTGTTAAACTTTAACCTCTGATCTTTCACCCTTTAATCTATCATCGCCTCATCTCTGTAGGCTTTACTCCATAGTAACGCGTAAACGCGCGTGTGAAATTCGTTATTAAAGAATAACCGCACTTTTCCGCCACTTCCGTAATGGTGACATCTCGGTCGTTCTGCAGGATATATTTGGCCTTATTCATACGCACCTGAGTGAAATAGGCTTGCGGAGTAAGCGATAAAGTCTTCTGTAAACGACGGCGCAGAGTCTGAGGAGAAATACGCATCCGGTGCGATACACTTTCGATGTCCAAACGCCCGAACACCATCTGCTCGTCAATCGTCTTCGTCAATTCGTTAATGAAGAGTTTGTCCTCATCCGTCATCAGTTCATGGTCAGGAAGACTCTCTATCATCGCGTTGCGATACAAACGATTAACATGGTCGTATCGGTGCTGCAAAGAATGAAGTTCCTTTTCGTAGTCCGCTTTCTGACGTTTATGACGCATATAGACAATCAGAGCTACTACACATACGATTATCATAATCACTACAAGACCGATTGCCACAGCCTCAATAATACGCTTCTGGCGCTCCGTCCGTGCATTTGTCTGCTTCAATAAATCGTTGTAATAAATAGCATTGTATTTGCTGATTGTCTCGCTCGTCTGATGGCTGTAAATAGAGTCATTAAGTATCTTGGCGCGCTCCAAATGCAATAAAGCCTCATTCGGTGCTCTATTCTTAAGCACCCGGGCTAATCCCTCTCGAGCATGCAACTCATTATACTTGTCACTCTGGGTCATAAAGATACCCGCCGCTTCGCGGTAATACTCCGCTGACGCACTATCCTTACCCTCTGAAGCCAATATATCTCCCATCTGGTTCATACAGATACCTAATGAGTGCAAGTTGCCCGACGCCCTGAGCAACGGTATCGCTTCCTGCAGCGAATGTTTCGCCTTGTTTATCTGCGACAGACCTAACTCCGCATTGGCGACTTGCGATAAACGGACTCCTATCTTGGCGCTGTCTTTACGCTCACGCGCTATAGCCAATGCCTTCTGAGCATAACTCAACGATAGCTCACCGTCTCCCATTGAGCGGTACATCTCAGACGCCGTACCATACAATACTGCACGACGAACCACATTGTCCGTCAGACTATTCGCCGCTATCGCTTCTAATATATATTTCTCAGCCTCCTCCGGTTTACCCGCCGCCACAAACACACTCGCAATATTATTGAGTGTCGAACTGAGCTGGTCGTAATCGCCACTCTTGCTGTCTATAGCGTAGCAAACACTTAAAGCTTCAGCAGCTTTGTCAAACTCACCTAACCGGAAATACGCCGCACCAAGCAAGCTATACACATCGCCCTTCGAATTATCATTCACCTTCGACGAACATCTTGCAGCTGCACGGAGACAATAATCCACAGACTTACTATAATCACCTTCACTATACCACCACTCCGCGATATAGTAATACACATTCACATCTACCGAATCCATATCAGAACCGGCGGCAAACACTATGGGCTCATCAAGATACTCTATACGGTACAAGAAATCAAAGAATTCATTAGCCTGCTTCAACCGACTTTCCTCATTCAACATCTCACCATAGCGTACACCATAGTCCGCCACCTTTTCACCCTCTAAACTTTCACCCTTTACAACAGGTATGCTTAATAGCAGCAACAAAAGAATTATATGATATCGTATTTTGCACATATAACAATAATTCAAATCACGCTGCAAAGGTACTGCTTTTTTTTCATACCATTGTAATCATTTTTCTTAAATTATTAATCATTTCATTACAAAATGCACTTTTATGCAAGAAAATGAGGGTCTTTCTCCCAAAAAGTTGTATTTTTATTGATATTTGGGGAAGAAGCACGAAGATTTACGGCGTTTCTTGTCTCGGTCATCTCTCGGTTGTGTCTCGGTCATCGGTCGGTGGAGACACTGAAGCAATGTTATGGCGGTCATGGCTACCCTGTACGCCACTTCCCTTTCAGCCATACGGCTGCGTGACCGCAAGGGTCGCGCCATTCTATGTATTGCACTTAGTCCTCGCTATGGTGATAGCTCGGGTGCAATACTCGGAGTGCGTTCCGTCGCACTCCTTCACGGTTGTGTCTCGGTCTTCTCTCGGTATAAAAAGTTACGAATGTAGGTAGTATCGCCGCACAAACAAAGAGCCCCTCATCGTAATGATGAAGGGCT